>CAYWNK010000013.1:0-44921 GCA_964459495.1 uncultured Planctomycetaceae bacterium
CCTGGGGGCGGTGGGCCTACCGCTCGCTGAGCTTCTGCACGGCGCCGGATTCGAGGTGGTTGGGGTCGACCCCGACCGGGCGAAGCGCGTGGCCTTGGCCGCCGGTCGCGCTCCGGCGGCGCACCAGAGCCACCTCGATATCGAGCAGCTGGCGCGCTCGCCGCGCTTCACCCTCGCCGGGGACGCCCTTGAGCTGGAAGCCGCTGGCCTGCAGCTCGACGGGTATCTGATTTGTGTTCCCACCGATCTTGACGAAAACGGCCAGCCGGACCTGGGGGCGGTGCGCGCGGCGGTGCGCGCGGCCACTCCCGCGCTGAGCGGGGAGGCGATCGTGGTGCTGGAATCCACCACCTGGCCGGGAACGACCCGCGAGGTTGTGGCCGCGGAGCTGCGCGCGGCCGGGCGCGAGCCAGGGGTGGACGTCGCGGTCGTCTTTTCGCCTGAGCGGGTGGACCCCGGTCGCGCGGAGCTCGCGACGATCCCCAAGCTCGTCGGCGGTCTGGACGAACGTGCTGGGGAGCTGGGCGCCAAGCTGTATTCCGCGGCGTTCAAAGACGTTCGCTGCGTTCGGTCCCCCGAGGTCGCTGAGGCGGCCAAGCTGCTGGAGAACGTCTACCGCGCGGTCAACATTGCGCTCATCAACGAGCTCAAGGTCAGCTTCTCGGAGATGGGGATCGACGTTTGGGAGGTGCTGGACGCGGCGGCGAGCAAGCCCTTCGGGTTCCAGCGCTTCGACCCGGGCCCCGGCGTGGGGGGGCACTGCATCCCCGTCGACCCGGCCTACCTGGCCTGGGCGGCACGGCGGGCCGGTGCGCCGGCGGAGCTGGTCGAGCACGCCGGTCGGGTCAACCGGTCGATGCCTGGCCAGGTGGCTCGCGTCCTGGGCCGCGCCCTGGAAGCGCGCGGCGGGAGCATCGATGGTTCACGGGTGTTGATCGTTGGACTGGCCTACAAGCCTGGAGTCGACGGTACAGAGCACTCGCCAGGTGCAGCTCTGGCCCTGGAACTGCACCGGGCCGGGGCCCGGCTGGCCTACCACGACGGGCTCCTCGCCCGGCTGCCGATCGCCAGGGCGGACTTGCGCGGCGTCGTGGGCGAGGCGAGCGTGGCGCTGGACCAGGATTCCCTGGCTGGCTTTGATGCGGTGGTCATCGTCACCGCGCACCCCGATCTCGACCTGGGGGTGATCGAGCGCGAAGCCGCACTGGTGATCGACACACGGGGCGTTCTACGGGACGCGCTGCTGGGCGATCCCCGCTACGTCTCCGCCTGAAGGGTCAGCGCGATTCGAGCGGGCCGCTTCTTCCACAAAGCGGGGCCGGTGGGGTTCAAGGGGCGAGCGCGGGTGCCATACTCTGGGCCCGCCCGATTCCAGGCCCCTAGGAGCTCCCATGACCCAGTCCGAAAAGCGCCGCCTCACCGACTACGCCGCCTGCGCCGGCTGAGCCGCCAAGCTGCCCCTGGGGCAGCTCGCGCAGGTCCTGCGCGACGCCAATCCTTCCTCCGATCCGCGCCTCCTGGTGGGGCCCCAAACCCTCGACGACGCCGGCGTTGTCCTGCTGGGTGAGGCCGAAGGTTTGCCGGCCGGGGTAGGGCTGGCCCTGGTGCAAACCGTGGACTACTTCCCGCCCGTGCTCGACGATCCTTACCTCTACGGGGCGGTCGCTGCGGCGAACGCGCTGTCGGACGTCTATGCGATGGGCGGCCGGCCGGTGTCGGCCCTGAACCTCGCGGGATTCCCCAAGGGCTTCGACAAGGAGTGGATCGGGGAGATCTTCCGCGGCGGCTTCGACAAGGTGCGCGAGTCCGGTGCCGTGCTGGCGGGGGGGCACACCGTCGAATCGCCTGAGCCCAGCTTCGGCTTTGCGGTGACCGGCGTGGTCGATAAGAACAAGGTGACCCACAACGCGGGCGCCAAGGTTGGCGACCGCCTGTACCTGACCAAGCCCCTCGGCATGGGCTCGATGACGACGGCGGGCAAGTTCGGCAAGGCGCCGATCGAGGACGTGGTGGCGGCCGCACGGGTCATGGCGACCCTGAACGGTCCCGCGGCGGAAGCGATGCAGGCCGCGGGCTCCCACGCGTGCACAGACATCACGGGCTTTGGCCTGATCGGGCACGCACGCAACATCTCGCGGGCGTCCGGGGTCACGCTGGCTTTCGACCTGGCGAGCCTGCCGATCTTTCCTGGCGCGCGGGACCTGGCGGCGGCCGGCGTCGTGTCGGGCGGCACCGGCCGGGGCAAGGCCTCGATCGGGGACGACGTGACCCAGGCCGATGGGCTCGATAGTGCCCTGGTGGACATCGCCTTCGACGCCGAAACCTCGGGCGGCCTGTTGATCGTGCTTCCGGCCGAAAACGCCGAGCACCTGGAGACCGAGCTGCGCGCCCGCGACGTGCCGGTGCACGCCGTCGGTGAGGTGCTCGCATCGACGGGTCGCTCGATCGAGCTGCGTTGATCGATCGTCCCTGCCGCAATCCTCGCTACCTACTCGAATTCTCGTCCCTTTCCTTTCGGCTCAAGACCGATGATCGACGATCTCCCGAAGCTTCTGCTGCTGCTGCCGGCCCTTCTTGTCTTCGCCTGCTCCAGCCCCGATGGGGGGACGGGGACCCAGAAGCATGTGGTCCTGATCCAGGGGGCCGGCAAGCTTGGGGGATGCGGCATCGGCGAACTGGACGAGCGCTCGAGCGGACCCGAGATCGCCACCGTCGGAAGCGACGGTCGTGTCCACGTTTGCCGACAGGAAGACGGCGGCTGGACCGCGGAGGTGGTCGACGAGGTGCCCGGGGAGCAGATTCAGCTGGCCCTCGGGCCGGTCGGGCCGAAGGGCCTCGCAGCCCTGGTTTCGGTGGGCGTGGAACAGGGCGGGGAAGACGACGGAGGCTCGGGCATCGCATGGATGCTGTGGCGCGAACAGGGCCTTTGGCAGCGACGGGTGCTGTTGCGCGATAGCGCGCTGCTGCACGCCGCCGCGGTGGGGGACGTGGATTCCGGCGCGCCCGGAAACGAGGTGGTCCTTGCGGGATTCACGCGCCGGGTGCACCTGGTGACACTGGGGCTGGCGGGTCCCGAGAGTCGGGTGATTGGCAGCCTGCCGGGCAACGCCAAAGGCCTAGCGCTGGGCCTGGGGGGGATTCTAGTGGCCTGTGACGATGGCTCGCTGGTCCGCTTTGAGCGGCCGGGGAAGGGCTCACAGGGGGAGACCTGGAACAGCGAGGTTCTCGTTCGACACGAGCAGCCCCTAGCGCGCCTTTCCGCCGTGGATGACAGGGCGCTTTACTGCGGCAACGATGGGGTGCTGCGGCTCTGGAGGGCGGGCGCGAGCGCTGAGCTGTATCGCTCGAGCGATCGCTTGCGCGGTGCGGTGTTCGTCGGTGAGGGCAGGAACGATCGAGGGAACGCCTGGGCTTTTGCCAGCGCTGGCTACGACCACACCGTTCGGCTGCACTCCGAGCCACCGAGCCCGACCAACATGACCGCGCTGGCCGACACCGATAAGCTGCATCACCTTGCGGCGGGGGAGATCGATGGCGAGCCGGTGCTCGTGAGCTGCGGCTACAGCGGCAACCTGGTCCTGACCCGGCCATTCCAGTGAATCCCTACGAGGGCCTGGGGGATCTGGGCGCCAGCGGGGCTCACCTTCCGGGGCCGCCCTGGATCTTGGGCCATCGGGGGACCCCACGCGAGGCGCCCGAGAACACCCTCTCTGGCTTGCGCCGGGCGATCGAGCTAGGGCTCGACGGGGTCGAGTACGATCTGCGCGCCTGTGCGACCGGCGAGCCGGTGCTGCTACATGACGCGGACCTGGCGCGCACGACCGATCACTCAGGACTGCTGCGGGACCACAGCCTGCCCGAGCTCTTCGGGGTCGACGCGGGGTCTTGGTTTTCGCGCACCTACCGCGGGGAGCCGGTCCCCCTGTTCGACGAGGCGCTGGAGGTGGTCAGCGGGCCTGCGAGCTCCGATGGGCCGGGGGACAAGCGGCCCTGGCACATGATCGAGCTCAAGGAGCGGGGTTTGGTCGCTCCGGTGGCGGAGGCCTTGGCGGAGCTCGGGATCGGCCGGGAAGCCCGCGCGGGCAGCAGCGAAGTCCGGGTGCGCGTGGCGTCGTTCGATCGCGGCGTCATGCTTGAGGCGCGCGACGCGGGGCTGCCGACCATGCTGCTTGGAGTCGACGCCGACCTTGACGATTTGCGCTTTGCTCGGGATGAGCGGCTGACCGCGCTAGGGCTCGGTCCCCGGGGCTGGACGCCCGAGGCCCTGGCTGTGCCGAACGGGAAGCTGGAGCGTTGGGCATGGTCACTCGACGAGCCGGATGATCTGCTGAGCGCCTGCCGCGCCGGTTTGGTGGGCTTCAACACCAACGAGCCGCACCGTGCGCTGGCCGTGCGTGCGCTCATGCAGCTTGCGCCGAACGACGACGGTCCCTATCCCCTGGACGTGCCCGTGCTCGAGATCGAGCCCGAGGCCCTGGCTGAGGACACCCGCGGGCGGGGGGAGTGGTACGGAGACTGGGCCATCGAGGCGGAGGTGCGCAATCCCTTCCCGTTCGAGGTCGACGTGCGCTGCGGGATCTTCGTTCGATCGGGCGCGTTTGAGATCGAGGGCTTGCCGCAGGTTTTTGACCTCGCGCCTGGCGAGCGGCAGCGGGTGCGGGCACGGCTGACCGGTGGCGGACGACTGCCGGGCCCGGACCCGCTCTTCGGAGTTCTCTTTCGCTGGCGCTCGGGAACGATCAGGACGGGTGAGGACGGCACCGTTGACGCGGGCGGCCAGCTGCTGCTGGATGCGCCCCTGCGCCGCGAGCGCGTGACCACCGCCGATGGACTTTCGCGCCGGCTGATGTGCCTGCGTGACAGTCCTAGCGAGCCCCAGGCCAGCCTGACCCTGCGCCGCGATCGGGGCAGCCTGTTGCTCTCGGTTGAGGACCCCGGCCCGCTAGACGATCCCCACGTGATTGCAAGGCTAGACGGCGAGACCGTGCGGGGCGGAGCCGGCTTGCGGCTGCAGCTGCCCGCGGGCTTTGACAGCCTCACCCGCGGCATTCCATTCAGCTGCGGCATCGAGGGCCGTGACCTCCACGGTCCTCGGCTGCTGCGCTGGGCCGGCGGCTTGCCGGGGGGGATTGGTCACGGGGCAGCTGGGCGTCTCGTGCCCCAGGGCAAGGCCTAAACAGCCTGGAAGCCGGATTCTTCCCAGAGCGGCCCGAGCTCGTCAGGGTCCATGGCGGTGGATCCACTCCAGTCGCGGCGCTGCCGAAGCGAGGTCAGGGAGTTCAGGTCGCGCCGCACCTGGCCGTAGACCATCCAGGGAGTGAGTTCGGCTTGGTCGGAGTGTGCGGCCGCGCCCGCGGCGCCTATGGCGCTGGCAATCGAGCTCTTCACGAAGGTTGTGGTGCCGGCGGAGCCCTCCGCTAGGATCGCTTCCACCAGCCACAGGGCCGCCGAGTACACGCGGTTGCCGGGCTGATAGCTGGAGCGCTTGCTGTCGGCATTGGACATGGGCTGCGCCTCTTGCTCAAGTCCCCTGGCGTAGCCGCGGGCCAGGCTGATGGCATGGTCGATCGCCCCCATGTCGCCCGGGTTTGCAAACTCGGCGGCGCGCTCGAGGCAGCGCACAGCAAACGCAACCTGAACGCAGCCAGGCAGCTCTTCGACGAGATGATGGACGTCCCTCCAGAGTGTGGCGGAGGGCAGCTTGCCGGGTTCGGAGTCGTAACTGCGGCCGTGGTGTCGGCTGGGGGAGGCGAGGCGTAGGCAGCGATTCGAATGGGAGAGAACCATGCGATTGGATTCGGCCGGGCTAAGGAAATGGAAAGGGCGGAGGGGTGCAGGCCAAAGCAGTGGGCCTGCGGGCAAGGGCAAATGGGCGATGAAGGAACGGGGCTCAGCCTGGACCACTGATCAAGCGTTGCATTGGCTTGAGGCTGAGCTGGCGGATGCCCCTTACTCAAGATAGGGAGCACTAGGGGCCCCTCAGCAAGCTCCGGGGCGTCAATCAACCCTGTTCTTACGGCTGTTCCTGATTCCTGGAACGGGCGCTCGGAGCCGTTGGGAGTGGGTGCCTGCCTCGGACCCGTTCCCCCCCACACCCTGCTTTGTTTCCAAGGCCTGCATCGACTTCTCGACGCCGGCTCCGTCGGGAGCTATGGTCCGCTCACCTGCGGGAGCGGATCGGTGCTGGTGTGCCGCTCGGCCTTCAAAGCCGTCGGGCTGCGTGAACAGCGTGGCCGGTGGGTTCGATTCCCATGCGCTCCCGCCATTCGATCCCCAAGGGACCGGGCCTTGGGGCGCAGCCTGGAGCGCGAGCGGGGCCCGGGGCCCACTTAGCTGGCTGCGCCCATCCCGCTAGAAGGACTCTTCGAGCAGGCGCTCGGCCTCGAGACGCTCGGCGCGATTTTCTTCGGCGAGCTGCTCCTTCAGGGCGTTCTCCATGTCTCGCATGGCGAGGCGGATGGACTGGAGGCTGGTGATGGCCTGCTCTTTGGAGATCTTGCCTGCGGCCGTGGCGAGTTCGACCTGACGCAGATGATCCGCGAGGGACCGGGGCTTCTTGGGGCCGGCGTCACGCAGGGCTCCAAGCCCTGCCCGTGCACTGGCGGTCCGCTTGCCGGCGCGCAGGCGGAGGAGCTCGGCGTTGAGCGCCCGAGCGCGCTCCAAGATATCGGCTTGTTTGATCTGGGTCTCGCGCATGACCTGCTCGATGTCCCGGCGCTCCTGTTCCAGCTGCGCCAACTGGTCCTCCCACTGGCTGCTCTTTCGGCTCTCAGCCTCCAGCTGTTCCCGGAGATCGGTGAGCTGGACGGATTGTGCGGAGATCGCTTCGAGCGATTCCTTGGCCTGTTCGGCGGACAGTCCCTCCAGACGAAGTCCTTGCTTCAGGGAACGGCCCATCGCGGCGACCCTGTCGAGCTCCTGGAGGAGGAGGTTCTTGCGCGCCTGTTCCACGCGCTCTTGGCCGGTGGGTGAATCTTGGGCAGAGGGATGCGTGTACAGCCAGTCTTCGCGAGTGAGCGCGGACTCCTCGGCCGCACGCCTCCGAAGCTCTGCGGCTGTGTGGGTCATCAGGAGCTGCTTGCTCACTGCATCGAACTTGGCCTTCGCTTCGGCGGGCTTGAGTTTGCCGGCGGCGACGAGGGCCTGAAGATCCAACTGGATGCGCTCGAGATCCGATTGGAACCGTTGGAGGGGAGTGTTCCCGCCGTCCTTGGGGTTGGCGGAGTCATCCGCCGCAGCCGGCTCTCGTACGATGGGATCCTGCTTCCGGGCTTGCTCTGCATCGACGACGGGCACTTCCTCTTGCACGTCGGGCGAGGCCAGGGCGATGGTGCCTCCGCCGATGACGAGCAGGCTGACCAGCGTGAGCCCCAGTCCGAGGGGGACTGCGCCGCGGCGGCGCTGCTGGGGAGCGGAATCGGGTGCGAGGATGCGTTGGATGCGTTGCATGAGTGGGCCTCCGTTGGCCGCTAGTTGGGTTTGGGGGACGGGTTGCCGTAGGCCAAGCGCCGCGAGGTCGGCGAGGGCGCGGGCGAGGATTCGGGGGTCGGCGGTGTGCTGGATGGCGATCGCATCGCAGCAGCATTCGCGCTCTTGGCGGGCTAGGCCCGAGAGCAGCCAGACGGCCGGGTGGAAGAACAGCACGATCTCCACGCAGGACTGGAGCGCGTTGGCGAGATGATCGAGGCGGCGCAGATGGGCGAGCTCATGGATCAGCAGCGAGCGCAGCTGGTCCGTGCCCAGGCCGGTGAAGGCGGACGCGGGGACGAGCACCACGGGCTGCCACCAGCCCACGACCATGGGCACCCGGCAGGCCCCGCTGGCGAGTAGGCGCAATCCGGGGGAGACTCCGACCAGGCGCTTGAGGTCCTCGAAGGTGGCGCGCCAGGCGAGGCTGGGGGCGCTCACTTCCAAGGTGCGCAGGCGCCGTGCGCGGCCCGCTTGGGCGATGAAGCGCAGCAGCATCGCGAGTGCCCCGGCGGCCCAGATGAGTCCGGCGAGCTGGGCTGCACTCCAGCTGCTGGAAGCGGGCAGGGTGGGGCCTACCAGGGCGGCGGGATCGAAGGAGGCGGGCACCCCGTGGGGGACGGCGGAGCGCGCGGCGAGGAGTGCCGTGACGCCGAAGGAGACCGCGCACAGGCCAAGGGCGGCACAGGCGATCCCGTAGCGGCGATCGGGACGTCCCTGCGGCTGGACCCGCAGCAGGACCCAGGCGATCAGTCCGATGAAGCTGCCCTGCCAGAGGAAGTGCAGCACCGCGGCGCCGCAGGCCAGGGTCAGGGGATGGTCGAGCCAGTCCATGCTTAGTCGCGGCCCTCCTCGAGCTCGTCCAGCAGTGCTCGGATCTGCTCGAGCTCTTCGGGGGACGTCTTGCGCAGGGAGAGGGCCTGCAGGACGAGGGAGCCCGGGGAACCACGGAAGGCCCGGTCGAGCAGGTCGCGCACGAGGGCCTTTTGCGTTTGGCCCCGGGGCTGAGCGGCCCAGAACACCTGGGGCCTGACTTCCGTGTCGCGCTCGACCAGACCCTTGGTGGTCATGATCTGCATGAGCTTGAGCACGGTGGTCAGCCCGATGTCCTGGCGCCGGGCGAGCACCTCGTGGACCTCGCGAACCGTGGAGTTTCCGCGGTCCCAGAGGACGTCCAGGATGGCGCACTCGGCTTCGGTGGGCTTCTTTGGGCTTGGCTGGCGCGGCATGGTGCAGGGGAGGAGGGGCTCGGGGGCTTGGCTTGCCGCTGCACTCTACGAAGGTCTTCGTCATTCGTTGCGGGCCGGGCGCTGAAAATACGAAAGTCTTCGTCGACTGGGTTCCAAACCCTCCGCCTGGCAGTTGAGGCCGGGCGCCTACGCCGCGGCCCGGGGGCTACCGCTCGGTGCGTTTGCGGTAGGCTTCGAGCCGCTTGACCGCCTGCTCGGCGGTGAGCTTGCCGGCCCGGACGCTGGCACCCAGGCGGCGCTGGAAGGACTCCAGCTCCCTTTCCGCACGCGCGGCCTGCTCGGCTTCCACCCGGGCCATGGCTGCGTTCTTGCGCAGCTCCTGGATCTGCGCGAAGGCGTCCTCGCGAGAGAGGCGGTTCTCGTGCACAGCGGTGTTCACCTCGTCGATCTGGCGCTCGAGCTCGGTGACCTCGGCGGTCTTGCGGTCCGCGGTCTCGCTGTTGGAGGGGGGGGCGGCCTGCTCCTGACCTTTCTCCTGGGTCCGTCGGTAGGCTTCGAGCCGCGCTTTGCCCTGCAGGGGCGAGATCGTGCCGGCGTCGACCATCGCCTGGATGCGGGCGGGGATATCGCTGCGCGCAGCCTTGGCCTTGCCGGCGCGGGGCTTGCTATCCCCGGTCTGGGCCAGCTCGCCGTCAGCGGCCTGGAGCCCGTCGAGGTGAAGCTTGAGGGGCTCGAGGAAACGCAGCGCCTCTGCGCTGGTGAGGGAGCCCTGAGCCATGGCGGCCTGCACTCGCTGCATGAGCTGTTGCAGCTGTTGCAGCTGTTGATCCGAGCCCTGGGCCTGCTTCTGATTGCGAAGGCCTGCGTTCAGGCGCTTCATGGCCTGATCCTGGGTCATGTCACCCCGTTGGACCGCGGCCTTGAGCTTCTCGCGCAGCTTGGCCATCTGGGGCGTGTTTTCAGCCTCTGCGCGCGCTCGCTTGCTCCGAGCTGCATTTTTGGGTGCTGCGGGGGGAGTCCTCTCGGCCTGCGCATCCGGGGCACCGGCGCCAGGATTGTTGCGCTGCCACTTTTCCCAGCGCTTGTCGGCCTCCTCCTGGCTCATGCGGCCTTTGCGGACCGCCGTATCCAAGCTGGCCTTGACCTGACCGGGCTGCTTGCCGCTGGTCTGCTGCCCGGCCTGTCCCCGGGGATCCGCTTGCCCTTGCCGTTGCGCCCGGCGCTGCTTCTTGTTTGTGGCAGGCGGGAGCCCGCGGCTAGCCCGATACTCGTCGAGGCGCTGCTTGGCCTGGGCGGCGGTGAGGGTGCCGTCCTTGACCGATGCCTGGAGCTCATTCCAAAACCGGAGGGCCTCGGCATGGGTATCGCCGCCGACGGGTTCGGTGACAGGGATCGGGTCCTGCGCTCCGAAGCCTAGGGTCGAAAGCGCCAGCGCGCCGATCAGGCCCAGCAGGGCACATTGTCGTTTCCTCATCACCGTCGATCGTGGGTTTCCTGCTCTCCGTCGCCTGGTACACCTAGCCTACGGGCCATCTCACCCTCCTGGGCGGTTTTCGCGGGGAGCGACTCGTTTCGCCAATGGGCCAGGACCGTCGTCCGCGCAGGCGGCAAAATCCCGCTGAGACCGCGGCTCCGGCCTGCTAGGCTCCCCTGCGTTATGCCCAAGCGCCCGCGCCACTACTGGCTGCTGAAGTCCGAGCCCTACGTCTTCTCGATCGACGACCTCCTACAGGCCCCCGACAAGCGCACCTTTTGGGACGGTGTGCGCAACTATCAGGCGCGCAACATGCTGCGCGACGACCTCCAGGTGGGCGATGGGGTCCTGTACTACCACTCCAACGCCAAGCCGCCTGGGATTGCAGGGATCGCTGTGGTGTGTGGCCCGGGGAGGCCAGATCCGACTCAGTTTGATCCAGCGGACAGCCACTTCGACCCCAAGGCGAATCCGGAGGCCCCTCGCTGGTTTGGCGTGGACGTGGAGGGCGTGGCTGCGCTCGACGAGCTCATCCCCATCCAGACCCTCAAGGATCACCCCGACCTCCAGGACATGGCGGTTGTCCAGAAAGGCCAGCGGCTGTCCGTTCAGGCCGTGACCGCGGCCGAGTGGAAGGTGGTCCTGGGGCTGGCCGGGCTGCGCACGACAATCCTGTCGAGCAAATAACCTAAGCTGTTGCACATGTTGGACTTAGAGGCGTTTCGGGTGCTGTCTGGCCGACTGGAACGCCCCGTTCTGACCCTTCTAGGGGCATCCAGGGCTTGATCCTGGGCGTGGGTTGTGTCTTCTAGGGGCCTCTCGATGGCCCCCAAGGGGGCCTAGCCCTACCCCGTAACGCCTGCCAAGGCGCTCCCCACAGCCCCCTACGAACAACCATCCCATGAGCCAGAACTTCGAGAAGCTCTCCGAGATCATTGAGGCCACCCGCGGCGACGTCCAGAAGGCCGAGGAAGGCAACAAGGCCGCCACCAGCCGGGTGCGCAAGTCGATGCAAGAGATCAAGAACATGGCCCAGGAGATCCGCAAGGAGATGCTGGAGCTTCGCGACGCCGGCGGCAAGCAGGACTGACGCCCCGCAGGCAGCCTGGTCGCATGCGACCCTCTGCGCGCCCTGGACCCAGATTGGGACCGGGGCGCGCGGCTTTTTGCGGTCCAGCCGGGGCTTCCTGTCGCTCGCCCGGGCTAGGCGGACCAGAGATCGTCGAGCTTGAGCGAAGCCGCTCGCTCGAGCTCGGGCACGCGCAGGCCTGCACCGGGCACGGCGTCCAAAGACCAGGCTGCAATCGCATCCCCGCGCTCCAGCGGACGGTACAGGTGCGGGAAGTCCTCGCCCCCCCGGGAGGGCTCCAGGCGCAGATCGGCGCCAAGGCGTTCGGAGGCCAGCTCGATCAGTAGGACGCGGCGAGTATCCGCGAAGTGCAGATCCAGGGTGCCCTGCAGCTGATGGGCGAAGGAAAGGTGCACAAAGCCCTCGGCGGCATAGCCCGCTGGGGTGTATGTGCCGCGCAGCTGGCCAGCCTGGGCATCGGGGACGAGGTGGAAAAGGCGCTGGGTCATGCCGGAGCATAGCCCGCAGGGCCGCTGATCAAGCGGGATAGATGCCGAGCGAGGGGCCGGGAAGCTCCCGGCCTGCGCGCGACTGGAGGGCCTCGATCGCTGCGCGCCCCACGGGGCCCAGGTCGCGGGTCCATTCGTTGACGTACAGGTCGACGTGCTGGAATAGCACCGCGGTATCGAATTCCTGGGCGTGCTTGGCCATGCTTTCCTCGGTCTCGTCCCGGTGGGCGTGGCCGTAGGCGAGGGAGTCCTGGAGGGCCCGGTGGAGGCGCTCGAGCAGATCGGGCCCGAGATCCCGGCGCGCAAACAGGCCGCCCAGGGGCAGGGGCAGATCGGTGGCCTGTTCCCAGCGCTCACCCAGGTCTTCCACCAGGTCGAGACCCGACTCTGCATACGTGAATCGCCCTTCGTGAATGCAGACGCCCATGTCCGCCTCGCCGCGCTCGAGCGCTGGCATGATGTCGCTGAATAGCGCGTGCTCGACGCTGCCTTCTCCAGGGTGAAAGAGGGTGTAGAGCAGTGCTGCAGTGGTGCCCTCTCCCGGGCAGAGCACGCGCGGCTTGCCCGGCAGCGCGGGCGGCGTCGAGCGGGCCAGCAGCAGGGGCCCAACGCCAAAGCCCAAGGCCGAGCCGACCGGCATCACGACGCGCCGATCCCCCCAGGCTAGGGCGGCGGCGTAGCTGGCCTTGGCCAGGTCGAAGCGGCCGGCGGCGGCGGCGACGTTGAGCTCTTGGACGTCAGCCAGGGTGAAATCCAGCTCCAGCCCGTGGGGGTCCGAGCGGCCTGTCAAGAGCCCGTGGAACAGGAAGGTGTCGTTCGGGCAGGTCGAAATGCCCAGGCTGAGGCGGGTCATCGATGGAGGCAAGGGGGGGCGGCGATCCAGTCGAGGGCGCTGCGGTAGGCTGCCGCGAGGGCTCCCTCAATGCGCCAGCCGCCCACGTTGCGATCGCCCGCGAGGTTGCTGACGCCGCGCACGATGCCGGCAGGGATGCCGGCCAGGTAGGCGGAGAGCGCGACAGCAAAGCCCTCCATGTCTTCGGCGATAGCGGTGGGGAAGCGCTGGCGCCGCCGGGCGGCCTGGGCTTCGTTCGCTGCGCACGAGCAGACCGTGAGCAGCTGGGCGCCGGCTGGTCCGCCGGGGCTGCTGGCTCGCGGCAGGTTGAGGGTGTCGACGACTTCGGCGGGCCGTGGTCCCGGCCACTGGGGCAGGCCCAGTTCAGCGGGGCCGAGCTGCTCATCGGCCTCGCCGGCGCCGACCCCATCCATCCGAACGCTGTTGAAGGTGCAGGCCGTCTCGACGGGCAGGACATCCTGGCTGTAGCTGCCGGCGATCCCCACCAGCAGCACATGCGCGGGCTGGTGCGCAGCGATGAGCGCTGCGCTGCGCGCGGCGGCGGCTACAGGGCCGAAACCACACAGCTCGGTGTGCACGTTGGCGGGCCACGGTCCGGCAAGTTCGAGCAGCTTGCGCTCGAGGGCGGTGGGCACCAGCAGCAGGGTCTCGGGGGGCATGCTTTGTCAGGGGTGGGACTGAAAAGACTCGGCCTCGGGGCGATTGGGCCCGTGCATCGGGCGCCGTTCGGATGCGCTGTGGAGGAACGGGAACATGGATGGATGCGCGAGCATGAATTGTGGACCAACAATGCCCGAGGCACAGGGGCTTGGCCGGGGCATTCGCGGGATTGGCACGCGGCGACCTCCCCGTCGACTGTGGATCGCGCCGCTGTTGGCCGCAGTGCTGCCCCTGTCCCCTGCCCACGCACCGAGTCCACAGGCCTCAGCTGTCGAGGCTTCCCTCGGCGGGCCGGGCCTCCCGCTCGCCAGCGGTGGAATGCCGGTGCGGACCACTGTCCACAGCACGGAAACGGCCGAGATAGGGGAATCCGGGGGGGCCTGGCGTGCCACGGAGCATTCCGGCTGGTAGAACCCGGCCATGAGTGAATCCAACGCCCCGCGTTCGGCCCGCGACCCGCGCGTGGTCGAGGCCCTTCACGCGACCTTTGGACACCCAGACTACCGCGGCCTTCAGGAGCCAGCGGTCACGGCTGTCTTGGAGGGGCGGGACGTCCTCCTCACGCTGCCCACGGGCGGCGGCAAGTCCCTCGTCTACCAGCTGCCAGCCGTGGTGATGGAAGGCCTGTGCCTGGTCGTCAGCCCATTGATCGCCCTGATGCAGGACCAGGTCGATGCCCTAAGGGCGAAGGGGATCGACGGCAGCTTCGTGAACTCGACCCTGTCGGCGGCTGAGCGGGCGAAGCGCCTTGCGGCAGCGGTGGCCGGAGAGCTCGATCTGCTCTACGTCACGCCCGAGCGCTTCCGCAGCCCGGCATTTCAGGAGGCGATCCCGCAGCTGGACATTTGCCTGCTCGCCGTCGACGAGGCGCACTGCATCTCCGAATGGGGTCACGATTTTCGGCCCGACTACTCGCGACTGGGGGAGTATCGCCGGCGCCTGGGGGCACCTCCGACGATCGCGCTGACGGCGACCGCTACGCCCAAGGTGGCGGCGGACATCGCGCGCCACCTGGAGTTGCGGGATCCAGTGACCCTGCGGGCGGGCATCGAGCGCCCGAACCTCTACCTGGGTTCCACCCAGGTGTTCGATAACGACGAGAAGCTGGAGCTGATCGTGCAGCGCATCGAGGCGCTCGACGGTGCAGGCATCGTCTACTCGGCTCTCATTCGCGACCTGGAGCGCATGGGCGAAGAGCTCGCGCGGCGTGGTAGGCGCTGCTTTGTCTACCACGGCGGGCTCTCCGGGCCCGAGCGCCGCGAGATGCAGGCGCGCTTCATGGATTCCTCCGCCGATGTCGTTCTGGCTACGAATGCGTTCGGCATGGGGGTCGACAAGGCCGACATTCGCTTCGTCCTCCACGCGCAGGTGCCGCGGACCCTCGAGGCCTGGACCCAGGAGGTCGGCCGCGCGGGGCGGGATGGCCAGCCGTCTTGGTGCGAGCTGATCTACTTCGAGGAGGATCTGGCGATCCAAGAGAACTTCATCCGCTGGGCAAACCCCACCCTCGAGTACCTCGTCTCGGTCTACGAGACCCTCCGCGGCTGGGGCGAGCGAATCGCCACCCGTGACCTGGACGACCTGCGGGCTGAGCTGCTGGTCAAAGAGCGCCGCGACGGCCGGGTGAACATCTCGCTGAAGTGGCTCGAGGTGCTGGGCGTCACGTCGGGTTCCTTTGAGACTCACAACCTGGCGATCGAGCGGGAGCTGGATCCAAACGAGCTACCGGAATTTGTGGGCTCCGAGGACAAGCTGCGCGGCGACCTGATGGGGCTGCTGGGCATGGCTCGCTTTGCGCAGGGCGACCCGTGCCGTCGGGTGCAACTCGCCGAGCACTTCGAGCTCGAGGGGCCGACCGAGCCCTGCGGCGCCTGTGACAACTGCACCGACGGGGATGCGTGGCGGGCTCAGCACTTCGTCGGGCGCGAGGCCTCCGCTGCGGTGGAGCAGGCCGGCGAGCGTGGCGCGGCAGAGTTTCAACGCGGCGACTGGGTTCGCGTAGGACGCCACGTGGGGCAGGTGGTGCAGGTCGACGGCAGTGGCGATCGCCTGGTGCTCATCGTCGAAAGCGCGAGCGACCTGCGCCGGCGACGGGTCAATCCCAGGCGGCAGAAGGTTCGCCGGGTGGAGCAGTAGGACCTTGGGGGAGCAGCGGCTAAACCGTCAGCCCAATGGGCCTGGCTAGCGCGACTCGGACTCGTGCTGGCCGGACTCGTGCTGCCCGGACTCGTGCTGGTCGGACGGGGGCGGCTCGGGCAGTGCGTCGACCATCGCCGACCAGCCGCCCAGCAGATAGGTGTAGGCTTCGAGGGCGCGAACCTCGTGCTCGGCTTCGAAGAGCGGCACGAGCTGGGGGTCGTCGCTCAGGTAGCTGAGCAACTCGGGGCTAGCGGTTTCGGTCCGGCCGGAACCGTCGGTGATCTGGGCCAGCAGGCGCGCAGTCTCTTCGGCACCGATGCGATGTGCCAGGTAGAGGTGCAAGGGAAACAGCTCCACCTGATCGCCGTGGAGATCATGGTCGTTGGCGAGGTGGTGGCGCAGCGCCTTGGAGAGTCGTACGTAAACCAGGCGTCCGGCCTCGACGTGCCTGCGCCATTCCTCCGCTTCGTCCACCTCGTTGAAGGGGATCTTCACCTCTTGGGCAGACGTGGCATCAAGGCGGAAGAGTCCCACACGCCCTTTGTGATCGGGGGTGCAAGACGTCTTCGCCCCGGACTCGTAGGCGCACAGTCGCTCCAGATCCAATCCGTTGATTGCCTTCCCAGCGAGCTTGCCCTCGGCCGCCAGTGCGGTGCGCAACACCTCGTTGCTTTGCAGGCTTGCGCTCGCTTGCTGTGCGCGCGCGGTAAAGCGCGAAGAGCCGGCATCGTGCAGCACGACGAGAGCCATCGGCGATGACACCGCAGCCTTGTCCTGGGCGCTGGCGTAGGGGCGCTTCAAGTCATCGACTGGGACGAATGCTCCGGCGATGAGGCTGAGGGAGAGAAGGATGCGCATGGGGAGAGACTGAGCGTTCTTGCTCCCGAATCGTAGCACGGTTTCCGAGGAAAGAACTCTGCGGATGCGGCAATCAGGTCGCGGGGACTCGTGCGCCGAGCGCTCCGCCCGCTTGGTTCAGCGTCACGCTCCTCAGCGTCATAGGAAGTGCAGTTCCATCATCGAAGGCCGCGGCGGTTTCGAGGGCCGCGCGGGCGAGGTCTTCAGGCTCGGTGTAGCGGTCCCAGAGGGCATGCAGGGCGCCCAACGCGTAGGCGGAACCGCTTCCAAACGCGTAATAGCGCGTGTACTGCTGCACCGATCGCAGCGGGTAAACGCCGAAGATTCCAGCTGGACAGCAGACGGCAATCTCCATCTGAATGGACTCAAACGGGTCGGCTTCATCCTCCTTGGGGTTCAGTCCATATTCATTTTTCATCGAGCGGTGGAGCTCGAGCATGGTTTCAAAGATCTCAAGGTCGGAGCCGAACGCTGGCTCGACGGTTTCATCTTGGAAGTAACTGCGCAGCACCAGCTGCGCGGCGGCCGGGCCTGTGGGGGCGAGGAAGGTGTCACCAACGGTCACGATCTTGTCGTGGTTGATGATGAGCTTGGCGGGCTCCTTCATGTCGCCGTAGTGGGCGAGGGTGTCGGCTGCGAGGCAGGCCCGACCATTCTTGGAAACGAGGACAACGGTGGTCATGGGATCGAGAGGCTCGCCCCTCGGGCAGGGTCGCGCAAGGGGGTGAATGGGGCGGTCTCGCTGCGGTGCACGGAGAATTGGGGGGGATGCCGGACCACGGCCCCAGAGGGCCGATTTACGGATCTGCAACTTCGTCAAAGGAGCAGCAAAGGGGCGGTTCGTGGGCTCCGAGCGGGTCCCAGGCTGGGGCACGGCGTACCCTGGCCGGCATGCTCAGGATCACCTCCAGGGGTCGCTTCTCGCTGCTCACAGGGATTGGACCTCTCCTCGGCCTGGCGGGTTGCGTCACGTCCGCGGATTCGGATCGCGGCGTCCGGGCGGCGGACATCGATGCCCAGGTCGAAGCTGCAGCGGCAGACGCGCGGGAAACGGACGCGCCATGGATAGAGCTCTTCGACGGTCGGTCGCTCGGATCATGGGCTTCGACTTCGTTTGGCGGCGAAGGAGAGGTGCGGCTGCGGGATGGGGCGATCGAGCTCCCCTTCGGCTCCAACCTCACCGGTGTTCACTGGACGGGCGCGCCGCTTCCGCCGGCCTTCGAGATCGAGGTGCTCGCGGCGCGTACCGGTGGCAGTGATTTCTTTTGCGGGCTCACGTTTCCCGTTGGCGACAGCTTTGCGAGCGTTGTCCTCGGCGGCTGGGGCGGCGGGCTCTGCGGCCTTTCCTGCGTCGATGGCCGGGACGCCTCGGACAACCCCACCCGCAGTCTGCGTGGTTTCGTCACCGGGCAGGACTACCTGCTGCGCGTGCGCGTCGACGACGAGGCGGTGGAGGCCTGGCTCGACGGCGAGCCCTTGCTGCGCCAAGAGCGTCGTGGGCACACGTTCGAGCTGCGCCCCGAGGTCCTGAATTCGCGCCCCCTGGGGGTGGCGAGCTTCGCGACCAGCGCAAGGGTGCGCGCGCTCCGCCTGCGGCCATTGGGCCCGAGTCCTCGGCCTGGCCCTGGTGAGTCTGGACGCGGAGGCGCTGGAGCTGGGTCAGGAGCCGGGCGCTGATGCGAGTTTTGCTGCTGCGGGCCCTCGGGGCGACCCTGGCCTTCGCGATCCCCCTGGCCGGGGCCTGGGCCCTGGCGCTGTACTTCTTGGGGGACCGCCCCGATCTGCTGCGCTGGGTGGGCATCGGGATCTACACGGTCGCATTGATCGCCTCGGTTCGGGTAGGCCGTCACCTGCGAAGGGGGTAGGCGCGGGTGAGAATGCCCCTAGGATCTGTGCTATGAATCGAATGACTGTGACTGGAGCGGGCCTGCCCGCCTGCTGGGCCCTCTGCTTGACCCTGGCGGCCGCCCCGACAGCGCTCGGGAGCGGTGCGGAGAGCCAGCCGGGCACGTTCCTGGCTGGCCCCCTCGATGTGGCCACCAAACTCGCCAAGGAGCTCCAGCTCCAGGGCGAGCGGGTGGATGTAGAGCGCTTCGAGGAACTCGCCCGCCTGGGGGGCCGGAAAGCGATGAACGGGCTGCACGATGTGGCCCGGGGTCTAGAGTCCAAGCTGCGGGTGCGAGCTGCCTACGCGGCGTTCGTGCACTTCGAGGCGGATGACTACCTGCGGCCCAAGATCGTGAAGCTGCTGGAGCGGGATGCCGTCAAGGGCAAGTCGAAGGCACACCAAGAGGGGGCGGCCCAGATGCTGGCCACCTGGGGGCCGCGCTGGCCGAAGGCCCTAGAGGCCTTGGAGGATGTGCTCGATGACTCCCAGGAGTTTGGGGTCAGGCGCATCGTGGTGGTGCCGCTGGCCGGGCCGCTAGCCGCACGGGGGGACAAGCAGGCGCTGGACCTGGCGCTGGAATACGCGCCGCTTGCGGGGGACAGCCGGCGGGCCCTTGTGGCAGGGCTAGCCAGCGCCCTGGAGAACGAGAAACTCCGGGCCAAAACCTGCAAGGACCTCGCCCGGCGCCTGCGCGATCGAGCGGTGCAGCCTGCGGTGAAGACCGTACTGCTCGATGCGCTCGCGATCAGTCCCCAGGCGGAAACACTGGACGCGATCGCGACCTGCGCGGAGCACGACGATCCCGAGGTTGCGCTGCGCGGCATCGAGCAGCTGGGGGATGGGGGAGATCCAGACCATGCGCGCACGGCGGAGCTGCTGCTCGTCAGCAGCGACGAGATTCTGGTGCGCGAGGCGCTTGGGGCACTTGGCAAACTGCGCACGGGAGAGGAGTGGTACGGGCGGGTGCTGGAGTACGCGGCGGATCGGCGCCCAGGTGCTCGCATGGGCGCTTGCCTGGCTCTGCGCTACAGCGACCAGCCCGGAGCGCTGGATGCGCTGCACGGGTTGCTTGTCGACGAGGACTGGCGCGTGCGCGTCGAAGCCATCGACCAGATCACCGAGCTGCGGCGCAAGGAATCGGTCGGGGTGCTGATCGGGCGGATGGAGCACGAGAGCGGGCGCCTGTTCGAGGATCTCGTGCAGGCCCTGGTCCTGGTGACCGGGGTGGACCAGGGCAAGAGCGCCCGGCGCTGGGACGCATGGTGGACCGGGGAGGGGGACGCGTTCGAGCTGCCCACCCTCGAAGGCGCCTTGACCGCGAAGCTGGAGCGCGAGGAGCGGGCGGCGGACGACGAGTCGGCGGTGGCCTTCTATGGCCTGCGCATTACCTCGAACAGCGTGGTGCTGGTGGCAGACGTCTCGAACTCCATGACCGAGCTCACCGTTAGCGACCGAGTGGAGACCGAAGCGGGCGCCGTGCCCTCGCGGCTCGACGTGGCCCGGGAAGAGCTCAAGCGGGCGCTCGAAGTCCTGGCGAAGGGGGCGCTTTTCAACGTGATCCTCTTCGGAACCGACATCACCGTCTGGGAGAGCGAGATGCAGACGATGAGCCCCAAGAAGCGTGAACGTGCGCTGGAGTTTGTCGCCGAATTCGAGCTGGGCGCGGGAACGAACACCTTCGGCGGCCTGATGGCGGCCCTTGCCGACGAGCGCGTGGACACGATCTACCTGATGTCCGACGGGGAGCCGAATGTGGGTGACCTCGTGGACGCTGAGGAGATCCGTGATTTCATGCTGCGCCAAAACCGTCTGCGCAAGGTGCGGATCCACAGCGTGGCGGTCGGTCAGTCTTCGGCCTTCCTCGAGGGCTTGGCCGAGGACACCGGGGGCAGCTACGTGGAGTCCTTCTAGTCCCCCCCGCCTTGATCGGCCGTGGCCAAGCGTCCGCGCAAGCCCCATCAGCCCCTAGCCGGAAGGGATGACGACTACCTGAAGATCGTTGTGCCTGCGGCGGCCCGTGGGGATGTGATCGCGCTGGAGGACTACCTGGCAAGTCACGCCGATTGGCTCGGCTTTGCGGGACCCCACGGTCGCACGCTCTTTTGGGAGGCGGCCAGGGGGGGCAAGGTCCCAGCCCTGCGCTGGCTCGCTGAGCGCGGAGCGGATGTCCATGCCGCGGGCTGCTACCACGCGGAAACGACGGTCGAGCTCAGCCCGCTGGCGATCGCGCGGCTGCGGGGCCGCAGCGCCGCAGCCCAGGTCCTGCTTGAGCTCGGTGCGGTCGACGATCCCTTCGCGGCTGCGTACCGCGGTGAGGCGGATGTGGTCGCCGCTGCGCTGGACGGAGATCCGGCCATGCTCGACAGGCCCTGCCCACTCTCGGTCTCGGGGGGCGTGCCGCTGCTCGCCTACGCGGTAGCGGGCGGCAGGCGCGCGCTGGCCATCGACCTGCTGGAGCGCGGGGCGCGCACGGACTTCGCGGGGGAGCGGCTGCTGGTCTGGGCCATGTGGGAGGACGATCACGCGCTGTGTGCCGCGTTGCTGGAACACGGCGCTTTGCCGGAGGAGGGTCTGCTCGTCGAGTGGGCAGAGTCCCCTGTGCTGACCGCGCTAGCGCAGCGCTTTGGATACGAGCCCGACATCAACGGTCGCGATGGCAACGGGTTTCCGCCCCTTGTCGACGCCTGTCGGGGGAATCACAACGCCGCCGACGACGTGGCCCGGGTCCAGCGCTACCTCGATCTGGACGCGGACATCATGGCCCGGGACTCGAAGGGCAAGACGGGGCTCCACCGGGCCGCCCAGGCCGGGTTCTTGCACATCCCCAGGCTTCTGCTCGGCGCGGGCGCGGACCTGGAGGCGCGGGACCTGGACGGGCAGACCCCGCTCTTCGATGGGGTCCGGGCCGGGCGGATCGAAACGGTACGGCTGCTCCTTGAGGAGGGCGCCAAAGCGGCCGCGGAGGACAAGCGCGGCAGGACGGCCCTGCACTACGCCAAGCGCAGCCGCAAGCCGGCCGCGAAGCAGATCGAGGAGCTCCTGAGCTAGGGGCCTACGGAGCGGGGACTCCGGAGCCGCGGCCGGCGTGCTACAAACGGAGCCCTACCGATCGATCCTTCCGCGACTCTCCTCCGATGAACAAGCTCCTCCGTCTCGTGCCCGCCCTGCTTCTCGTTCCCGCACTCCAGGCCGGGGACGGGTTCGAAAACGGCGCCAACCCCAATGGGCTGAACTTCGGTTCGACTTCCGCCGACATCCTCGAGACGAGCGGCGGCAACCCCGGCGGCTGGCTGCACAACGACTTTCTCGACACCTTTGCGCCCATTCTGCGCAGCGGTCCCGGGTCCGCCTACGCGGGGGACTACCGGGCGATGGGGGTGACCGGTCTCACCGTCGACGCGCAGACCATCTCGAACAACTTCGGCGCCATGGGCTTCGAGTTCTCGCTGCTGCTGAGGGACACCAAGGGCACGGCTGACGTCAACGACGACGACTACGCCTACTTCGTTGGGCCCCAGGTGCCCCAGCCCGGGCAGGGGTGGGTGAGCTACGACTTCGAGATCCCCAGCGCTTCCACCGATCCCGTGCCCGCCGGCTGGAGTGGCGGCTGGGTGGGGGACGCGGAGAACTTCCGTCCGGGCGTCGATTGGAACGACGTGGTCCAGAGCGTCGACCAGATCGAGGTGTGGTGGCTCAATCCTGCGTTCTTCGCCATCCTGCAGACCTGGGACGTGGGTGTGGACAACGTTTGCCTAGAGTCCGGCGGACCGATCACGACCAACTACTGCGGACCGGCAGCGCCCAATTCCACCGGGATGGGGGCGGCGATCTCTGGCTTCGGGAGCACATTCGCCGCAGACAACAACGTGACGCTGACCGCGTCGCAGCTGCCGCCGAACCAGTTCGGCTACTTCCTGAATTCGCAGACCCAGGGCTTCGTCCAGGGCGTACCCAACTCCCAAGGCAATCTGTGCCTGGGCGGGAACATCGGTCGCTACCGGGATGACGTCCTGAATTCGGGCCCTGCTGGTTCGTTCAGCCTGACCCTCGACCTCACCCAAACGCCCACAAACACCGGCGTGACGGCCATCCTCGCGGGCGAGACCTGGAACTTCCAGGCCTGGTTCCGCGACGCCAACCCGAATCCGACCAGCAACTTCACTGACGCAATGAGCGTGGACTTCCTGTAGCGTCTGGGACCCGCGCATACTCCCCCTGGCCCCCTTTCCAATCCCATGCGTTTCTCCCTCGCCATCCTCGCCTCGTTCGGTTTCCTTGCCTGCACAGGCCCGACTGCTGGGCCCTCCGCTGGCCACGGGCCCAAGGTCACCTACCACAAGGCCGAGGGCGCCATCGGTCCGTACTCGAGCGCGGTGCAGGTGGGGGGGCTGGTGATGCTGTCCGGCAAGATCGGCACACGCGGCGAGGGCTTCGAGCATGAGGTCACCACCTGCATCGACCGCATTGAGGGGGACCTCGGCACGCTGGGCCTGGAGCTCAGCGACGTGGTTGAGGCGCGCGTCTACCTGACCGACATGAATCGCTACGCGGACTTCAATGCGATCTACGGGGCGCGCTTTACCGAGCCCTACCCGGCCCGCACCTGCGTAGCGGTGGCGGCGTTGCCGGCCGGCGCACAGGTCGAGATCCAGGTCGCGGCCCGGGCGCGCTAGCGCCAGTCGATATCCAATACGTCTCTGAGTCTGGGCGACCCGGGGCCGAGGGGCCTCTCCTTCCTGCGGCCCAACGGGCTGGCTCGCCACGCCTGCTTGTCGAAAAACCGCCCTTCATCGTCGTGCAGTCCGTTGCCGCCGGGATCGAGGATCACGAGGTATTCCTCCGTAAACGAGCTCGTCATGGAACTGAGAAGGTAGATCCACCCCTGGGTGGGGTGCTCACGCACGCTCACGTGGGTGGCATGCTCGAGGAAGGGGTGGGACGCGGGGCTGAGCAGGACCCGAACGCCGCCCCTACCGTCGAGCGGGACCTGGCAGAGCCTGTGCCGGCGCTTCGAAAACGTCAGCAAAAAGGGGGCCTGGGGGTGAACGAGGATTTGATCGATGGGGCCGGTAAGGTCGCCAGAGTAGAGCTCAGTGGCTTCGTGGGTGGGAATCTCGCGGAGGTCCGCAGGGATGTAGCCTCGGCCCGCTAAGCGCAGGTAGGGCTTCGCTTGCGCTTGTTGCCCAGGTCGTGGGCGTGGGGCGACGACCACGGGTTCGCCAGGGGCGGGGGAAAGGGTCCAGCGCTCCAACACGGTTTGTTTTCGGGCGAGTAGGCGCTTGCCCTCCTGGCGGGTGCCCGCGACGTACCACTCGTGGCTGCCCTGGGAGGCGATCGCGGTTGGTGTGTGATTCGCCCGGAAGGTCTGTGTGCTTGAGTAGATGTCAGGCTCTGGCATGCCAGCGCCCACGGCCCCGCCGAGTTCATCCGCCTGAAGCCGGGCAAGCTCGTCCCTCAGCCTGCCGTGCGGGGATTCGAGCAGGCACTCCGATAGGCGCAGCTCGATCCCGCGCGCTTGAAGGACGGCTCTGCGGCTGATCGATGGGTCGTCGGCAAGGGGCACGCCCAGGGTCCAGCTGCCTCCGCACCAGGTGAACCTATTGGCCACGGTGACCTCCCGCGGGCCCCACACCCAGATCTCGGGTTCCTGGGTCGAAGAGGCCTCTGGGGGGGCGGGCACGGGTACGCGTTGGAACGCGAAGGTTCCCCCTGTGGTGCAGGCGAGGACCGCGGCGAGAAGGGAGTTGCGCATCGTCGGCTTGTTCAAGGCTACCCCGTAGCGCCAGCGTCGTGGCCGCTGAGCTGCCTGGAGAAGGCGTGCTTGTCCGAGGACCCGGCGGCCTGGATGAACTCGCGCATGGACTGCAGGACGGGAACTTCTTCGCGGTCGAAGACCTCGCCCTGGAGCAGGCGCAGGACCTGCAGGCGATGCTTGGGGGAGGCGATGAAGTAGGTGAAGGTGGGTAGGAGCTTGTAGTACAGGCGAATGAACTCGTACCAGACCTCTACCCCCGCGCGCAGGCGGGTTTCGTAGGGCTCCAGCATGGCGGGGCCCCGGCCGCCGATACGGAAGGCTTCGATGAGGGCCTCCGAGCAGAATTTGGCGCTGTAGAGGGCGACCGACACCCCGGACGAGAAGATCGGGTCCACGAAGCGTGCGGCGTCGCCGACCAGGGCCCAGCCGTCCCCCGCAAAGCGCGACATCGAGTAGCTGTAGTCGCCCTCGGTCTTGAACTCGTTCACGCGCCGGGCGCCGGCCATGGCCTGGACCAGGTTGGAGTTCTGGGAAATGAGCTCCTCGAAGCGTTCCTGGGGCGTGCCGCTGGAGCCCTGGAACACCGCCCTGTCGGCGACCACCCCCATGGAGGTGATGGTGCCGGTGATCGGAATCTGCCAGGCCCAACCGCGCTCGACCTCCAGAAAGTAGATGTGGATGAACTCCTCCGCGGAAACAGCGCCCCGATCGACGTTCTCAAACCAGGCGTGGACGGCGTACTGGTTGAAGTTCTCGTCCTTGCGCTTGATGCCGAGCTGGCTGCCGAGCACGGTCCCGCGCCCGCTTGCGTCGACGACGAAGCGCGCGGGGATGTCGCGGGTTTGATCGCCCTCCTGGATCCGCACCCCGATCGCGCGCTCACCCTCCATCAGCACCTCGGTCACCCGGGTGTTCTCGAGCACGTGGCTGCCCAGGGACTCCGCATGCCGCAGCAGCAGATGGTCCATCTTCGCGCGGTCGACGTGGTAGGTATGGGGCTGATCGATGTCTTCTTGGGGGAACTCCCCGAAGCGAATCTCGAAGGTGCCTCCACCCTTGGGGGCGTGCCACGCCGCGCCGTACTTGTGCACGAATCCCTCAGCCTCCATGGTGGGCAGGAAGCCGATCTCGTCGAACACGCGCGTGGACGCGGTGACCATGGATTCGCCCACGTGGGGCCGGGGGTGAACGGCGGACTCGAGGATCGTGTTCGCGATGCCGGCCTTCGAGAGGTAGGCCCCCAGGGTCGAGCCGGCGGGGCCTCCGCCGATGATCAGGACGTCATTCATGGGATGCATTGCCCGGGAGCCGGGCTTCGAGGTAGCTGTTCACGTTCCAAGGGGACATGGGTTCATGGCGCACCTCGGTCCAGCCGCCGGCGGTGAGCCAGCCTGTGGTCTCTTCCACCGTGTGGTTGCGGCCGCCTTCGGTGGTGGCCTGCATGATCAAGTTCAAGAACGCAGGCCAGCGCGGGGAGGTGCGCTCGCCATCGAGGTACTCAGCCTGGATCACCAGGCGTCCGCCCGGACGGACCCAGTCCGCGCAGCGCGCAACGAGGGCGGCCGAGCGCTCCGGGCCCAACATGTGGCAGACGTTGGAGATGAGGATCAGGTCGACCGGCTTCGGCGGGGCGTAGGCAAACGCGTCCTGGGCGGCCAGGGTGACCCGGTCGCCAAGCCCGCGTTCCGTGACCAGGGCGCTGGCGTGTTCGATGGGACCGGGCAGGTCGAGGAGGATGGCGTGCAGGGTTGGATCGCGCTCGACCATCGCCAGTGAGTACGTCCCCGGGCCACAGCCGACATCGAGCAAGGTGCCCACCCCGGCGAGGTCCAATCGATCGATGAACTCGAGGCCGCGGGTTCGGGCGTAGGCGTCCATCGCCGCAGTCATCGCCTGGGCTGGGCGGTTGTCGCGCTCCGAGCCGTCGACCATGGATCCCGTCGGAATTCCGGTGCGCACGGTTTCGGGTAGCGCCGCGAGGGCCGGCAGCATGGCGGCCATGAAGATCAGCCACTCGCCCAGATGCTCGGGCGCCCCGGCTTCCCCCAAGACCTGAAGGTGCCCCGCGGGGGCGCTGTACTCGTCTTCTCCGCTGCGCTCCAAGATGCCTGCGGCGACGGCGGCATCGAGCAGGGCTGCGAGAATCGCCTCCTTGCCAGCGGTGGCCCGGGCGAGGTTTGCAGCGCTGCGCGGACCGTCCCGCAGGGCCTCAAACACTCCGAGCTCGGAGAGCGAGAACAGAATCACCGAGTCGAAGTAGCGCTCGGCGATCTCGAGTACGGCGACCTGCTTGCGGATCGCGGAAAAGGAAAGCGTCATGGGGAATCGAGATCAGAGACCCAGCCAGCGCACGATGATCTCACGCTGCATGTCGTTGGTGCCGGAATAGAGGGTGCCGCCGATCGCATCGCGCAAGGCGCGTTCGGCCTCATACTCGCGCATGAAGCCGTTGCCGCCGAGGGTGCGAATCGTGTCGATGGCGCCCTGCAGCAGCGCCTCGCTGGTGAAGAGCTTGGTGGTCGCCGCATCGAGCGCGACGTCGCGCGAGCGATCCAGCCTCCAGGCGGAACGATAGACGAGTAGGCGGGCTGCCTCGAGCCGCACGTGCATGTCCGCGATCCGGTGAGAAACGGCCTGGTGCTTGCCAATGGGCTTGCCGAAGGACGTGCGTGTGCGTGCATGGTCCAGGGCCTGCTCGAGCAGCCGTTGCATGGTGCCTACGTGGCTAGCTACCAGGCAGATGCGCTCCCAGGCCATGGACTCTGAGAAGATTGTCGCACCCGCACCGACACCGCCGAGGACGGCGCCCGGTCCTACGTAGCAATCCTCGAACACGAGCTCCCCGATGGGGCACGAGCGCAAGCCGAGCTTGTCGAACTCCTGGCCCGGCTTGAAGCCAGCGGTGCCGCGCTCCACAAGAAACGCGGTGATACCGCCCATGGCCTTTCCCGGGCGCGTGACCGCATAGACGACCGCAAGATCGGCGATAGGCCCGTTGGAGGCGAAGGTCTTGGTGCCGTTGAGGACGAAGCCCTCACCGCTGGCTTCGGCCCGCATCTCCATGCCGAACGCATCCGAGCCCGACGCGGGCTCGGTCATGCCGTTCACTGCGATGAGTCGGCCGTTGGAGAGACCGGGGAGCAGGCGTCTCTTCTGCTCATCCGTGCCGTGACGGGTGATGGGCACAACGCAGGCGAGCAGATGCGCACAGATGGCGAAGACCAGACCGCCGTCCTTGCAGCCATAGCCGAGGGCTTCGAGGGCGATGGCGCAGGACAGGGGGTCGAGGCCGGCGCCTCCGTGTTGTTCGGGGACGAGCAGGCCCTGCAGGCGCATTTCCCCTGCCCTTTCCCACAGATCCCGGGGGAAGGACCCCGCGTGATCGCGCGCGATCTCATCGCCGGTCAATTGTTCAGCCGCGAAGCGCGCGACTTCCTTGGCGAGCAGCAGCTGCTCTTCGCTGAGGGCAAAGTCCATCAGGGGGCCTCCGCCAGTGCTCGGTAGTCGATCTTGTCGGTGGATGTGCGCGGCAGCTGAGCGGCGTGAACGAAGCGATCGGGAATCATCGAGCTCGGGAGCTGTTCGCTGCAGAAGCGCCGGAATTCGAGCAGAGATGGGCGCTGCCCTTCTCTCCAGCACAGGTGGGCCACGACCTCGAGCCCTCCTCCGGGGATCTCGTGGGCCAGCGCTGCGACTTCGCTCAGGCCAGGATGCCGGGATAGGCGGGCTTCCACCTCCCCAAGCTCGACGCGAAATCCGCGGCGCTTGACCATGCGATCCCAGCGGCCAGCAAAGAGATAGCCGTCGGGGCTCTCGCGCACGCGGTCCCCGGTCCGGTACCAGCGCGCTTCCCCTGGTCCACCCGGCCAGTAGACCTCAGCGTCGTGGAGCGGGTTCCAGTAGCCGTTCATGACCGGGGCTCCCCGCACGCATAGCTCCCCTTCCTGGCCCGCAGGAACCTGCCGACCTTCGCGGTCGAACACGCGTGTCTCGACGTGACTGCAAGGCTTGCCGATGGGCAAGGACCCGGTGCGCTCTGGATCGATGGGGATTTGGGCCTCGTGGAACGTGCAGACGTTGGTCTCGGTGGGGCCGTAGAGATTGAAGTAGCGCGGATGGGGCCAGGCCTCGGTGAGCGCGCGAAGCTGGGACAGGGGAAAGACCTCGCCGGCAAACAGGACGTAGCGCAGGGAGGAGGCGTCATGCCGTTCGAGCTGACCTGCCTGGACCAGGATCGAGAGAATCGAGGGGGTCGAATACCAGACCGTGATGCGCTGCTCGGCGATCAATGGCGCCAGCCGCCGCGGCTGGCGACCGAGCTCCAGATCGACCAAGACCAGGGTGCCCGCGCTGGCCGCACAGAGGTAGAGGTCCAGGATCGATAGATCGAAGTGCAGCGGGGCGTGGGAGGAGAAGCGATCGCTGGGGCCCACGTCGAAGGTGTGGCTGCACCAGCCGACGAAGGACAGCGCGGCGGCGTGGCTGAGGGGCACACCCTTGGGCAGGCCGGTCGATCCAGAGGTGTAGAGGATGTAGGCGGTCTGCTCGTCGCCCGGGGCACGGAACTCTTCGGTCGTCAATAGGTCGAGGGAGCCGTGGGCTAGGCTGGGCACAAAGCTGCCGGGCAGTGAGGCAGCGATGGCATCTGCCAGATCTCTGGATGCCAGCACCGCTCGCACCCCGCAGTCATTGAAGATGGTTGCGTTGCGCTCGAGAGGGGAGCGTGGGTCGACGGGCACATAGGTGGCGCCTGCGAGTAGAATGCCGTAGATGGCCTCGATGGCGGCGAGGGACTTGGGCGCAGCAAGACCGACCCGGTCACCGGGTTGGACCCCGGCCGCCTCCAGATCGGCGGTGTAGCGCCGTGCCCCGGAGAGGAGCTGGGCGTAGCTCAACTCCCCGGCCCCGGGCTCGACCACAGCGGGCCGATTGGGGGCGGTCTCGGCCGCGCGCCGCAGCAGATCCTCCAGCCGACTCATGCGGACTGTTTGGTCCCGACCAGCTGGGCGACGCCGGTCAGGGTATCCAGGTGGTCTTCGCTGATCTCGTGGGCCGCAAACTCGATGCTGAAGCTGTCTTCGAGGAAGCCTACGAGCTTGATGGTCGAGATCGAATCCAGGATGCCGCTGGAGAGAAGGGGCGTGTTCGGCTGCAGCTCATTGGGGTCTTCTCCCACCAGGACCTCGCGCAGAAGGAAGGACTTGGTGGCCTGAATGATGTCGTCTTGGCTAGCGGGCATCGAGTGGGGGGGCTGGGGTGGCAGGCGAGAAGGAAGGGGGCTGGGTCAGGCCCAATCCGAGGGCGTCCTCGTGTTCCAGCAGGCTGCGGTGAAATTCGTCTGCAATCCGCTGGTGTGCTTGGGCGTTGGGATGATGGTCCCAGGGAGCAAGCCGGAGCTCCGCGATCTGATCAGCCGGGTAGATCCGATCCCCGTCGAGCTGGATGACGTGGAAGCCCTTCGACCGTGCGATCTCGATGAGTTCAGCTCCGCGCCGGCGCATGCGAAGGGTGGGCGACTGGGGGTGGCGAACGAACAGGTACACGGGGAGAATGCCCCGGTCTCTGCAGGCTGCGACGAGGCTCCCATAGCTCCACTCGACCAGGGCTTGCTTCCAGGCCGAGCGCCACTCGGGAGAGGTCTTGCCGTCGGGGGGACCCTCCTCGATGGTGCGCAGAATCCTCTGGAGTCCGGGATAGCCCACCTGGGTTTGATTCTTGATCAGGCGCAGCACCGAGTGGGGCAGGAGCCCCTCGTCGACGTTGTGGGCCACCAGCATCAGTGTGTCGACGTCGAAGGCGGCCACCTGCTTTTCGAGGATGGCGGTTTGTTGGATCACCGTGAGCCCGTTGACGGCGAAGTTCAGGATCTCATAGCTGTCGTAGGTCCGCCCCGAGTTGGTCCCGTTGAGGCGCGCTTCGACGAGGGCCTCGAACACTTGATCGTTCTCCACGCCCGACCCCATGGCCACCGAGGCCCCCAGCAGCGCGATGCGGTGGGTTCGGGCCGGCTTGGTGAGCGCGTAGTCCTTGTCGCGCATTCCCCAGCGATTCGTCTTCAGGGTCGTGTCGCAGAAGCGGACGCTGAGATCGGGCTTCAGGCTGGCGAGGATGAGCGGGTGGAGCGTGCCGTTGACGAGGGCTCCGGTGCTGGAGAGGTTGCCCCAGGACTCGGGCTTCGCGGAGCGCTGGCCGGCCAGGGTGCCGACGGCGCGGGTCCCGCCCAGGCCCCCCGGTGCGGCGGCGTGGACCTGAGCGCTAGGGGCTCCGGAGACATCGCCGGCCAGGGCTTCCTCGTAGTAACCGCGGAGCATGGCCGCCTGATCCTGGTCGTTGAGCTTGGGGTGAACCACCGAAGCGACCAGTGAGTCCTGCATGGACGGAGTCGCGTTCGCGAGCAGGGGCAGGGCGAGGACGCCGGCACACGCGACAGAAACCAGGCCCGGGGGCAGGCCAAAGCTGTCCCGGTCGGCCATCCCCGGTGAGCGTTCGACGATCCACTGACGACCGAGTTGCCAGAGGGTCCCCAGCGCCACGAGTGCTGCAAGGCCGGCGGCCAGCCAGAGGAACTGCCCCCGGGGTCCGCTCGCGGCTCCGTCGACGAGCGCGAGCCAGGCGGGGAGGGTGCCCGCGGTCCAGAAAGTCCAGAACGCGCACATGAAGGTGAACATCGACGTGACCTTGAGCGCGTGGACCATGGCGGCCCGGGGGCGGATGCGTTTCGTGAGCAGGCTGCGGGACCCTCCGCGGGCCTGCAGCAGCGAGTTCGCGAGCACGAAGACCGCGAACAGGATCCAGAAGATCGCGTCGACCAGCGTGAGGGGGAAGGTGCCCCGCACCCAGAAGAGCTGGAGGGAGTGCAGCCACCAGCTGATCAAGAACACGACGAAGGTGGAGACCACCATCGCGCGGGTGGCGCCGGACCTGCGCATGCGAAGGAAGACCGGGTAGTACACGATCTTCATCATGAAGTCCTTCCAGTAGATGTTGATGCGGCGCCAAAGGTCGTTGAAGCCGCTCGCCAGGAAGTAGTTGTGGTGCGTCTCCGGCAGCTGGAATCCAAAGAGGCACAGCAGGCCGATGATCAGGTGAAACAGGCCCGAAACGCGCAGATACAGCGCGTAGGCAGACACCATGTAGAGCACAAAAGTGGCGAGGTCGATGACGTCCGTCGCGGCGGGCGTGAAGTGCAGATAGATCAGCCGATACAGCAGGAGATGGAACACCCCGCGCAGCATCCAGCGGATGCCCTTCTGGTAGATCTCCGCCGCCGGACTGTTGTAGTAGGTGCGCTGGAAGGTGCGGTAGTCGACGATCGGGAAGAGCGCGAAGAGCAGGTTCGGCAGCAGGAAGAAGTAGGCGAGGCGCTGGGTCCATGGCGCAGGCCGCGGGTCGCTGCGTTCGGCGTGGACGTAGAGGACCATGCGGAACAGGAACATCGACCCCAGGATCGGTAGCGCCGGCTTGAGATCTGTGGCCCAAGGTGCTTCCCAAGCTCCCGCTCGCAGGCCCCCAAGGAACAACCCTGCAAGAACAAGCACGGCGATGCGCAGCACCCAGGGAAGGGGCAGGTGGGCCACGCCGATGAGGGCTAGACCGGTTGCCACGAGTGCGGCCGCTGTGGCGGGCTCGAAGAGCAGGGCCGCGGCGCCAAAGGAGAGCGCAAGGAACCAGCCCATTCGCAGGGCGAGCGGCAGCCACGCGTGAACAGCGAAGCCGAGGAGGACCAGCGGTGTCAGCCGCAGCAGTCCAAGGTCTGCCTCGATGCGATAGGCATGCAGCAGGGCAAACACGGCAGCGAGTTGGACGCAGACCGATAGGAAGGGACCAGCTCCGATCGCGGAGGCTGGCTTGGTCTGGGCTTCGGCGGGCAGGGAGTCGAAGGCGAGCGAACTCATGGCAGGAGCTCTCTCAACTATACGCGGCAATCCGTATTTCATCGGGGCCGCCCTTTCCAGCTGATACCAGGGGCCTCAGGGCTGGACGAACGCCCCTTTCGGCGCGGTCACGGAAGGCCCGGGTACCGGGCTGTCAGCCGGCCTGGTGTCTTCAGCGATGCCCTTTGGAGACCGCCCCTATAACTCTCGCTCGGACGGAAAGATCGACCAGGGGCGTCATGGGCCGAGGTTTCAGCGTGGGGGAAGCACTCGATCCCGTGGGCGAGGGGCGAGCGGCTCAGTGCTCCCGCAGGCTGAGTTCGACCAGCTCTTGCTCGGAATCGATGGCGAACTCGCGCTGGAGGTGGACGGCTCCTCCGCGCATGCAAATCGCCCGATAGTTGCCGACCGGCAACTCGAACACCGATGTTTGCACCTCATTGAGGCGCTGGCGCGCATGGTGCCGGACGCCGCGACTGCGGTCGTCTTCGTCGAAGACCTCGACACTCACCGGGCCGGAGCCCGGGAGGTCGGCGGGCCGTTCCAGACGCAGGCGCACCCGCCTTACGTCGACAGGGGCGAGCTCGAGGGCGATGCGGGAACCGGAGCACGCGTTGCCCTGGGCCCCGAAGGTCGTGTCGCCCCAGGTTGCGTCAACCACGATCTCCCCCCCGGGGATCTCGAACTGGATGCCGGCCTGCAGCTCGCTCATCCGCACGTGGCGTTCGATGATGGGAAGGGTGCTGGCTTCGCCGGTGCTGCGCGCGCGAATGCGCACGGGGGTAGCGGCGTCCACCCCATCGCAGGCCTGCGCTTGGGCGGGAAGGCTGAGGCGGATGTGGCTGCGCGGCGGCGCGCCGAGGGGGGCGCTCCGAACGTGTTGCCCAGCGCGCAGAGGCACGTTGCCCAGGTCGATGGGTTCCGCTCCACGGAAAAGAGCCACCTCGTAGAGCCCAGGGAGCAGGGAGTCGAGATAGGCATGGCCATTCTCGTCCACTTGGGCGACGGCATCCACGTGCAGGGTTTGTTCACTGAGCCAAATCTCACCTGCGCCTCCGAAGGGAATCCTGATGTCGATGCTGCCCAGGGCTGCTTCCCTAGGCTGGACTAGAACCTTCAGTGGCAGCTTTCCTGGGCGTAGGCCTGTGCGCGCGGCGACGGGGATTTGACCTGCGGTGTCGTAGACCAAAACTCGATGCTCACCGTTGCCAACCCCGCCAAAGGCAAAGCGCCCTTGGTCGTCGGTTTCGGTCTCCCAGCTGTGGGCGAGCTGCAGTCCGGGGTGGGCTGAGCGCGTCATGCGGGCGATCCGGGCGAGCTCGACCCGGCGGCCGACGATTGGCTCGCCATCGGGGTCGACGAGCAGCCCCCGCAGGCTGGAGGACGTGTCGAGCTCAAGGGCGGAAGGCGGGACGTGGGGCCGCTCGGTGCTGACGAATGCCATGGCGGAAAGCGGGCCGGCGCTGGCGACAAGCTGAATCTGGCCACGGGGCAAGCCCTCGAGGACGAAGGCTCCGTCGCCGGTCGAGTGGGTATGGGCTAGGACCTCGCCGGTGACGGCATCCTGAGCATCGACCCGAACGCCACCGACGGGCTGCCCTGCGTCGCTCACGCTTCCCTTCGCTGTGGCGGGGGGCCCCATCATGGCGGTGTTGGGGGGGAGCCGGCGAACGTCGAACTTGCCGCTGAGCCAGTCCGCGTACCCGGGTGCTTTTACCCTGAGCCGCCACTGTCGCCGGGGTTCCACGTGGATCTCAAAGCGTCCTGGCTCGAAGATCGAAGGGCCGAGCCACCAGGCCTCCCCGAGCAGGGAGCCGGCACCGTCCCACCTTCCCCACCATTCCCCCTGCACGGGTTCGAGCAGCACCTCGGCCTCGGTGATCAGCTGGCGGTTCTCGTCGACAGCCTGGAAGGCGAAGCCTTCGGAGGGCCACGCGACAAGCTCGAACCTTCGCGCCTCGCCCTCCGCTGATTCCATGCCGGGTCGGAGCCAGAGGCTGCGCGTTCGGCGCTGGCTCTCGGGGTGCTTGGCGGCGACGTAGAAGGCGCCCGCTTCGAGGTCGAAATCCAGCAGCCCGTCTGCGCCGGTGAGCCCGATCATGGCGATGACGTGAGCCGACGTCGTGCTCCGGGAGAAGACCTCAGCGCCGGCTAGGGGCTGACCCAATTCGTCGGTGACCAGGATGGTCCACTGGCCGGAGGAATCGGGCGTCTCGGCGGCGAATCCGCTGCGCGGCTGCTCAGGGCTCAGGACCTTCGCTGTAGCCACCAAGTCTGCGGGCTGGGCGTCGGGCTGATCCAGCTGCACAAGGGCGGCGGGCGGGGCGCTCGGGCCAGCGAACAGATTCTGGCCAGCCCACAGGCCCAGGCCGGCCAGGAGCAGGGCCGCCGCGAACGGCAGCCATGAGGGCATCCATGGTGCTGCTGCGTACAGGCCATGGCGCGCGGGTCGACCGAAGGCGGCCAGGGCAGCCATCGGCGTCGACCGTCGACGCGAAGCATCGTCGTCGCAGAGGTCCCGGCGCAGGCCGGCGAGCCCGCGCTTCAGCCGCGTGCGAACGGTCTCGACCGGCATGCCCATGCGGCTGGCGATGTGCCGCGGCGGTAGGCCCTCGTAGAAGCGCAGGCGCAGGGGCATCGCGTAGCGCTCCGGCAGGCGATGCAGGGCGCCGAGCAGGGCGCTCGCCACCTGGCTCTCGGCCACCAAGACGGCGGGGTCGCAGAGGTCGATCTCGCTTCGGGCTACGAGCGCCTCCCGCTCATTGCGGCGCGTTGAGCCACGCCTTCCCTGGCGGAAGCGGTTGCGAAGCACCTCCACGAGCCAGGGCCGCTCGCTCCCCGGCTTGTCGGGGCTGTGGTTCAGCGCGACGAGCCAAGTCTCCTGGACCAGGTCGTCGGCCGCGGCGGAATCACCTCTCGTCAGGGCAAGCGCGACCCGACGCAGGTAGGGTTCGTGTTGCAGATAGGGCAGATCCGAGTGCGAGCCGGAACGCGAGATAGGGCTGTCGAGGGGCTGTTGAACCATGGGCAAGGATACGTAGGACGCCAGCCTCGCGGAATTCGGTTCAGGAAATCCGCTTCCGGGCGAAAAAGAGCCCTCTGCCTCAGAATGTGCGCCCCTGGGCCCTCCCAGGCTGGGGCCTCACCGAACTCAGTGGTCTAGATGTGGTGCACGGGACCGCTGCCCTGGGCGGCGGCGTGCAGGGTGCGGCGCACGTAGACCGGCACCATCTCCCTGCGGTAGTCGGCGTCCCCGGGGATGTTGTCCATGGGCCGGAACTGCTTGTACGCCATGGCGGCCACGCGCTCGACCGCCTCGGCGAAGGCCGGCCCCTCCACCGGGGCGCCGCTCAGCTCGTCGGCGAGCCGCTTGAGGAGCAGGGGCTTGGCCACGAGAGCGACCGCCGCCAGGGCGCAATCTACGATCACCCCGTCCTCGACGTCCAGTCGCGCCGCGATGCCGAGCAGGGGGTAGTCGATGGAGCCACGATCGCGCAGTTTGCCGTACGCGCCGCGCTGGCCGGGGTGCGGCGCGGGGATGCGGATGCGCGTGAGGATCTCATCGGGCTCCGCGTGCTTGTTGAAGATGCCGTCCGACTTCCAGAAGTCGGCGATCGGCGCCTCGCGGCGCTCGTTCACCCGTTCGAAGACCAGGCTGGCCCCGACCGACATCAGCGCTGCGGCGGAGTCGTTGCTGGCCGCTGCGACGCACTTGCCGCCGCCCTTGACGACGTGACACTCGGTGCCGTCCTTCTTCAGGCAGAAGCCCAGGGACTTCCGCCAGAAGTAGGTCTGGTTGTACCACTGGCAGCGCGTGTCGAGCATGACGTTGCCGCCCAGGGTGCCCATCTCGCGGAGCTGGGGGCCGGCGACCAGGGAGGCGGCCTGGGCGAGCGCGGGGGCGAGGCGCTGGACCAGAGGGCTCGCGGCCACATCGCAGAGGCGCGACATGGCGCCGATCTCGAGGCCGCCATCTTCGGTCTCCGCGATGCCGTCCATGTCCTGGACCTTGGCGAGGGAGATCAGGGCCGGGGGCTCGAACAGCTTGTGCTTCATGTTGACGAGCAGGTCGGTGCCGCCCGCGACCACGCGGGCGTCGGGACCGTGCTCGGCCAGGGCGGTGAGCGCTCCATAGAGCGAGCTCGGCTCGATCAGCTCGAAGGCGGGGAGACGCAGCATCAGCGGGATTCCTCGGGGGCGCGCATGGCCATGGCGGGGGCGCCCGCTTCGGCGGACTTCTCTCGGAGGGCGGCCAGCACTTTGGCCGGCGTGAAGGGCAGGTGCCGCAGCCGGATGCCGACCGCATCGTGGATGGCGTTGGCCAGGGCGGGGATGGCCGAGTGCAGCGGGCCTTCGCCGGCCTCCTTGGCGCCGTAGGGACCCTCGGGGTCGAGGCTCTCGACGATGCGCGCCTCGATGTCGGGCGTGTCGGGGGCGGTGGGGATGCGGTAGTCCAGCAGACTCGGCCCCGAGTGCAGCCCGAAGCGGTTGACCTTGTGGTCCTCCATGACGGCCTCGGCGATGCCCATGTAGACGCTGCCCTCGATCTGGCCGGCGACGAGCATCGGGTTCAGGGCCCGGCCGCAGTCGTGGGCGCACCAGACCTTGTCGACGGTGATGCGGCCGGTCTCGGTGTCGACCTGCACCTCGACCACGTGGGCCGTGAAGGAATAGGCCGGGGAAGCGCCGATCGTGCCGCCGCGGTAGTCGCCGCCCAGGGTGGGGGTGTTGTAGGCGCCGGTGGCGCCGAGCGTGTCGAAGCGCGCTTCGGCGATGCGGAAGGCCTCGGCGACCTCCACGCGGGTCTCGGGGTTCTCGCAGTCGAATGCCATGCCCTCCATCAGGCGCACGCGACCGGCGTCGATCTCCCAGTGCTCGGCCATGGCCTGCACGACGGTGTGGCGCAGCTTGCGCGCGGCGTCGATCGTGGCGTTACCGACCATGAAGGTCACGCGCGACGAGTAGGCGCCCAGGTCCACGGGGCAGAGGTCGGTGTCGGCGGCGACCACGCGCACGTGGCCGGGGTCGAGGCCGAGCTCCTCGGCGACGATGGTGCGCACGACGGTGTTTGAGCCCTGACCGATGTCGTTGCCGCCGGTGAAGGCGGTGACAAGCCCCGAGCGATCCACCTTGAGCTGGATGCCGGCCTGGGGCATGTCGTTGGGATAGACGGGGTAGTTCGTGCCCGAGATGTACATGGACCCCGCGACGCCCAATCCGCGCCCGAACGGCAGCTTGCCGCGGCGCTCCTTCCAGCCCGAGGACTCCTCGACCTTGTCGAGGCACTCGAGGAAGCCGTTGGAGGTGATGCGCTGGCCGTTGACGGTGGTCGTGTTCTCGCCCACCCAGTTGCGGCGGCGGATCTCGATCGGGTCCATCTCGAGCTTCTCCGCGATCTCGTCCAATTGGACCTCGAACGCGAAGCGCGGCTGCACCGAGCCGTGTCCGCGCTTGGGCCCGCAGGGGGGCTTGTTGGTGAAGACGCGCGTCGAGTCGAAGCGATAGTTGGGGAAGGCGTAGGGGCCGGTGAGCAGCTGGCCCGAGTAGTAGGTCGTGACCAGGCCGAAGGAGCTGTAGCTGCCGCCATCGATCAGGATCTTTGCGTCGACGCCCTGGACCATGCCGTCCTTGTTGGCCCCGGTGCGATAGTTCATCTGCATCGGGTGGCGGCCCCGGTGGGCGTAGAACACCTCTTCGCGGGTCCAGAGCATCTTGACCGGTCGGCCGGTCAGCATCGCGAGCTTGGCGACGCAGAACTCCAGGCTGAAGGGGTCGGACTTGCCCCCGAACGCGCCGCCCAGGCAGGGCTGGATGACGCGGATGTTCTGAGGCGGCATCTCGAGCACACGCGCGAGCGCCTTGTGCACGTAGTGGGTGATCTGGGTCGACGACCAGACGGTCAGCAGGCCGTCGGCGCTGGCGCGGGCGACCGCGCAGTGGGGCTCGATGGCGGTGTGGGTCGAACCGTGGAAGGAGTAGTCGTCTTGGACGCTGACGTCGGAGCCTTCGATGGCGGCGTCGACGTCGCCGAAGGCCAGGTCGACCTGCTTGGAGATGTTGGTCTCGGGCTGGCCCTCCTTACGCGGCTCGTGGATGGCCGGGGATCCCTGGCGCAGGGACTCCTCGGGGTCGAGGAAGGTGTGCAGCACCTCGTAGTCGACGTCGATCAGCTCAAGGGCGGCTTCGGCGATGTCCTCGTCGATGGCGGCGACGGCGGCGACCTCATCGCCGATGAAGCGCACTTTGTCGGTGGCAAGCGCCGTTTCGTCCTTGGTCCAGGGGATGACCCCGTAGCGGATCGGCAGGTCGCGGCCGGTGATCACGGCGTGGACGCCTGGCAGGGCGGCGGCGCGGCTCGTGTCGATCGAGCGGATGCGCGCGTGGGGGTGGGGGCTGCGCAGCGTCTTGGCGTGCAGCATGCCCGGCAGCTGGATGTCGTCGGCGTAGATGGCTTCGCCGGTGGCCTTGGCGAGGCCGTCGATCTTGCGGCTCGACTTGCCGACGACCTGGAAGGCGTCGTCCCAGGGGGCGCCCGGACCGTGGATGTCCCTAGCGGACATGGCTGTCCTCCTCCCAGGCGCGTTTGGGTCCAGGCGTGCCGGTCGTCTCGGCGATGCAGTCCTCGACGGCCTCGAGGATCTGGGTGTAGCCGGTGCAGCGGCAGAGGTTGCCCGACAGGGCCTTGCGAATCTCGCCGCGGCCGGGGCTGGGGTTCTCGTCGAGCAGGGCGCGCGCGCTCAGCATCATGCCCGGCTGGCAGAAGCCGCACTGCAGGGCGCCGCAGCGGTCGAAGGCGTCCTGGACCGGATCAGGTCCGGTGCCGCCCGCCCGCAGGTTGCCTGGCATGAGCCCCTCGATCGTCGTGACGTTGCGGCCTTCGGCGCTGCCGGCCAGGGTCAGGCAGGCCAGCTGAGGGCGCCCGTCGATCAGCACCGTGCAGGCGCCGCAGTCGCCCTTGTCGCAACCCTGCTTCGAGCCGGTTAGGCCGAGGCGGTAGCGCAGGACTTCGAGCAGGGTCCAATGGGGAGGAGCCCCGACATCGTGCCGGTCGCCGTTCACTTCGAGTCGCAGGAGCCGCATCATGGCATTGTGCCGACTCGCAGGCGGCGAGCGAGAACCAGCCGGGCGATTTGGGCATTATCTTGCCGGGGCATCCGGGCCCACTCGGACCGCAGAGTTCTGGCTTGCGCCGGTCCGGGCCGCAGTAACCTCGTTCCAAGCCTAGCTTGACGTTGATGCAGTCCGGCTTCCGTTGGCTTGCCCGTCCGGTTCGCCGAAGCAGGACGGCCAGCGGAGCAGAGGCCTCGTGGAGTCTGGTGTTTCCGCCTACCTACCCAGCTCCAGGCGGCGGTTGCGCCGGACGGGCCGGTCCAGAACCAGCGGCTCCCTAGGTCTATCTTTGCGCGGCCGAGAAAGCGAAGGGGGGGATCGGGCGCAGTCCGCCCGATCCCCCCGTCCACATGCCGATCCCGAGCGGCTCAGCGCGCGCTAGGCAGGATCCGGCCCGTGGCGAAGTACAGCGACCACTCCGAGCGGGCGGCGGGGCCGATATGGCGGGCGATGGAGCGCTCGACTTCGATGGCGCTCCACTCCTCGGCGATGAAGCCGTTCCAGCTGCCGTCGCCGCGGCCGACCAGGTCCAGGCACTCGCGGGCCAGGGCAAGGTCCGCGCACATGCCGGCGATGCCGTAGGTCTGGGTCTCCGCCATGTGGTCGCAGGCGCCCCAGGCGACTGCGGCCCGGTCGGCATCCCAGCTGCCGCGCTCCCAGGCGAGGAGTTCGTCCCCAGAGACTGCGCGATTCTTGCGCTTGCGGAAGACGCGGGCTAGCTCCTCGCGGAAGCCGTGCACCGGTAGGTGTCTCGGGGTTCCCGCGACGCCAGGGATGCTCGCGATGCGTCCGTTGATCTCGTTCTCGACGAACCAGCCAAGGCCTTCCTCGAGCCAGCTGGGCAGGACGCCGAAGCGCTCGTTCAACATCAGGTGGGTTAGGCTGTTGACGCCTTCGCCCTCCCCGCTTTTCACCGCCGCGAAGCCGCCTTCGATCCATGCGGCGCAGCCCGGGGAGCGGAGCAGGAAGCTCGACTGCTCAAGAGCGCCGGTCTTCCAGTCGGCCAGTTCGGGGCTCCGGCGCACGAGGTCGTGGACCAGGGCGTCGCGGTCCTGCTCGTCCGCAAGGCGGATGAGGACCTGCATCGCGTCCCCGTCGTCCCGGGCGCCCAGGATGCGACCGGGCAGGGCGCCCTCGGGCGCCTTGGTGGGGGCAGTCCAGGGGATGATCTCATCGAGGAGCACCATCGTGTCCTCCACCCGCTCTTCCCAGGAGCGCACGGAGCGGTGCCGCTCGGCCTGGGAGAGGAGCAGCACCTTGCCGTCCTCCAGCAGGTCCATGCGGTAGCTCTGGCGCTCGGCGAAGGTGCGCCAGGCCTCCAGGGTTTCCACGATCTCCACGTCCAGCTCTGCCGGCCAGTCCCCGAAGGCGAAATCCTTGCGGTTCCATACCAGGCGGACCAGGTCGCCGCGGCCTGGCAGGGCGGCTTCCTTGGATGGACCCGCGACGGCCGCAGCCTGGCAGGGCTGCTGTCCGTAGGCGATGGGGGCGAATGGGCCGAAGCCTGCGGCCAGCGCGACGAGGGCCCCCCAGGCCCCCGCGCGACTCATAATCTGTTGGTCTTGCATAGGGATCCGAAGCGCTTCCCCAGCGCTCCATGGCACCCTCATCGGGGGGGACGTTGGGCTGGCTGGAGGCCGAATGGGGTTTCCTAAAAATCCCATCGTCCACGGGTTCGATGCCATCCAGATAGGGCTGGTGGATCCCCCCGCAGCTGCATCCCTGGTCCACATTGCTGGCCAGCCATTTTGGGTGAATTGGTGGCCCGGAGCCGGGCTCCAGGGCGTCCTAAGGCTGTTGGGCCCTTGGGTTCAACGCTTGCCAATCCCTCGCTTGCCGCCAGCTGTCCGCTGGTCACGGCTGCTTTCGCCTCCTCCGTTCAGGTCCAGGAAGCGCTGGAGGCGGTGCCCATCCCGGGGGCGATGCGCAGTGCCGGCGTGTATCACGTCGCTACGGGGACCTGGACGCGCACGACTGGATCCACGGCAAGCCCGGGGACGAGCAGTACGGAGCCCCTAGTGGTGACTGCGTCCAGGAGACCGGCCTTCTCACCTCATCCGGTTAGCGTGTCGTTGGCGGATTGCTATGGGGTTCAACCTGACGTCCGTGGCCTCAAGCTGCTGGACGAGGCCGGCAACAGGATTACGGCGGACGAGATCGACGAGAACGAGGGCACCAAGCGCTGGCTCGGGCTCGCTGATGAAGCGCGGACGCTGACGCTCTTGGACGGCGGCTGGGCGCCTTGGAGCCAGGAACTGAGCCGGGGGACGGGTTCTGTCCGGGTAAAGGCCGTGCCCACATCCGGTGTGCGAATTCTAGGGCTAGGCGATGATCCCGGTGGTCCCGGGCCCCGTGTCTCGATCGCTTACGTCACGGAGAGAAGCCGAACGACGCAAGTCCTAGATCCTCTCTACCTTCACCGGGAGCCGCGTCCGGTGGACGGGGTCGTTCGGCTGCCGCCAGGCAAGCACTGGCTGCGGCTGCTTGGGCCTGGGGTCGTGCCCCAGGACCTCTGGCTGGAGGACTTGAAGCAGGGAGAGGTGCGCAGCGTGACCGTGCGGCTTCAAGAGCAGCGAACGTTTGCAGGTCATGTGCTGGAGGATTCGGGCAGGCCTGTCAGCGGGGCGATCGTCCAGCTGCTTCTCCCGGCCAAGGAGTGCGACGGTCCGGGGAGCATGGTGATTCGCAAGGGCTCCTTTGGATCGGATGGCCCGCAGTACCGTCATGAGATCGCCTTCGGGTACACCGACGAGCGGGGCCGCTATGAGCTTCACTGCCAGGAAGCGGGACCCGTTCTCCTGCGGATCTGGCGCCCTGAGGTTCTGGCGGTGGGGCTGAGCGACTGGCACAGCGTGTTTCATGAGCAAAGCTTGACGACAGCGCAGCTCCAAGTGCCCGAGCTCCAGCTAGCTGCTGGGGAGGAGGAGAGGGATCGCGAGATCCGGCTGCCACCCTTTGGCCGGGTCAGTATCCAGCTAGCAGAAGGGGACTGGAGTCCGTTCGAATTCACCTTGGCTCCTGGGGAGAAGGCGACCAGCTTGGGCCCCGGGCTTCGGGTGAGTTCGCTGTCCATGGTGCAGCCGTGGGAGGGGGGGCGCCTTGAGTTTGCCTACGTCCGCCCGGGTTCCTATGCCCTCGTCGCCGTCCACGGTCGTCAGCCGAACGCGAACGATCAGAGCGCGCGCCGGCATGAGGTTCTCCTCTGGCTGCAGGTGAGTGAGGGACAGGAGCTCTTCCTCGACTGCGATCCCGGCCTCGTGTTGCCGCAAGCGCTGCCGCTAAAGGTTGCACTCACGGGCGCGGCGAGCGGGCCGGTGAGGATCCTCGTGCAGCAGCTAGAGGACGGAAAGCCGACCCCATCCGGACCGATCCATGCGTCCATCCACGGAACCGCCACCGTCCCCGTTTGGGTCGGTACGGAGGGGCACATTCGGGTCGTCATCCAAGGGGCCGGCGGCGGCTGGCTGGTCGCCGAAGACCTCGAACTCTCGCCCGTGCGCGAGTCGCTCGAGGTCGCAATCGATCTGGTGGAAGGTGAGGTGCAGCTGATGAGAGGCGACGGTCAGCCGCTTAATGACTACATGCTTCGCCCGTACCTGCCGCTCTGCGTCGGCTCTGAAGGGAACACCGACCATCTCCCTCGAACCGGTGCGGAGGGCCACGTGCGGTCCGTGCAACCTCGGGGCGAGCGCCGGTTTGTGGGCTTCGATTGGAGACGCCCCCTGGGCCCCATCGCCTGGCCTCCGGCGAAGGGGACGGTGCTGGTGGTGAGGTGAGAGGAGCAGTACGAGCAGTACGGAGCCCGTAGAGAATTCACCGCCTTGGCAGGGGTGGGAGCATCGCGCGCAGCGCAATGCTCCCACCCCTGCCTAGGCGGTGAATTCTCTACGGGCTCCGTACTGCTCGGGCATGGGCCAAGATGGTATGGCTCGGCCTATTGGTGTGGGCACGGACGATCGCAAGCCCGCCACTGCAGGGAGTCGTCAACACCATCGAAAAGCACCTGCTGGGCTTTCTCAACGCGATCGTGCTCAAGGCTGCGAACGCAGGTGCGGAGCGCGTCAACAGCAAGGCCCAGGCGTTGAAGCGGCGAGCGAACGGCTATCGAAACCGTGACCGGTTCTGTGACGCAATCTTCTTCCACTGCGGCGGGCTCGACCTCTACCCGGCTTCAACTACCCACACGAAACCCTGAAGCCCCAGAACACCTCACAGGCCACCTTCGTGATACTCTTCTGTACATGGTTTCACTCTACACCCTGACGGAGGTCTGGAATCGGGCCTGCATAGACAATGGAGGGCCCCAACCGGAGTTGGGAGATCGGGCCCTGGTTCATCTATTGATGGCCCATAACCTAATTTGCAACGGCGGTGTGCACCACGCGCTCAAAGTTCTTTCAAAGGAAGAATGGTCATCTGCAGTTAGCGGATACCGTTACTTCGGGCTTAACGCGCTTGCTGGCTTTCTAGAGTCCCTCCCAGGGGACCCCGAGCTTGGGGAATGGACGGGTAAAACAGAAGCAATAGTAGACCTGCGATACCGGACGGAAGTTCCAGGCGACGACACTTTGAACGATCTCCTGAAGAATGCCCTGGAAGAGCGGCCACAGGATTTTGATCGACTGAGTCGCTAGCAGCGATACATCATCTTTTGGGGGCTTCAGGGTTTCGTGTGGGTGACCGTACTGCCAGGCTACGCTGTCCGCTGCTGCCCCTCGCGCTCATCCAAAATCTCTTCGATCGTCGCATACAGATCGGCGGAAACGATGGGCTTGGTCAGGTACTGATTCATCCCCGCGTCCTGGCACTTCCGGCGCTCGCCTCGCAGAGCGTGGGCTGTAAGGGCAAGGACCGGAGTGAATGGATCGATCCCGGCCTGCTGGTTGGAGCGGATAGAGCGGCAGGTGTCGTATCCGTCGAGAACCGGCATCTGGCAGTCCATCAGGACTAGGTCGAAGGGTTGTTCGGCAAGTGCATCGAGGGCTTCTTGGCCGTTCGAGACCACCTCCACCTGGACCCCGGCCCTTTGGAGGTGGGCCACGATCACCCTTTGGTTGACGATGTTGTCCTCGGCGACGAGGGCTCGAATCGATCGGGACCTGAGTCGCGCGATGCACTCCTGGCTGTCGCTTGGGTTCCTGTTGAGCGCCGGGCTGGCGCCACCCGTGAGATGGGCCAGCCTCTCCTGCAGCTGCCTGCGCCGGATCGGCTTGAGAATCCGAGCGTCGACGCGTTCATCGATCACAGAAGTCCTGGACATGTCCGCGCTCATCAGGACGATCCGTGTCTCTCCGTCCGGATCGACTTCGGCGATCGACCTGGCGATTTCCGGTCCGGAGACCCCTGGAAGTACGCAGTCGATCATGACGATGTCGAAGGGACGCTCCTCCTCGACGCTTGCGGCGTAGGCTGCGAGCGCTTGTGTCGCCTCGTCGGCCCCGGTGGTGTCGCAGCCCAGGTCCTTGAGCATCCTCATCAGGATTTCCCGGGCCCCGCGGTGATCCTCCACGACGAGTACGCGCGCGTTGAGCTCCATTTCCACGGATCTCTGCTCGGGGATGGTCTCATCGAAGGGGATGACCAATGGGATCTGCGCTGAGAAGGTCGTGCCTTCCCCGGGCTTCGACTCAACGCTGAGGTCACCGCCCATGAGCTTGGCGAGACGGAGGCTGATGGTCAGGCCGAGGCCCGTTCCTCCGAACCGGCGAGTCGTGGACTGGTCTTCCTGCTCGAATACACCAAATAGGCTGCTGAGCCTGTTCTGGGCGATGCCGATGCCGGTGTCGACAATGTCGAATTGCAGGTCGACCCTCGAACCAGCCGCTGGTTCAGTCCACGAACTCGTGCCCAGATTGGCCTCGATTCGCACCTCTCCCCTTTCTGTGAACTTGACGGCGTTGCCGGCTAGGTTGAGGAGGATCTGTTTCAGGCGAGTTGGGTCTCCGACCACATAGTTGGGCACCCGGTCGTCAATGCTGAGCAATAGCTCGACGCCGTTGGCAGCCGCGGTGGGTGCGAGCAGAGAAGCCACGTCTTCCATCGTCGTCACCAGGTCGAAGACGGCCGACTCCATGG
>CAYWNK010000014.1:0-44051 GCA_964459495.1 uncultured Planctomycetaceae bacterium
GAAAGGGGAAGGGGAAAACCGAGCTCAGGTGGGAACCCGGTGGAGGGGAGGCAGCGGAAGAAAGTGCGGACCGCTGCCGGGGCGCAGCGCATCGATCCACGGCGTTCCGGCGGGGCCGGGGGCCTGGCCGGTCCGTGACTTTGGCGTTCGCCGGTCCGTGGCCTCGCGGGCCTGAGGTTGAGGATCTCGGGCTGCTGGCTTGGACCGGCGTAGGCCGCAAGGCGAAGCGGTCAGGTGTCCCCGGCCTCAGGGCCGGTCGGCCGCTGTCCTGTGCAGCGGCGACCGAAGTCGCTGCTGCACAGGACAGGTCCTGCGCCACGGACACGGCAACGGTCCGCGGTCGTGCCTGTTGCTCACAGGCAGGAGGGGATTCGAACCCAACGCTGTTCAGGCGTTTTCCAAAGGGGACCCTGGTATCGAGTTCCACACGATCCAAGGTCGTTGCTCATTCGAGCGGCTTGTACAACCAGTCCCGTCGAATCCGTGCACGCGGAACACGGGCGAGAGATCCCGAGGGATCCCGGCCGCGCCGCCGGAGGGCGATGGTCGTGGGAAGACCGGAACGCTGGCCGCGCGGGATCGCTGCGGGCCGGGCGCCCCGGTGAGGGGGGCCTGCGCGGAGGAGATCCGCGCAGGACTTGGTGGAGCATTGAGTTGTCAGGGAGCGCGCACACAAAAATTCAGGCCCGCAGCGTCATCGCCACGGGCCTTGTTGATTCGGAATCCGAAGGGCGCCGGTGTGGGCGCGCGGGTTGGATCGATCAAGGTCCGTCGCGGGGAGGCGGATCGCCTCCGGGGGAGCCGTCCTGGCCTGTGCGGTGCTGGCTCTCGAAGAGGGCTAGCGGCTTGGGTGAAAGGTTGGTGGGATGCATGGCTGCGAGCGCCCTGAAGCGACAGGTGGCGGGGTTCCGAACGGGTAGATCGGAGAAAGATTGTTCGCTGCTTCGGGATCGAAGCGCGGACTACGGCTCGCTTGCAGTTTGGAGTCATCGGATCGTGGGAAGGCGTCGATATCATGCGGCTGCCATGACAGAAGCCCAGATGCCGGACGATCGTCGCGTGGAACGGATTCGTGAGAGCCTCCTACGTCACGACTTGGGGGCCGGATCCAACCTGGACTCTGGGCTCAAGTCCCTGCATCGCCTGGAGGCGGAAACGCCGGGAGCATGGGACGCGGGCCTCGATCTGACGCTGGGCCTGGCCGGGGAAGGCATCGATCCTGACCGGGTGCTCTCTTACGGAGTCCAGTCCGCCCTGGAGTGCCGGGGCGGCGCCCCCGGGTCGATGGCCGAGTGGCTGGCTCCGCTCGGGGACTTCGTGCGCACCGTCCACGGGGGTGATGTGCCGGTTTGGAGCGCGGTCAGCTTCGGCGTGCGAAGCCTGACGCAGATCGATTGGCCCGGCCTCGCGGAGTATCGAACGGCACTCGAGCAGCTTGGCGCGCTGCTCGTCGGGCTCAGGACCCAGGGCATCGACACGGATCGGCTGGTGAACTACGGCATTGGGAGCCTATGCGAGGGGGTCAGAGGGCGGGCCTGGGCCCTGGAGCCGGCGTTCCGGGTGGCGAAACGGGTTGCAGCGACGGGCGGCGAACCCGGTTGGATCTGGCAGGAGTGCGTGCGTGAGTGGGCCGCCGTGCTGGTGCCAGAGGATGGCGGCGGACAGCCGGCGTTCGAACGGGCGATGGAACTGCTCGGGGACTTTCTGGATCAGGCGCCGGATGCTGGCATGAGCGCGGGGTCGCGGCTCTCGGAGGGGCTCGCGACCCTGGCGCGCTACGGGGCGGAGATGTCGGATCACCTGGAGGGCTGGCTGGACCTGCTCCTCGCTCTGATTCGGTCGATGGCATCCCAGGACATGTCGCCGTACCTACCGATCGGCCAGGGCCTGGCGGGCCTGGTCGGTCACGTACAGGCGGACGAGCTCGATGATGCCCTGGCGTTCACCGTGCGGCTCGTCGACCGGGGCATTCACCCGGGGGGCATCCTCTATGAGGCGTTTCTGCCGGCCGCGAGTGCCCTCGGGACCCAGCGCGCGATCGAGCTTGGTCGTCGGCTTGGGGATCAGGGCTTCGATCCCTACTTCGTGTTGCGCGACGCGGCGGCGCGGGTGGGCGACTGCGCCAGGGGATGGCCGGATGAGCAACGGGAGGAGCACCTTGAGCGCTGCCTCGAGCTGCTTGCGCAAGCCGCAGGCAGCCTGCACGCCAGCGAGCAGCATGGGCGCAAGTACTTCGAGGATGCGGTCCCCTTCCAGGCGGAGCGCGCGGCCGGCGACCCGGCGCAGGTGCTCGAGGCGCTTGAGCACGGGGCGCAGCTCGCAGCGCGGGGCATCGCGCCCGGAATGACCATCGCATACGGCTGGGCCACCGTGCTTGAACTGGCGGAGGGCCGCCCCTGGATGCTGGATGAGGGGCGCGCTGCGCTCGATGAGCTTTCGGCTGCGGGCATCGACCCCAACACCACGCTGGTGAACGCGTTCCCGGTGCTGTGGAAGGTCTCGGGGGGAAGCGAAGCGGAGTTCACCCGCTTGCGCGAGACCCTGGTGCGAGTGGCGAAGGTGCTTTCCGCGGCGGGCGTCGACCCTCGCGATGTGCTCTACCGCGACGTCTCGGCAATCGCCGATGTTGGGTCCGATGAGGATGCATCGACGTTTGCGGGGATCCTAGATCGGCTCGGTACCTTGTTGGTCGTGATGGAAGAGGGCGGTGTCTCGCCCCAGGGGTTCTTCGAGAAGGGGCTCCCGGCTGCGGCCCGGGTAGCCAAGGAGGAAGCCTGGCGACTGGACGCCTGCTTTGGGGCGATCGAGCGCATGGCGCGGGATGGCCGCGATGGTGGGGTGTTGTTGGAGAATGCCACCGGCCCAATCGCCGCCGTGGACGGTGGGGATCGCGCCAAGTTCGAGGGCATGCTGCTCGCGGTGGAGGCTGCCTACCAGCGCATTGGAACGGAGGCCATGTCCCGGACGCTGGCGCCCCTCTGCGAAGGGGCGGCCGAGGTGAGCGGGGGGGATCCGGGGCGATTCGATGCGAGCCTGGCGGCGATTCTCGATCGATTCTCACCGCCGGCGGAGGAGGACGACCAAGTGAACACGATCTTCTCTGCGCTCCCCCTTTTGGCGCAGCTCGCGGGGCCGAGTGCAGAGGACTTCGGTTCCTTGGCGGATCATGCGCACAGCCGCGCTGATGCGTTGATCGCAGCGCAGCGCAATCCCTCCGATTTGCTTTGGTATGGGCTGCGCTCAATCTCGATGGTCGCCCGGGGGCAGGCGACGGAAGGTCGGCGCTGCATCCAAGAGTTGGGCGAGCTGCTGATCGCGGAACCGGCCCCGGTCGGTCGAGCGCTGGTACGACCGTCGCGCTATTCGGGGATCTCTTTCGCAGGGCGCTCGGCGCTCGAGGTGCTGGCAAGGGCTACGCAGGAAGACGCGGCCGGGTTCCGGCGCGGCCTGCCGTTGCTGTTCCGGGTCGGTGACCTGTTCGCGCAGGAGGAAAGTGTCGATGGGGACACCATTTTGCAGCTGGTGCGCTTTGTCGGCGCAATCCCACCGGCAACCGTGGACAGCCTGGAAACCGAGCTCGGCTGGCTGGTCGGCCATTTGGGATCCGGGACGATGCGGACCGCGGCCGCCAGGATTGCGTCCGGGCTGGATCAATGCCTGTCCCTGGTTCAGCGCTTTCCCGCAGCTTGGCCCGTTCTGCTGCGTCCAACCATCGTTGCCCACGGTCCGCGCTCGGGAGGCCTGCTGTCGATGTTCCGCTGGATCGGAGATCGCTATCTCGACAAGGACAGCGACTTCGAGGTGCTGGGGGATATCGTCACGCAGTTCGGCGTGCGAGTCCCTGAGATCTTCCAGGGTTTGATCGTGGCCGGGCTGCATACCGGAGCCATTGCGGACCTGACGAGCGAACGGGACGGTCTGCTGGACTTCCTGCACGAGGTGCCCCTGGCGGATTCGGAGATCTACCGGGCGTACCGCAAAATTCAGAGGGACGAGACTCTCAGCGACGCACAGAAGCGCGAGCAGGTTGCCGACCTTCAGGCCAGCCTGCACGAGCTTGCCGACGCGGTGCGTTCGGGCGAGGTGTCCGTAGAGCAGTCGCGCGCAGCGCTTTTGCCCCTTGTGCTGTTCTACGTCTTTCCCCCGGGCACGTCAGCCTCGCGGGACATGCACATGCGGCTCTTCCAGCAGTTCCCCGATCACGCCGACCATCTTGCGGCGCGAGACCCCGGCGAGGATCTGCGACGCCGGCCCTACAGCTTGCCCCAGGGGGCATGGATGATGCGCCCCGGGGTCGAGCTGGATCTCACCGCCTGGAACTTGGTGACCAACGTGGCGGAGGAGACGCCGCGGGACCTACCCGAGGAAGCGCTGGTCGATCTCGGCTGGGACCTGCTCGGTCGCTGGGCCGAGGGGCGCATCGGCCGGGACGGGCCGAAGCGCGATCTGCTGAGCCGCGTGCTCGCGCGGATCCGCCGCGCGGGCCGGGACGTCCCGGTCCATGCCGACGCGCCTGTCCAGCTGATCGAGTGCAAAGAATTCCTCGGCGACCAGGTGCGCGACGTCGTGGAGCAGGGGCTGATCGCGGCTCGGGACCAGGACCCGGGCCGCTACGATCGCATGGTGCGCGACAAGATTGCGCCCGGGGCGACGATCGGATCGGGCCTGATCAAGTCGATGCAGCAGTTGGCCCAGGCCCTGCGTTCGAACACGATCCCCGAAGACCAGGCGCTCACACGGATCGAGGGCCAGTTGCGCCTCTTCACCTTCGATTCGAAGTCCTTGCTCACCCAGCTTGCGGCTTGCGAGACCCGCGAGGCCGTCCGCGGCCTGCTTGGTTCGCTGCGCCCGATCGAAGTGGAGATCGAGGTCGGGAAAGAGCAGTCTCGACTTCTGGCGGACTTCGTGGGGCAGGAGCTGCACGCGATGCAGCGCGAATTGTTCGGCGGACCGGACCAGCCAGCGAAGCTCGTCTACGAAATCTCCGACACGGCTCCCCCCCTGGTGATCACGCTGGAGCTGACGAAACGCAAGGCCCATGCTCCGATCGGGCTGACCGAGGGCGTCTGCGTCGCTTCGGACCTGCGCCTCTGGGATCGACCCGAGTTCTTCCAGGTGATCTTTTGGGGCCCTGAGGGCATCGCGGCGGGGGGGATGCACGTTCTGATCGTGCGCGAGGACGGCAAGGACTACCTGACGCTGCCCGGCATCAACCCGTCGCCCCGTCTCTTGGACACGGTTGAGCCCTCCGGTGTGCTCGACTTCACGATCGACTACGCGTGGGCCTTGGCCCGGCGCTGGGGCTGCGCCGGCGTTTGGCTCCCCCGCTCGACGGCGATCCACTCGAACCGCCGCGCCATCCACCTCGAGGTCGACCGCCGCGCCTGGCCAGTTCGTTCCACCTCAACCCACCCGTTCAGCTACAGCCCCTACCGCTACACCTTTGCCGAGGTCCTGGAGGTACCGGAACCCGAGGCGAGAGTCCCCGGCAGCGGAGCAGCTGGGGGATGAGTCCGGATTTCCTGTCCATGCAATCGAGCCTGTTGCACGGAACCGCTCAGCCGACCCTCCCCAACGACCCTTCCGCGCGAATTGTCCGATGCCTCCCTACGCCCAAGCCTGGCACGAAGCGGGCCATGCCCTGATGGCCCACCAGCTGGGGGGCAGGATCCGTCACCTCACGCTGGAACCCGAGGAGGCGGGGGCGGAGGCCGCGACGGCTGTCGAGTGGAGCAACCTCAGCCGCCAGGAACTCGCGCTCTGTAGCGCGACGGTCGCGCTGGCAGGTCCGGTCGCCGAGATGCACTTTCGCGACGAGGATGCCTGGGAAGACACCTCCTTGGCCTCGGCCTGGCGTGCGGACTGGGCGGAAGCCGAGCGCCATCTGGGTCTGCTGGCGGGCGAGGCCGGCGAGCTGGAATCCGCCCGAGACAAGATCCTCGCCCAGCTGCGCCGTTGGATCGGGGACCCGCCCATTCAGGAGCGCATCGCGCGCCTCGCCGACGCGCTCGACGCCCATGGGACGCTGGACGAAGTCCTGTTCGAGGATGCGCTAGGGAGCTGAGGCAGGCTCGGGCCTGCAACCTGGACGGGGTGCGCGTGGGTCAGCCCGGGAAAGGCGCGCACTCTTCCTGGCGGAGGGTGGACAGGTAGGGTTCACCGAACTTGGAAGCCATCAAGCGGACCAGCGTGACGGCAAGCGGTCCTTTGCCAGTCTCGGCCAGCTGCTCGACCTTGGCAAGCAGCTGGGGGCGAACGGAGGGCTCGGTGCAGCCTGCGCCGTGGGCGGAGAAGATCCCATCGATCAGGGTGAGCGCCTCGAGCTGGTCAGCGAACTCTGGGCCCCGTGCCTGGCAGCGGCTTTGGAGGTTCTCCTTCCCCGCTTCGTAGAGCTCGAAATCGTGCACGTTCCTCGCGCGAATGACCTCGATGGCATCGGCGGACCAGTCGGGACGCCTGCTGGGGTCGTGATTCTGGACGCCGACACCGACCGGTGCCTGCAAGCCCATCAGATTGGCGACGAGGAGCAGCGATCTCCTGAAGTCCTCTTGGATCCCGACGAGGTACTCGCCGCAGCGGATACGCCCCAGGGCTAAGTCCGCTTCGGAACTCTGGCACGGCCCGGGAGCTCGCTGACCGTTCAGGTCTACGACCGAACCGCCCTGGAGGCTATGGCGACCGCAGATCCTCTTGGTCATGCCGTTTTCGACCTCAAACTCATCGCTCCCTGCGAAATCCAGCAGCGACATGCCCCGGGGGATTTGCTGCTTTCTCTCCTTGTGCCTGAACAAGGAGATCACCCGCTCCACGGGGTCCCGCATCACCGTGCAGTATTGCACGGGATTGGGCATCACCCCATCGGCGCCGTGTGGCATGTGGCCATGAATGCAGCGGAGCTTGGCTTTTTCCTGTGGAGCGAGCTGCAGCAGCTCGTCGATCGTGCGAACGACACCGCCCCAGATCCCAATCTTGAAGTTGGATGGTGCGTACTGGTCGATCAGCCAGGCGTTGAAAGAGGTGCCGGCCGTCTTGGGGATGTGGACGAACGCAAGGCAGGGCTCGTGCATTCGTCATGTATCGAACCGATCAGGCCTCAACCAGGAGGTCTAGAAGGAACCAATTTGCAAATCTGCGAAGTGCCCTTCAGTTCCCTTCATGACGGCTCCTGCAGGAAAGATCCAAAATGCCGGCCGAGGGGGGGGGCGGACCGCGTGCATGCCTCTAGCAACTCGGCAACCACGACTCCGCCACCCCCCCCCGAGGCCGTCGCCAGCGGTCGCGCTGTTCCATGTCTATCCTGCATCCCCACCTCTCCCTGCCCCAGAACGACGGCTTCCTCGAGCGGGAGGAACGCAAGGTCGAGCTCGGTGCAGCCCGGCATATTTACACGTACACCATGGTGGATGGCCTGCCGATGCCGATGGCCAGTACCAAGACGGCGATCGCCGCTACGGATCTCAACTGGGCCAAGCGGCAGGTGCTCAACACAGCCAAGATCGAGGCGGACCTGCTGGCATTTGACCTGCTTTGGAAAGCGAAGGGGGGGCTTGAGCGATTCCCGAACCTCGCCTCGTTCACGGACTTGTTCGTTACCGAACCGACGTCGGAGGTCTCCCAGGGTTGGGCCTCCGATGCCTCGTTCGCCGGCCAACGCACCGCGGGGCTCAACCCCTTGGCCCTGCATGGCGTGACGGCCAACGGGGCGAGCGGGATCGGTTGGTCCGAGCTGAAGCCGAAGCTCGGCGATGCCTTTCTAGCGGCTGCCGAGAAGGAACTCTCCACGTCGTTCGACGGGGCGATCGCAGCGGGCAGGCTGTTCGCTTGTGACTACGCCGAGCTCGCGGAGGCGGGGGTCACGGGGAAGGACGATGCCGGCGCCCAGGCTGGGCGGGTGCTGATGGCGCCGATTGGGCTGTTCTACAGCCCGGAAAACCAGCCATGCCTCAAGCCGTTAGGGATCCAGCTCGACCAGCCCGGCGCCGGTCCCTGGGCAACCCCTCAAGCTTCGGAAGGGACCACCTGGCAGGCGGCCAAGGTCTTCTTCCAGGCGGCGGACGTCTCGATCAACCAGATCGTGAACCACCTGGGGATGGTGCACCTGATCCAGAGCTCTTTTGCGGTGGCGACGGTGCGGCAGCTGGCGCTGCAGCACCCCGTTCATGCCCTGTTGACGCCGCACTACACGGCGTTGCTCAGCATCAATGCGGTCGGGGAATCGAGCCTGTTGGCTGCAGGCGGCATCGTCGATCAGATTCTCGAGCCGGGGCTGGAAGGTGGGGAGCGGCTGATTCAGCGGGCCTACGAGGCCTGGCAGTTCTTCGACCTCGAGCCGGAGGGTGACCTTTGCCGTCGCGGTTGTGCGGACACGAAAACCCTACCCAACTATCCCTACCGCGATGACGGTCTACTGATTTGGAACACCATCTGCGACTACGTCCACGACTACCTGACGATCTTCTACGGGGACCCGGCTTCCGATCCGGAAGGGGTGCGCAAGGCGGTCGAAGGGGACTACGAGCTGCAGGCCTGGGCCAGCGAGTTGTCTCGGGACGTGGGCGGCAAGGGCAACGTACCCGGTTTCCCGAGCCAGATCGGAGACTTCGAAACCCTGCAGCGGGTGATCCAGCTGCTGATCTGGATCGCCGGCCCACGGCACGCCTGCGTGAACTTCCCCCAGGTGGACTACACCTCGTTTGTGCCCAACCAGCCGACCGCCGTGTACCTGCTGCCGGATGCGCCCTCCGACCAGTTCGTTTTGGACATGATGCCGCCGGTCGACAAGGCCAGGACCCAGTACAAGGTCAGCTTCCAGCTCGCCGGTCTTCACCTGGATGAGCTGCTCGACTACGGGCATCGCTTCCAAGGGTCGGGCCTGAACGCCAAGGCCAGGGATCTGATCGACACCTACAAGGGCAAGCTCGATCGTGCCGTGACCAGTGAGATCAAGCGCCGCAACCTCGAGCGCCAGCGTCGTGGGCAGCTGGCCTACCCGTACTTTTTGCCAGCGAACATCCCCAACAGCACCAGCGTTTGACCCGAGCTCTGGGAACGTGGAGGAGGGAGTCGGCCAGGGTTTGATGGAGAAGCTGGATCGATTCGGGACGCGAAAAACCACCGCACGGCCGGAACTTGGGGTCGGGCGAGTGGTTCAGTCGATCCGATACCCATCGGGGAAGCCACGACGACCCCTTTTCCAAAGACCAACTATGATTCGATTCACCGCCCTGCTGCTGCTCCTCGCCGTTCCTGCCATCGCCCAGGACCCCCTACCCAAGCCGAAGGAGGCTCCCAAGGAAACCCCGAAGGAGACTCCGAAAGAGAAACCCGGCCAAGGGGAGCGGGGGAAGGGCGAGCGCGCGCGTTTGCTTGAGAAGTTCGACACGAACAAGGACGGCAAGTTGGATGCGGCCGAGCGCAAAGCGATGGAAGAGGCCCGCGAGGCCCGCAAAGGAGAAGGCAAGGGCAAGCGCGGCGGAGAGGGTCCCGAGGGCAAGAAGGGCCAAAAAGGAAAGAAGGGCGCCAAGCGCAAGCAGGGCGACGGTCAGCGCCCGGCCAAGCGTGGGGCCCGCAAGAAGGGCGGTGAAAGCGGCGAAGGCGGCGGGCTCTAGGGAAAATCCTCGGGGATGTCGCCCCCCCGAAGTACGCCCATGGCTTTGGGGTTCAGTTCTCCTGCGCCGGACGAAAATCGAATTCGATCCCGTCCTCGGTGTTCCGCTGAGATCTCGGGAAGACAGGTTCACTGGTGGCGATGCTTCTTGAGGGTGGCCGCATCGCGACCGTCCAGGGACCGGTGGGCAGGGTGACATCTTCGACGACGACGGTGTGCCCCGCTTCATTGGGTTCGAGCGCTGCGATCGCGTTCCCCGCCAGGGCCAACTCGGCGCCATCCGCTGCGTGGATGGCGACCGAGCCCTTGGCCCGGACACCTAGAAGCCGCAGTGTGGCGACGCGGGGTTCAGGCAGCTCGGCACGGAGCGTGAGCGCAGCTCCATCCTCGAGCCGGTGAAGCCCCAGGCCTTGTGCTTCGAAGGGAGTTCCCAAGCCTCCCACCTCGACGCGGATGTCGCTTCCGGCTGGGACGGCTAGGATCGCCTCGCCGTCGGAGTCGGTCCTTCCGCGATCGCACCAGCCGGTCTGTGGATTCCAGACTTCGACCTGCACGTCTTCCTGGGGAGATCCTCCCCGAATGGCGACCTGCACCGTGATCATGCCCTTCGCGCGTCCTTCGACCTTGAGCGACTCCGGTTCGTAGTCGGCCTTGGACTCGGGCTGGGACCTGGAAATCGTCAGCACGCGCCAGCAGCCGGCGCGGGAGTTTGCGAAGACAGCGAGCATCTTGCCGTGAGGGTCTTGCACCCATAGATCGCGGGGCTTTGGCTGCATTCCGAACAGGATGAAGTGACCCCGTTCGTCGGTTGTGGTCCAGGGCCCGCGATGCACTTGCTGAATGCCGACCCCCAGGCCAACCGCGGGCGAGCCATCCGGGTAGAGGACCTGGCCCTCGAGCTTCGATCCGGGCTCTGTGTAGACGCGGGCGACCCCGTCCTCGCGGACGAGTTCAAACGGAACTTCCTCGTAGTAGTTGCGCGCAAGGTCGGGGTGCACGATGTACAGGTCGACGATGCCATCGTTCGGCGACACCCCGCGCAGGGTGGCTCGTCCATCCGGACCGGTCGTCGTCGAGAGCACGTCGGGCGTATGTCCGCAGCCAACGGCCACGCCGAGGTGGGCGAGGGGGATGGGCCGGCCCAGGTAGTCGAGGACCTCAACCGTGATAGGGACCTCGCGGGTCAGGCCGATGGGTCGCAGTGGGCTCCCGACGAGCTCGCCTCGGACACCGAAGCCTGGGGCTTTCACCACGAACCAACCCCCTTTTGTGCCTTCGAAGCTGACCTGCCCGCGTTCATCGGTGAAGGCGTTGCGCGCGTGCTCAAAGCGCCCCCAGCGGGGGAGGGGCGCCTCGATCACCTCGTACACCTGGGCGTCAGGGATCGGTGCACCGGTGCCCGCTTCTACGACCGTCAATACGAGCGGCCCCAGGTCGGCGGCGGGTGTCCCCTCCGCTTGGCCGGGATCTTGGCGCGGCGTGGACGCAAGGATTGGAAGGCAGGCGAGGATCGAGGCGAGCGAGGTCATGGTTCTCTGGCGGGGCAATCAGCGAGGGGCTAGGGACAGTAGGTGAGAATCCGGGGAGAATGGGGTCAATCCTCGCTACGGGGCTGCACGATCGACAGGTAGCGGCTCCATGGACCGACCGCCGAGCTGTAGTGCTGCGCCATGACTCTGGCCATTTGGGCAATATGCGCCAGGTCGTGGGCGGTCCATGCCGCAAGCATGTGATCGAGGCGCACAGATCCGAATTCAGGATGCACGCCACAGCGCCGCAGTTGCTCCGGACCTAGGGAGAGTTGCTCGAGCAGGGCGAGGCTTTTCGTTCGAGCGGCGCGAAACTCGTCGAGAAGCTGATCGATCGTTTTTCCAGCGCTGGAAGCTTCGTGGCCAAACCGGTCAAAGGGCTCGAAGGTGGCGGCTGTGCCGCCGGCGAGGATGCGCCGGGTTCTGGGGATCCAGTCGGTCTCCTCTCCGAAGGTGAGATGTCCCACGATGTCGAATGCGCTCCAGGTGCCCGGGCCCTCGTCGGCATGCACCCATACGGCGGGGAGTCCCCGGAGCCAGCCATCCAGGCAAGCGGGCGTTCTCCGGAGGATCGCAACGGAGTCCTTTAGGTCGAAGCTCATGCGGGGCACCTTAGCTCGGACCGGCGGACCCGAGGCAATCCCGGGGAGGGGCAACCTGGCAGAACTGCACCGACTGCGTCCAATCAGCGACCCCACGGGTGCTCGGGCAGGAAGCCATGATCGGCCTCGGCGGTCTGCTTGCGGGGCCCCCCAGGCAGCGGCGGCCCTCCGGCCGCCGAGCGCGCCGGAGCGCACGGCAGCCTACCCAACGGATTCAGCCGCCGCTGAGTTCGCTCCGAATCACGTCAGGATTCATCGAGTAGGTGCCCATGTGGCTTGCCTGGCCGAGGATGTGCCCCTGCATTGCGGTCCGCGCATCCGAGCCCGTGAAGTCGCCGGACAGTTCCAAGGACTCGACGTCCAGGGCGAACAGGGTGAAGTGGTAGTGGTGCACAATGCTGTCGTTCCAGGGGGGGCAGGGGCCGTCGTAGCTACCATAGGTCCCCCGCATGTCGGCGTCGCCCGCGAACCAGCCGGTGTAGTCGTTGGATCCGCTGACGCCGATGGAGCTGGGGCCGGTGGCCTTCCCTCGGGGAGTGATGCCGTTGGATGCGGCTCCCTCGTCCAGGCCTTGGAGGCGCAGCGGAATATCGACAAGGATCCAGTGGAAGAAATCCACCCGGGGCAGGTCGGAGGGGACGGTCTTGCCCTGCTGGTTCACGTCCTCACCGGACGAGGGAACGTCGGGGTCATGGCAAATCAGGGCGAAGGAGCGAGTGCCTTTCGGGGCGCCTGTCCACCGGATAGCAGGGCTGATGTTGTCGCTCGTTGCAAAGGGCTCGTCGGCACCGGGCCTGCCGAAGGCGAAGCGCTGCGGAATAGGGGCACCAGGCGCCCAGGCGTCGATTTGAATGTGAAAGGAGTCATGCATCTGGGTGACGTAGGGCTGGGGTTGGGGTGAAGTATGGCGGCTCGGCCGTGGAAGAAAAGGCTGGCCAGGGCAACCCTGGGCTGGCGGAGTGGATCGAAGGTGCAGCCGAAAATAGTGGAGTGCCCGCTTCGCAAGCCCTGCCTCCTTCGATTGCCTAGACTGCTCCGTTCCCGCGCCGGCGGGTGCAGCCCGACTTTCCGCCTACCGATCCATGCACGTGACCACCCTTGCCAAGGCCATTTCCATCCCGCTCGCCATTGCCCTGGGATCCTGCACGATGGCGGTCAAAGCCAAGCGGGCGGACCGGGTTCTGCACGCGATCGAAACGGCTGCGCCGGCAAGCCTAGACATCGAAACGCGCAACGGGGCGGTGTCGGTGGAAGAGGATCCGGGGATCGCAGAGATGCAGATCCAGGTCGACTACACGGCGGGCGGGCGCGATGAGTACGAGGCGGAGGAGCGGGTGGAGCTCTTTGATCTCGATATCACCCAGGGGGCAGGCGGAACTTACTCGATCCGTATCGACCCTCCCGGAGGGTGGCAGAACGGAGACGGGGCCAAGCTGCGGGTCATCGTGCCCGAGGCCGGGGAGGTGCGAGTGCGTACATCCAATGGTTCGATTCTGGTGAAGGGCGCCAGCGGAGAGATGGTGCTCGACACATCCAACGGCCGCGTGGCGACCGAGGATACGACCGGGGAACTGCAGATCAGCACCAGCAACGGCTCGGTCCAGCTGCAGGGCCATAGGGGGCCCCTCGACGCCGAGACCTCCAACGGGAGCATGAAGTTGTTCGTTCCGGCCGGTAGCACCAGCCCCTTCGAGCTTCAGACCAGCAACGGATCGATTCAGGTGGGGCTCTCGGAGGGTTGGGCCGGCAGGGTGTCCGCCCACACGAGCAACGGGACCATCAGGTACCTGTCCGGTGGCCAGGAAGTGTCCCGGTCCAAGGACAAGCAGGTCGTGAAGATCGGCGATGCCAACGAGACGTCCAGTGTTCGCACCAGCAACGGGTCGGTGACGATCCAGGTCACCGGCAAGGTCACCGGGCTCTGATGAGCCCAGCGGCCCGTCCTGGCCTTCGGCCCGGCGGGTGCCTTTCGCTCACTCGACGGCGTAGGCAGCCACATCGCCGGCCGCGTTCGTAGCGCGGAACACGAGTTCACCATTGATGACGGCGAGTGTGCTGGCATTGTCGCTGGCGCCCGGGTTGATATCGGCGAGCTGCCTGGTTTCACCGCTCTCCAGGTCGTATTCGAAAATCTCTGTCTGACCGCCGGGAAAGATCGTGGCGCTGAACGCAAGCCTGTTCATTCCAAGGGGCAGGAGCCCGCTAACTCCGTCATTGGTGTCCACGGCGTTGATGTTGCAGACCTGGGCTGCGACGCCCGTAGTCAAGTCGAGGGAAAACAGCTTGCGGGCGGCGGTGGAGTTGAGGGCCTCGAAGAAGAGCAGGTCCCCCAGGTGCACAAACTCCTCGCCAAGAAAATCGGTGATCGAGGAACTGGACGTATTCGTGAGCTGGTCGACCGTCGCGCTGCCCGAAGCCTCGGAGTAGCGATAGAGCTTCTGCACTCCGAAGCTGTTGTCAGCGGTGAAGTAGAGGTCATCCAGGCTCGCGGGGCTGCCCGCGAGGAATTCGACGTTGTCATCGGTGGTCTCGTCACCGGCGGTGTTCGCGACCTGGCGAAGCGAACCGGACAAGGGATCGAAGAGGAAGAGCTTCCGGGCTCCCTGGGAGTTGCGACCGGTCACGAACACGCGGTCACCCGCTGCGGTGAGCCCAGTGAGCGGAGCGATGGCGTCGCTGGAGAGCCTCTCCTGGGTCATGAAAATCGGATCGAAGCGGTAGAGGTGGGTCAGGCCTGCGCTGTCGTTGGCCAGGAAGTACAGCATTTCAGCCACGACACGCAGGTCGCTGGCTTCTTCTGAGGCTCCGTTGGCGGTGTTGGAGATGCGTTCTAGGCTAGGTCCGCCGAAACCGTAGCGGTAGACACCCGAGGCACCGGTGGCGTTGGACGCAACAAAGTAGAGCGTTCCGCCGAAGTCGACGAAGTCGGTGGCATTGTCAGGTTGTGCTCCGGCGAGGTCGGCAACCGCGACGAGCTCGTTGGAGCTGGGGTCGTAAGCGTGGATCTTAGGCACACCCGCGGAGTTGCGCATTCTGACGATCAAGCGACCGGCGACGACCGCCTGGATCTCTGCGTTGTCGTCCTCGGAGGCGTCGACGTCGCCGGCAATGCCTAGAGTCGGAGCGCCACCTCCCCCTCCATCGGGGTCGTAGCGGAAGAGCTCGACATCGGTGCCCGAGCTCATACTGGCAAAGTAGGAGCCGTTCGCTTCGATCCATGGCGCGCCGATGAACTGCAGGCCGCTGGTCAGCGCTTCGATGCTGCGCAGGCTGGTGGAAAGCGTACCCGAGTCGAAGGGGCCGATGGATTCGTCGGGGAGTTCGACGCTAAGACCGAGGGTGCTGTTCTCGATGGCCACGCTCGCTGTTTCGAAGGCAAAGCCGGGTAGGTCGGGGGCTAAGCCGTCGTCGTCGTAGGGGGCCTGGGCGGAGAACTGCCAGTTGTCGTCGTCATCGAGCTCGGAGTCGTCGACCGTGATGGTCGCGATGAAATCCGTGCTTGCGTCGACGGGGCCAGGGGCCACTCCCGGCGCTGTGGACGAGAGATCGATGACGGGCAGCACCCCGGTGGTGCTGGGCTGGGGCGAATCGATCGTGACCAGGGCGGGTGTGGTGAAGGTTGGAGCCGCAGAGGTCACCCCGACCCCCGCGCCGCTTGGGGAAACGGGGGTGCCGGAAACGAGCTCGGTGAGGATGAGACTCCTGCTGCTGCTCAAGCCAACGATGGGGGCCCGGACGGCGAGGGTGAACAGGGCCTCGTCGGACTGTTCTCCATCGGTGGCCGACACGGTGTAGAGCTGGGCCGGAGACAGGCCGGTGGGGGTCCCGTTGATCACCCCAGTGATCGGATCGAGGGTAAGACCCTCCGGCAGGTCCGGACTGATCGTGAAGCCCGTGATTCCCGTCTGCGGGTTCAGCGGCTCGATGGGATCGATCGGCTGCCGGGTCGGGACGGTGACGCTGGGATCGGGGTATCCACCGAACAGGGCCGGATCCTGCATTTCGTTGTCGTTGCTGCTGCAGGCGACGAGGGGGAGGAGGGCGGCGAAGCAGACGAACGGAGCGCGGACGATAGCCATGGGGATCTTGCAGGAGAGCGGTTGCAGCCGCGGAAAGCCCGGGCCGCTGGCTCCATCATGGAGACCAGTGGCTCGTCCACAAAAGGGATCCCGCGGGACAGCCCGGCATTTTCCCGAAGGGTGCGAAGGGATGGCGTGGCCGCCTGCACCAAAGGGGTGTCCTGAAAACCACCCGTGCACCTTGGCACCTCCCAACCATGAAAATCGCACTCGCCGCTTTCCTTACCACCTCCCTGCTCGTCCAGCCGTTTGCCCCCGACGAGCTCCCGTCTCAGCCTGTGGAGGGGACCGTTTTGACGAAGTCCGTCCAGTTTTCGGCGGACCTGGAGGGGGCCGAGCTTCAGGTTTGGATGGACGGACGGGAGGTTCCAGGGATGTATCTACCCGAGCTCGTGATGGGCTTCGCTTGGAACGAGAACATTCGCGTCGTCGACACCTATGCCAGTGTGCAGGAGGGCGTCCTCAATGGCCTCGTTCGGCGCTTCGAGGAGGTCGCTCTCCAGCATGACTTCACCATGGAGATGACCCAGATGGATTCGACCCAGTCCCAAGAGTCCGGGTCTTCGGCCACCAGTCCGCTGCTTGGACAGAGCGTGCGCTTTCAGCGGGACACCAGCGGCTGGGAAGCTGCAGTGCTGGAAGGCGACGGCACCGCGAGCATGGATCTGGAGCCTCTGACCGTCGCTTTTGACCTGTCTGCTTGGGCGCTGCCCGAAGAGGCAGGGGCGATGCGCTGGAGCCTGCCTGGAAGCGCCCTGCTAGAACTGATCGAGCCTTCCGGAGGTCTTCCCCTGGAGTGGTCGGGGAGGGAGCCTGGCGATCGACTCGCCCCGGAATTCGGCGGCGACGTCGAGTTCAGCCTCAAGAGCGCTGTGGACGCAGGTCAGCGCGAAGTTGGCATTGCGGGCACCGTGGAATGGACCGAGTCCGAGAAGACCGACCTCGCCGATGTCCCGGTGGCCGACGGACGTGCCACCCAATTCACCGATCATGTCCTTGAGCTCGAGGGAAGCCTGCTCTGGGACAGCGAGGCGGGTCACCTGATCTCGTTGGAGCTCAAGGCCACCGTGGACGGGAAGACCCGTATCGTTCGCGATCTCGACCAGGACGGTCCGAGCTATGAGAGCCACACGAGCCTCGATGGGGAGATGCTGTGGAGCGTCACGTTCGAGGCGGTCGAAGGCTGAGTCCAGGTCGGCCCAAGTCCCGGTACGGGATCGGGCCGTGGCTTAGCGCTGCTTGGGGAGGCCTTCGTGAACCCCGACCCAGTGGGAACGCTCACCATCGTGCGCTTCGACGATGCGTGCTCGATCGCGGCTGACGATGCGTTCGAGGACAACGACACCTACCAGACGGCCCTGCCGCTGCCGACTGGCAGCTACCGCGACCTGTTCCTGTGGCGGGGAGATGAGGACAACTACCGGGTCACGATTCCAGGAGGCGAGAGCGTCCGGGTGAATTGGACTTCGCCGACAGGCAAAGCCGTCCTGCGGGTCATGAACGATGCCTGCGGCGAGTTCACCTACAAGCTGGCGGGGCCATGGTTCTGGACGAACCCCAGTCAGGGCGCCGTCGATCTCGTCCTGAACTTCGAGATGATGCTGCCAGCGTCCCAGTGCACCGACTATGCCTTCGACCTGGATATCGCTAGCACCGGGTGCATCCTCGGATCCGACGACGCGCTTGAGGACAACGATACGGCGCAAACCGCTTGGCCCCTCAGCGATGGGCTACAGAGCGAGCTGATCGCTCGCATCGGTGACTCCGACTTCTTCCTGGTTTGTGTGGCACCCGGGCAGATGCTGCATGCGGAGATGGCATTCGACGCTTCGCAGGCGTCGATGGACATCCAGTTGATCGGTGGGGCTGGGGCGCAGTACAGCTACCAACCGAACGCCGTCAGCGCGGACTACACCAACCTGAGCGCTTGGCCCCAACAGGTTGTCCTACGCGTCTGGGTGACGCCCGTGCTCAGGTCCTGCTCCGTCTACGATCTCATGATTCAGGGATCGGGTTCGTGCACCCAGAGCTCGGCGCCGTTCTGCCTGCCGGGCGGGGTGAACTCCAGCGGCGGGCCGGCCGGGCAGTTCGGCTACTTCCTGGTCTCTTTCGGAGTGCTCGAACCCGGCGGGATGATCGGCGACGGGCGCCTTTGCCTGACCAACCCCGTCGGGCGCTACAAGGGGACGAGCGGTGGGGCAGTCGCGGGATCCACCGGGGTGTTCGACGCGGCGGGGAGCTTCTCCAATCTCAGCGGGACCTCGACCGTCGGCACCGGTTTCGACGTCCCGAGCTTCGTCCCCCTGATCGGGAGCACGATCGCCCCGGGCGAGACGTGGCACTTCCAGTTGTGGCACCGCGACCTCAATCCGGGCCCGACTGTGAACTTCTCCACGGGTCTATCCGTGACGTTCTAAGGGGAGACCGTTCCCGACGGAACTCGCGTAAGGACTTCGTGGCGAGGCGCGTGCAGGGTGGGAGGACGTGCAGTCCGAATCCCTGAACGAGTCGCATACCTGCGGCGGAAGGACAAGGAGCTGGGGGGTAGTTACGGTGCGTGCGCAATCGTCCGCCGCCAACCTCAGCGATCTCCAACTTGCTCTACGCCGCCATCAGTCTGCTCTCTCTCGCTTGTCCCCAAGAACCCGCCGTCGTTCCGGCCAGCGTGGCAGAGAGCAGTCCCCAGGAGGCTCCCGAGATCGGTTCGGCAGGGCCCGCTGACTGGGTTCGCTGGGAGCGTCTCGGGCGTTCGCTGCTCTCGCCGGATGGGCGCTGGCTCGCCCATGAGGTGCGTCGGGGAGACGGTAGCGCGGAGCTGCGATTGCGCGTGCTGGCCACCGACTCCACCGAGGTCTTTGAAGAAGGATCGGGGCCGGAGTTTTCCGACGATGCAGCCTGGCTGGCCTACAGGCGCGGGCATTCCGAGGAAGAGCGCGAAGCCCTCGAGAAGAAAAAGAAGCCTGTGGAGAATGGCCTGGGGATCTTCGATCTGATTCGCGGGGAGCGATCGGAGGTCGATGGCGTGTCGAGTTTTGGGTTCGACGCTACCGGCCACTACCTAGCCATGCGCCGCTATGGTCAGAAGGGTGAGGAGACCGGGGCTGACCTGGTGGTGCGCGACATGCGCACCGGTCTCGACGCCCACTTTGGCCGTGTTGGCAGCTACGCATGGTCCGACGAGGGAAGCCTGTTGGCGATGACGGTTGACGCCCCCGACCAGGTCGGCAACGGATTGTCGGTGTATGACGCGGCGGCGGGCGTGCGCAGGGTTCTGGATTCGGGCGAAGCCGACTACGCAGGGCTCACCTGGCGGGAGGATTCGAGCGATCTTGCGGTCATGCGCTCGGTCGCCTGGGAGGACGATGAGGACACGAGCCAGATTGTGCTCGCATGGCGTGCTGCGGACCAGCAGGGCGCCAAGGCGCTGCGCTACGACCTCTTGGAGGACGAGAGCCAGTCCGGCGACCAGCGGGTGGTCACCAATGCTGGGCTGCGCTGGTCGGCCGATGGAAAGGTGTTGTACTTCGGCACCAAGGCTTGGGAGGACAAGCCCGCCAAGCTCGACGCGATCGAAACCGAGGAAGACGAGGAAGAGCCGAACGCGGTGACCCAAGGGGCTGGGGCGGCTGATGCTGAAAAGCCGAGCGCAGATGACGATTCGGACAAGGCGAAGAAGCCGAAATCCCTGAGTGATCGCAACGCTGAAGCGCCTGACGTGGAGGTCTGGCATGCGAACGATGTCGACATCGTGCCGCTGCAAAAGCGGACAGCCTCCAGGGATGAGAACGACTCGACCCTTTGTGCCCTATGGATCGACGAGGGCAAGCTGGTTGTGCTGGACACGGACACTCTGGAGGTGCGCCCACTGGAGTCCACGCGCTGGGCCCTCGGCGAAGACGAAAGCCCGTACCTAGAAGAGCAGCGCTTTAGCGCCACGCAGCTAGACCTCTACCGGGTCGATGTCGCTACCGGTGCGACCGACCTGTTGCAGGAGCGCGTCAAGCTGCGCTACGCCGGTGACCCGACAGGCCGCCGGATCCTCTTTGTGCGCGACGATCACATCTGGGCGCACGACCTAGAGACCAACCAGGCGGTCAACCTGACGAATGAACTCGACGTGGCCTTCACCGACCGCGAGCAGAGTACGCTGACCACCCAGAAGCCGCCCTATGGGGTGGCATCCTGGACGGCGGATGGTGAGTCGGTGTTCCTGTACAGCCGCTACGACATCTGGTTGTTTCAGGTGGATGGGTCCGGGGTGGAGCGCTTGACCACCGGGGCTGATCAGGCCATTCGGCACCGGATCGCACCCGTTGCCGCCGACTTGGACGACGAGGAGTACACGGATCTCGCGCGCGGCACCTATGTTTCCCTATACGGAGATCTGACCAAGCAGTCGGGCTACGCCTGGCTGGATGAATCGGGCTGCGAGCATCGCGTCTTCATCGACGCCAATGTGTCGGGTTTGCGTCAGGCGGCGGACGCGCCGGTTTTCGTTCACAGCCAGCAGCGATTCGACGATTCACCCGATCTGTTCGTGAGCGGACCCAGCTTGGCGGACACGGTTCAAGCGAGTGCGACCAACCCCTTCCAGGACGAGTACACCTGGGGGAAGTCGGAGCTTGTGACCTATGAAAACGCGACCGGGGAATCCCTTCAGGGCGCGCTTTACTATCCCGCGGGATACGAAGAGGGCAAGACCTACCCGATGGTGGTCTACATCTACGAAGAGCGCAGCCAGAACCTGCACCGCTACGTCGTGCCGTCGGAGCGCAGCCCCTACAACGCGGCGGTGTTTACGTCGGCGGGCTACTTCGTCTTTGAACCCGACATCGTGTACCGCGCCCAGAATCCGGGTGTGTCTGCGGTAGAGTGCGTGGTACCCGCAGTGCGCGAGGTGCTGTCCAGGGGCATGGTCGACGCGGATCGTGTCGGGTTGATGGGGCATTCTTGGGGCGCCTACCAGACGGCCTTTATTGTGACACAGACCGACCTCTTTTCGGCCGGTGTGGCGGGTGCTCCACTGACCAACATGATGAGCATGTCGATGAGCATCTACTGGAACAGCGGACAGACCGACGCCTGGATCTTCCATGAGAGTCAGGGACGCATGGACCGCCCCTTCTGGGACGACGTCGATACCTACATTCGAAACTCGCCCATCTTCAGCGTGGACGACCTGGAGACGCCCCTGCTCATGACCTTCGGTGACAAGGACGGGGCAGTGGACTGGCACCAGGGCGTCGAGTTCTACAACGCTGCGCGCTTGGCCCGCAGCCCGCTCGTGATGCTGGTGTACCCGGGTGAGAACCACGGCCTGCGGCGCAAGCCCAACCAGCTGGACTACCACTCCCGCGTCTTCGATTGGTTCGAGCATCACCTCAAAGGAGAGGAAGCCGACGACTGGATCGACAAGGGCGTGAGTTGGCTAGATCAAAAGAAGGCGCTGGAGGACAAGGGGTCGGACGACTAGGGTCTCGTGGGTTTGGCTGTCCTGCTGCGCGTCCGGTGCTGCGGTGCACCGGATGCGCGGTTCGGGAAGCTGCTGGTCTCCCAGGGATGAATCGATGTGAGGTTCATGCCGCGCGCAGGGGACGTCGACAGAAGGGGCACCGTTGTTGCATTCGAACGGGGTTCGCTTTGCCCTGGCCAGGAACGTGGCGTACAACAGCGCATGCTCAAGCTTCAACGCATCGTGACGCATCCCGGCGGAGCCCATAAGGACGACCTGTTGGCCGCATGCGTGCTGATCTCCCAACACGGCTGTCCGATCGAGCGGCGCGACCCGACGGAGGATGAACTCGCTGATGCGAGCGTCGCAATCGTGGACGTTGGCGGCTCCCACGATCCAGAGCTCAGCAACTTCGATCACCACCATTTTCCCAGGGAGCACCCGCCCACCTGCGCTCTGAGTCTGGTGCTGGACAGGCTCGGCCTATACGAGGACGCTCTGCGTTTTTGCGATTGGCTGGAGCCCGCAGAGTGGTTCGACTCCCGGGGTCCTAAGAAGACGGCAGAGTGGCTAGGGGTGCCTCGGCGCGCGATCTCACGCCTCAATTCGCCGATCGACTTCACCCTGCTGCGGCGTTTCGCGGCGGAGTCTGAGCACCGGCCCGGCGAGACGCTTTACGAATACATGCGTTTGGTGGGGGAAGACGTGGTCGGGTTCCTGCGGGACGTGCGCCAGGGAATCGACGCCGTGGCCAAGCAGAGTGAGCGCTGGTCGGTGGCTGCTGAGGGGACGGTCATTGAGGCGGTGTTCCTTCCGAGAACGGATGGAACGCCCGACGAACCCTCGGGGAGCGTCGCGCGCTATGTGCGCGCGACCGGCCTTGAGGGGGAGATCGGAGCCACGGTCTATCCCGATCGCCGGGGCAGCGGCTACGGCATCAGTCGCTATGAGGACGATCCACGCCTGGATTTCTCGCAGCTCGACGGAGAACCCGACGTTCACTTCGCCCACAAGAGCGGCTTCATGTGCAAGACGACGGCAACCACTCCCGAACGGCTGCAGGAGCTGATCCGCGGCGCCGTGTGTGCGCCGCAGAATGAATAGCAGGGGGCGCTACTGGAGCTGCACGCAGAGGGCGCCCGTGGTGTTGGAAGTCGTGCCGGGGTTCACATCGCGAAACCAGAACTGAAAGTTCCATCCCTGGCCGGGGGACACGACGGTGCCCTGGGGTAGGGCGCCGAGGTCGGGGATGAAGTCCACGTTGCCGCCGCCCGTACTTAGCACGTTGGAGTTGAAGCGCACGATCGGTGCTCCCAGGCAAAGGTCGCCCTGGGAGCCGGAAAAGAGCGGCACGAACCCCTGAGTATCGGACATCAGCATGTAGCCGGGCTGATTGGTGGGTAGGTTTTCAATCACGAACAGCAGGTCGTTGTCGGCGAGGACTGGGCTCTGGAGGGCGCGCATGGTGCCGGCTTCTCCGGATGAATTCAGGTTTGACTGGCAGTAGTTCCAGCCGTAGTTGTCGCTGGAGATCCGCCGATCGCGAAGGTACACGTCGAACTCCTGGTTCGTATCTCCCGGAGCGTAGGCCGCAGTCCCCAGGAAGCCGACAAAGCGACCGTTGCCGCTCAATTCTGGGCCGAAGGTGGGCGAGGCGACCTGGAACCCAGAGCCATTGAGGCTGGCTCTGGTTGTCGCGCCAAAGATACGGTTGGTGACGAAGACATCGGTGAGCCCGTTGGTGTCGCCCACGATCAGGTTGCTGGCCGTACTCTCGTAGGCGATCCACTGGCCATCGGCCGAGATTCTGGGGTCGAACGAGATGCCGTTGGCCTGGGCGCCAGCCGTGCTTTCCGAGACGCGCGTCAAATCGCCGGCAAAGGCATCCCAAAGAAAGACGTCCTGGAGGCCGTTGCTGTCCCCGTTGACGGCGATGGTCGACGTGCTCTCGAACACGATGTAGCGACCATCGCCTGAGATCTGCGGCCTCCTGCTGTTGCCATCGAGTTGAATGGCGCGCTGGGCTCTTTCGACGGCGCCGGTAAGCATGTCCTTGACGAAGACGTCGTCTCCCCCGTTGCTGTCGACGAAGACCAGATCCCCATCTGGTCCTTCAAAGGTGACATACCGTCCCTGGCGAGCGATGTGCGGGGAGCGCGATGGCGCGCTGTTTTGGCCGCCGGACGGGTCGATGCTGATGCGTTGGGAGATGCCGGTGGATCGGTTCCAAACGAAGATGTCGCCGACGCCATTGGTGTCGCCAAACACGATGTTGGTTCCCGAGCTCCAGAAGCAAACCTGGCTGCCGTCGGCGGTGATGCTGGGAGATTCCGAGCTACCAGCCGCTGAGTCGGCGCTGAAGCTGCGCGAGACGAGCTCACTCGTGCCGGCCTGATGGTCGTAGAGGAAGATGTCCCGCTGGCCGTTGAAGTCGAGGGGGTCGAGGTTGGAAGACTCGCTCATGAAAACGACAAAGCGCCCGTCGGCGGAGATGCCGACGGAGTCGCAGCGGCCGTTTCCCTGTTGCCCCTGGTGCCCGACGCTTGCCCGGATGGTGGTCGCGGCGAGGGTGTCGCGCACGAAGACGTCCTTCTCGCCGTTGGTGTCACCGGGGACCAGGTTGCTTGCGAAGCTGGTGAAGACCACAAATCGACCGTCTTCGCTGACCTGGAGCTGGCGCCCTAGGCCGTTGCCCGAGGAATCGTTGCCTTGGGCGCCGGTGCTGGAGACGCTTACGCGTTCGTTGAATCCCGGGTTGTCGACTGGGGCGGGTGCAGGAAGGGCCACGAGGGGGATGGCGAAGAAGATCGCGTGCATGGGAGGGAGGATGGGGCTGGCGGAGTGAGGTGCGGGCGAATGGCCGCACTGGACAACCGGGAAATCCATGCTCTCTCCAGCGCGGAAACCGAGAATTCTTCGCCGCACTGGGATGCATCGATGCCGCTCCCCTGGATCGCTGTCTGCTCAAGCGCCTGAGTCCATCGAGGGGTCCTTGGCCTGGAACACCGACTCGGCGGTGCGGGAGCACGCGCTGCCGTCGGAGGACGTGCTGCGTTGGTTGGAGGGGGCTATGCACCGATGGTCCTGGGTCGCGCGTTGTGGAATCCCGCGGCTCGGAGATTGCGTGCAGTCGAGTCGGTGGCGGCTGGGCCCCGCTGGGGGGGCGAGCAAGTCCAGGGGTCGGTCGCTGGCTTGTCCGGGCTTGGGACAGGGTCCGCAAGATCCCTGGAGGGGGTATCATGGGTCCTATGTTCGTATCCCAATCCAGTCCCAAGGCTCGCACCTTGTGCCAAGTCGCCGGAGCTCTTTCGACGGCAGGCCTCTTCCTCTCCCTCACCACGGGAGCCCTCGCTCAGCGTGGTCAGGTCGCCGTCGAGTACGCCCCTTCGACAGGCGCTTCCGCGCGGCCGTCTGTGTTTCAGGCGGCTGGGCAACCCGCGCCGCAACCACTGGCCGGAGGCACTCGTCCGGTCATTCTGTTGACGGGCTACTGGCCGCCGACCAACGAGATGATCCGCGACTTCGCGTCGGATCCGGCGCTGAACAGCAACTGGATCGGTTCGAACTGGGAAGGGCGCGGCTACGACGTGCACGCTTACTTCCCCGAGTTTAGCAACCCAAACTGCAGCAACTGCGGCCAGGGACAGGGCTACCTCGAGGTGGACTACCAAGACACCGTGGCGGATTTCGAGGCGCTCACCGCGCTGCACCAGCCCGTGGCGATCATCACGTTTAGCCGCGGGTTCATCGACAATTCCTGGGAGGTCGAAATGAACCAGATCAACCGCACGAGCTGGTTTGGGGACTTCCAGGCGCCGTTCTTCCCGAACCCTTCCCCCCCTGACCCGAGCATCGCGGCAGAGACGATTCGGCCCTCGGTCCATCCGGTGAACGAGATCGTGAGCCGAGTGGCGGCGAACGTGCCCGGCGTGAACCCGGCCGTTTGCTTTTCGGGGGATGGCGGGGGCTTCCTCTCCGAGTTCGTGGCCTACCTCGGGGTCCTCTACCAGGACCAGCACCGCGATGTTGCCGACCCCGCCCGCTGCGTGGCCGCCGGTCACGTGCACGTCGGCGGGCTGGTCCCCTGGGCGACCGCCCAGCTCGCCGCAGAGGAGACGCTGCGGACGGTGATGGACCACGTCGACTCGACCCTGGCCTGCAGCCTGGTGACCCGTGAGTGCGAAGGCGGGCTGAACTCGATCTCTGAGGAGTCCTCGCTCAACCTATATGGAACTGGATCGATCACCGGTACGTTGACCCGTCTGATGGCCGATGGACTGCCGCCCGGTCAATTCGGACTCTTCTTCTACGGACAGGGCCCGATCCAGAACCCGTTCGGGGATGGCTTCCTGTGTGTCTCCCAGTCGGTGACGCGCTTGCCGGAGATTCTGCTGTCTGGTGTTGGCGGTCGAGCGTGGATGGACCTGGACTTCGGATCTGCGCCGCTCAACGGTGGATCGGGACAGGTGCTCTCAGGTTCGACCTGGTCCTTCCAATACTGGTATCGGGATCCGGCGGCAGGTGGTGCGGGTTTCAACACCAGCGACGCGCTCGCGATTGAATTCTGCCAGTAGGCGAAGGAGCGAGTAGGGAGCCCGGGCAATTCTGGCGGTATTGGCAAGGGAGGGTGAATCGCGCTTTTCGCGGTTCACCCTCCCTTGCCAATACCGTCAAAATTGCCCGGGCTCCCTGCTTGCCCCCGTACGCTCACACCATGAATACGACTCTCCTTCTCCCCTTCGCTTTGTGTCTGTCCGGACTTGCTCTGGGCCAGGCCGAGTCTTCTGCCAGCGCGGCAGCGCCCAGCTCCGAGACCTACGCCGGCCTCGAATTCCGCAGCATCGGGCCTGCCCTCATGTCCGGCCGCATCGCCGACATCGCGATTCATCCCGGCAACGCAAGCACCTGGTACCTCGGAGTCGCCTCGGGCGGCGTGTGGAAAACGGTGAACGCCGGGGTGACCTGGAAGTCGGTATTCGAAGGCCAGGGGTCGTTCGCGATCGGCTGCGTGACCATCGATCCCTCGAACCCGAGCACGGTGTGGGTCGGTACGGGCGAAGACGTGGGCGGCCGCCACATCGCCTACGGGGACGGCGTGTACCGCAGCATCGACGGTGGCTCGAGCTGGACGCGCATGGGTCTGGAGAGCAGTGAACACGTCACCGAAATCATCGTTCACCCCGAAGACTCCAACGTGATCTGGGTCGCTGCCCAGGGCCCGCTTTGGAGCGAGGGTGGACAGCGCGGCATCTACAAGAGCATCGACGGCGGGGAGACCTGGAAGCGGACCCTTGGCGATGCGGTCTGGACGGGCGCCGCAAGCCTGGTCATGGATCCGCGCGAACCCGACCGGCTGTACGCGGCCACCTGGCAGCGCCACCGCACGGTGGCGGCCTACATGGGTGGCGGACCTGAGTCCGGCCTGCATCGAAGCCTGGACGGGGGCGAGACCTGGGAGAGGCTCGAGTCCGGCCTGCCCGAGGGTTCGATGGGCAAGATTGGCCTCGCGATCTCGCCCCAGCAGCCGGACGTCGTGTACGCGGCCATCGAACTCGATCGGCGCAGCGGGGGGATCTACCGTTCGGCCGATCGCGGCGCGACCTGGGAAAAACGCTCCGACACCGTTTCTGGCGGCACCGGGCCCCACTACTACACCGAGCTCTACGCGTCTCCGCACCGTTTCGACCACCTCTACCTCGCCGATGTGCGGATGCAGGTGTCCACGGACGGTGGAAAGAGCTTCGAACGCATGCCCGAGCGTTTCAAGCACTCCGACAACCATGCACTGGCCTTTCGCGCGGACGACCCCGACTACTTGCTGGTGGGGACGGACGGGGGCCTCTACGAGAGCTTTGATGCTGCCGAGAACTGGCGCTTCTTCGCCAACCTGCCCCTGACTCAGTTCTACAAGATCGCCGTCGACGACGCCGAGCCGTTCTACAACGTCTACGGCGGTACGCAGGACAACAGCACCGAGGGGGGGCCGTCGCGGACCGACACCGCGCACGGGATCCAAAACAGCGACTGGCGGGTCGTCCTCGACTGGGACGGCCACCAGCCGGCGACCGAACCGGGCAATCCGGACATCCTCTATGCCGAGCGGCAGGAGGGTCACCTTGTACGGGTCGATCTCGCGACCGGCGAGGTGCTTGAGATCCAGCCCCAGCCGGACGAGGGCGAAGACTACGAGCGTTTCAACTGGGACGCGCCGATCCTGGTCAGTCCACACAGCCCGACGCGACTCTACTTCGCATCGAGCCGTGTATGGCGCAGCGAGGATCGCGGCGATACGTGGACTGCGATCTCTGGCGACCTGACCAGGGACCAGGAACGTTTCAGTCTCCCCATCCTGGGCGGCGTGCAGTCGTGGGACAGCGCCTGGGACGTGCTGGCGATGTCGAACTTCAACACGATCACGTCGTTGGCCGAGTCGCCGCTGGCCGAGGGCCTGGTCTATGCGGGCACCGATGACGGGCTTGTGCAGGTAACCGAGGATGGGGGCGCAAGCTGGCGAGCGATCGAGGTCGGGTCGATGCCTGGCGTGCCGGCGAGCGCCTTCGTCAACGACATCAAGGCAGACCTGTTCGAGGCGGACACGGCCTATGTGGCCCTCGACAACCACAAGGAAGGGGACTACACGCCCTACCTGGTGAAGACTACGGATCGCGGCCGGACCTGGCAGTCGCTGCGCGCGAACCTGCCTGACCGAACCCTGGTGTGGCGGCTCGTCCAGGACCACGTGCAGCCCGGGCTGCTGTTCCTGGGGACCGAATTCGGCGTCTATTTCACGCAAACGGGGGGAGAGCACTGGACCCAGCTCAAGGGTGGGTTGCCGACCATCCCGTTCCGCGATCTTGCGATTCAGCGCCGCGAAGAAGACCTGGTTGCCGCTTCCTTCGGGCGCGGTATCTACATCCTCGACGACATCAGCGCGCTGCGGAGCGCGACGCCGGATCGGCTTGCCAAAGGGTCGATGCTGTTCGAACCCCGCAAGGCCTGGTGGTACGTCGAGCGGCCGGACCTTGGCTTTGACGGGGGCAAAGGCGACCAGGGTGCTGCCTATTTCACGGCGGAGAACCCGCCTTTCGGAGCGGTGTTCACGTACTTCCTTCCTGAGGATCTGAAGGACCGCAAGACCGCCCGTCAGTCGGCTGAGGATGCAGAGGGAGCCGAGGCTGCCTTTCCCGGATGGGAGCAGCTCGAGCTCGAGCGCACGGAACCGCAGCCCCAGGTTTGGCTGACGGTGACGGCCGAGAGCGGCGAGGTCGTGCGGCGCGTGCCGGGGCCGGCAAAGGCTGGCTTTCACCGGGTGGCCTGGGACCTGCGCTTTCCGGTGCCCAACGTCCTGCAGCTCGTCGACCCGCCGCCGCCTGCCTTCGGCGGGCCTCCCCGGGGTCTCTTGGCTGCGCCTGGGCGCTACACGGTGACACTGCACTCGCAGGTCGACGGTCGTGTCCGTGCGCTCGCCGACCCACAGAGCTTTGAGGTGGTCCCCATGGGCAATTCCACCCTCGCCGGCGCGGATCCGGCGGTGGTCGCAGCCTTTTGGCGGAGCTACGAGGATGCGGTGCGCCGATACTCAGGGATGCAGTCGAGCTTGGCAGCTCTGGTGCGCCGGGCGGAACGGGTGAGCAAGCTCCTCGGTCTTTCCCGGATCTCTGATCCAGGGTTCGACGAGCGTTACCACGCGCTGCGCAAGGCGATCCATGCCTTCGACTCCGAGTTCAATGGGAGTCGAAGCCGCCAGGCTCCCGGCGAGAAGACCCGGCCGACGCCCGAGAGTCGCCTCTCCGCTTTGGCCTTGGGGATCGAGCGATCCACCTACGGCCCGACGCCGACCCATCGCCGCGATCTAGACCTGGTGAACACCGCGCTCGACAGCCTGGAGCCGACGCTCAAGGCCCATACGAGCGCACTCTCGGCGCTGGTGAACGAGCTGGTCTCGGCCGGCGCTCCCTGGCTCGAAAGCGAGGCACTGCCGAGCGACAGGTAAAAGGGCTCGGGTGGGGCGGCGGCCCCACCCGGCGCAGGCGACGGAGCTACTCCGGCGGCATGGGCGCTTCGCGCTCTGCCGCTCCATTGGCTTCCGCCGCTTCCAGGCTTGTGGCGGGATCGGGTGCTTGGCGTGCTTGAGCGCGAGCGATGTTCTCCTGGGCTTCTCGCTCGTACTGGTTGCGGATGAGGTCGTTGTACTTCTTCCACATCTCGTACTCCCGGACAGACAGCCTGGCTTCCGCCTGGGATTGCCGCATAGGCGCCCACGCGAGGAATTCCTCGGCCGTCAAGCCGTGCAGCCTGAGGTCTTCCTTGATCTCGGGAGCGAGTGTGAGTTCGTAGGCCGGCCCCAGGTTCTGGGGGCTTCTGTGGATCCTGGTGTTGGGGTTGGAGTGGTCGACCACCGCGCCGATCAAGCCGCCCACGAAAATGTTGCCGGCGCTGGCGCCGGAGGCGGTGGGCATCGACTTGTGGACGGCGTTCAAGGTGCCATCTCCATTGCTGTCGTAGCGAATGTTGATGACCTTGCCGTTGGGCAGGATGACGGTCGCAGGCACGTGGCCTTCGACGCCGGTGCTCGTCTCGAACGCGGTGCCCGGCTTGCCCCTCAGGTGGACTTTGGAGGTTGTGCCCGTGGAGATGGTGGCGCAGGAACAGAAGAGGAGTGCGAGCAGAGCGGCGAAGGCGGTGTTTCGGTTGGACATGGCGTGGCGAGGCAAAGCAGGGGACTCTGAGGTCGGCGAGGACCCCATCTTAGCTTCCCTCGATCCACTCGAACGGGTTTCCCAGCCAACCGGACCGTTGCGAAGCAATCGGAGAGCTCGCAGGCTGGGCTAGCGGGACCCGGAAGCCCACAGCACACAGGCAGGGGCGAGGCGTGGATGCCGTGGCGCTTCGATAGGCGAGCGCGTGCGCCAGCTCGTCGGCGCGCAGTCCGTTGTTCCGAGGGCATCGCTCCAATGGCTGAATCGATGGATCGCCTGGCCGGGGGATGGCTGGATCCTGATGATTTGGATCCCCGTCTACCTGGACTGGGCAGGTCTGTTGGGAGTCGCAGGGATCGTGCATGCGGGAGCGAGGCGCCCTGCTGGATGGAGATTCCGGGGGCGGATGTTCCTGGCTCTGCGCTTCGAGCGACGGCCCCGTAGGCTCTTGTGTGGCGGGCGGAACCGGAAACGACGGATTGCAGGTCGTGATTTTCGGACCGCCGGCATTCCAAGGCGGAGATGAAGCAACCCCTCGACATCGAGTCCCTGCTCGGACAGCAGGATTGGATGCGCCGCCTGGCCAGCAGGCTGGCGGGAGACGAGGGTATGGCGGAAGACGTCACGCAGGAGACGCTTCTCCTGGCGTGGGGTCGAGGGCCGGCCCTGCCGTCGGATCGTGGAGCGCTGCGGGCCTGGATCGGGGCCGTTCTGCGGCGCAAGACCAAGACCGATCTGCGCGCGGAGCGCCGTCGGAGGATGCGTGAGCTCGGGGCATCTCGGCCTGAGGCCCAGGGGTCGGTCGCCGATGCCCTGATGGAGATGGAGCTGCAGAGCGCCCTCGCCGAAGCCGTCGCCGGCCTGCCGGAGCGGGCCCGGGAGATCGTGGTTCTGCGCTACTACGACAACCTATCTCCTCGTTCGATCGCCCAGCGTCTGGACCTCACTCCTAAGCAGGTGCAGGACCAGCTGCACCGCGGTCTACGCCTGCTGCGCGAAGAGCTGCAGGGCGGCGAACGTTCGCCGCTCGCCTCGCGCTTTGGCCTTTCTGCTTTTGGGCTCGCCTTGATGAAACCCGCCGTCGCCACCGTGCTCACCGTAGTAGCCGTGCTCGCCCTTGCGCGCTGGGCGCTGCAAAGCTCCGAGGCGCTTGCGCCGGACCTCTCTCTGCATCGGGTGGCCGAGGTTGGGCTGGATACCCTGGTTGAGGACTCGAAAGAGTCGGTCGCCCGGGCAGGGGGAGCAGCGCCTGCACGCAGCCAGGTGGTGCAGCCCGAAAGGGCCGGCGAGGAGAAGGTGGAGGAATCCGCCCCGCCCACAGCCGCGCTGGCTCTGGCCCGGGTGCGAGTCCACGTTGTAGACGGCTCCACCGATCGGCCCGTGGCTGGCATTTCTGTCAAGGTGGTTCCCGCCGGCAGGGATCTGTGGGCGACGGAAGCACTGGTCACGAATGCCCAAGGCGTGGCGACATGGAGTGGGGACGCGGGCCGCCTATGGGTCAGCATCGATCGGGTCTGCGTTTCGGGGAATCTGGACTCAAGCGACCTGGAGGTCGCCCTAGGCGAGACGACCGAGTACACCTTCCGGCTGGGCCCCGGCGGCAGCATCGCGGGCCGAGTCGTCGACTATTCCGGTCGGCCAGTGGAGGGCGCAACGATCTGGCTGGGGGAGGGCAACGGTATGCCCTTTGACGGTTCCCCCTGCACGACCAGTGGCGAGGGCGGGGAGTTCGAAATCGCCCATCTTTCGACCTACCAGTCGGTGGCCGCCTACGCTCCCGGGCTCGCCGCGTCTCGGGCTTTGGTTCCTTTGATGGGGCACGAAGGATCAGGGCCAGCGCCCTGCGAGCTTGTGTTGAACGGAATCGGGGGGAAGCTGATCGGCCGGATGGTGGGTCCAGATGGACAGGGGCAACGGACCAGAGTCCTGGTGGGCGCGGACCAGTCGCAGAAGCTCTTGAGGTCGAAGGGCGGGATCGAGTACGCGCCGCCGCCCCGTCGACTTTGGACCGACGACGACGGTCGCTTCGAAGTGGAGGGCCTCGCGGCAGGGGACCAGAGCGTGCAGGCGCGGGCTAGGGGCATCGGGACGCTCGACACCTCGGTCTCGATCCAGGCCGGCTCTACGACGGAGATGGAATTCGTGCTGTCAGCACTCGGAACTCTGCGAGGTGCCGTGAGGCTGCCCGACGGTTCGCCGGCCGCGGAGGCGCGGGTCCAGCTCGGCTCGGACCGGGAGAGCGGTGAGCTGTTTTGGTCCGCCGTGGAGGCTAACGCCAAGGGCGAGTTCTCCTTGTCTGCGCCAGCGGGCGGCAGAAGCATCGACGTTTGGACGGAGGACCATCCCCTGGGCCTGAAGGCGGAGGTGGAGATCGTTGGGGGCCAGGTGACGAGGTGGATTGGCGCTCTGCCCGAGGTGGGCATCATTCAAGGGCGGGTGCAGGACGAGACAGGCGTGGGGCTCACGGGCTTTCGCATCTCCCACCAGCCGACCGGCACGGACACGGGGATCTGGTCCGGTGTATGGACGGACGGGGCGGGCTCTTTTGAGATCCCGGTTGCTCCGGATGCGTCGCTGCTTCTCCGGGTGCAGCCCCCGGGTCAGCCTTTTTCGGAGGGGCTCTTGGACCTGCCCGGGGCGACCGTGGAGGGCGGTCCGTACGTGGTGACCGTCTCGAGCAGCGATCTGCCCTTGGCTAGCCTGCTGGGCCGCGTCGTCGACGGGGAAGGAAACGCACTCGCCGCCCGCAAGATTGAATGCGAGCTGACCGGGAGCGAGCCGATGTTCGCTGTCTTGGACGCTGAGAGCGACGACTTCGGGGTTTTTCGCATCGACTACCTCCCGCCCGGAGATTGGTTGCTGCGGATTGAAGATCCCGACCGAGAAGAGCCCTGGAAGATTCCGGTCCATGGCCTTGGTCTGGCAGAGGTTCGAGACTTGGGCGACCTCGAACGGGACTCTGACTAGCGCCTATTGCTTCATTCGCGCCGCGTGCATGCGGGCGATGTCGCCCATGTAGTTGTCGGACGCCGGGTCGCCTGCGGCGAGGCGCAGGTGCTTGGCGGCCAGGGGCAGATCGCCCCGGGCCTCGTGGTACAGGCCTACGTAGAGCTGGCCGTAGAACACGGCGGTGCGCTGATTCGATTCCCGCGCCACCTCGAGCACACGCTCGGGTGTCCTGCGCCCCGCGAACATCTCCAGGACTTCGCCCATTGGGGCCCTGGAATCCCTGCCGACGGGGAGCAGGGCGTCGGCCGCGGCTTCGATCCCGTGGAGTCGGGCGTAGCACAGGAAGTGCCACGTGGCATTTTCCACGTCGTTGGGATTCACCGTGCGATGCAGCTCAAACTGGGCTACGCCCTGCGCAAAGTCCTCCGCGTAGTAGTAGGCGATGCCCCGCCGCCAGTGCTGGGGTTCGAACTGTGGTTCGGCGCTCAGGAAGCGATCGTAGTCTTCGATCGCGAGCTCGGGGCGGCCTGCCAGCAGGTGCTCGTCTCCCCTACGGTCGTAGGCACGTGGCGAGGCGAGTTCAGGCTGAAAGACCTCTTCGGGCGCCACCGCCTCTTTGGATTCCACCGCTGCGGAAGCATCGATGGGGGGCTCCATGCCCGTGCCCGCTTCGGGATCGGTGACCGAGCCGCAGCTCACCGTGAGCGCAACGATGCAGAGTCGCTTGGGAAACTGAGCCATGGTTCTCAGCTCGCGCTTCCGGCGGGCGCCTTGCCCTCGCACACATCGCGCAGGGCCTCGAGATCTTCGAGCATGCACTTGCGCATCATGCCCTTGAAGAGGAGCCCAAAGATCGGTGACGTCACCTTGGCAAGGAAGCTCTGGGCGGTGGCGTCAAAGGACCAGGTGACCTGTGTGCCGGACCCGGAGGGCTCGAACGTGAAGAGGGTTTGGTAAAGCGATCCGTGGGATTGGGCCTCGACCGTGTAGCTCTTCGGCGGGTCGCATCCCGTGACCCACATCTCCTCGGTGGCCTCCTTCTTCATCATCAGCCGGGTTTCACGCCAGCGCGTTCCGTTGCCGAAGGAGCCTTCGCTCAGCATCTCAAGTTTGGTGATCCCCGGGATGCGCTCCGCGGCATTCTCGAGGTCCGTAAAGACATCGAAGGTCTCCTGCAGTGGAGCGGCAACCTGGGTGCTTACGGTGACATTGGCCATGGCCAAATCCTACGGCATGGGCACGATGATCCGCAGGATTTGGAACCCTGGACCCTCTACCAGGGCTTGCCCTGGGCCGGCGGTGCCGTCTGCCGCAACCTGGAAGACGGCGCTGCCTACCGTGCCGTCCGTGGCTTGGAACCCGAAGGTGTGGGTGCCTGGTCCGACCTGCGTGTACATCGAATAGGTGCCCTCCGCGGCGTTCCAGTCGAGATCCTGGACCCGGGCGGGACCTCCGCCATCGGCCACTGCCGCGGCGACGCGGGCATCGGCCGTCGGTGCGTCCTTCGGGCGGCACTCTAGAGAGACCAGGAAGCCAGGCCGGGTCTCAAAGTCGACTCGGGCATGGGAGCCGGCCTCGATGCTCACGAGCTGACGCTGGCTGGCCATGTTGGTATTGCCGTTGGCACAGATGAGATAGCGGCCAGGGGCGAGTGCCATCGCGGACGCATCCTCCTGCATGTTGACGCTCTGCACGATGTCCGTGCGTGGCGCAGCGAGGGCCGAAGCGGGATCTTCGGTCGGGTTGCCGGCTTCAGGGTAGCGTTCGGCGACGAAGCTCAGGAAGGTGGGGCTCAGGTGGGCAGGTTCCCCATCCACCAGAATCTCAAGGCTTCCCAGGGGTTCCTGCACGAAGGTGCCGAGGTCGATCTGCTCGCCGGCTGCAAGGGTGATGTTCCGCCGATAGAGCTTGGGTTGCCCGGGCTGGCGGATCTCGATGTCGTAGGTGTCGGGGCAGAGTTCGTCGAAGGCGATACGGCCGGCGGGGTCGGGGCTCTCGACGCGGATGCCGGAGGCCGAGCGCTCGGACGCATAGAGCGCGACCGTTCCGCTCATCGTCAGCCGTAGGAGGATTTGTCCCGTGCAGGTGGGCAGTTCGCTGAGGTCGAAGTGGGCAGCGTTTTCGCCGGGGCCGATGCGCAGGGTTTGAACCACCAAACCGCGGATGCCTACAGCCCCGAATAGATCGATCTCAAGGTCGCCCTGGGGGCATTCGGGAAACTGGAAATGGCCCAGATCATCGCTGGTGGCAAAGGCAAAGGGGAGATCAGAGTCGGCGGCCCTCGCCTGCAGATCACGTCCTTGCACTCGGCCGTTCCCCTGGATCGTTCCGGCGACGCTGCGGCCCGCGTTCATGATCGGATTCCAAGTCGCGGTCTCCCCGGGCCGCAGGCTGAAGGTTCCGTCCGTCTGTCCCCATGCGCGGCCGGGGTCGCGCGCGGTCAGTACGACCGAGCCGGTCGGTAGGTCGGCGAGTTTGTAGCGACCCTCAGCGTCCGTCCTTGCGGTCGGGATGAGTTCCTCAAACGGGAGGAATGGCGCCACGAGGATGTTTGCTAGGGGATCCCCAGCGCTGGACAGAACCTGGCCCTCTGCCCGGGCGCAGGCGATCAGGCGGAGGACTGCGGTCGTAGCTTCGCCATCCTCCACGCGCAGTTCGCGCGAATGGGGGGCGAAGCCCGCGGCTGTCGTGCGCAGAACCAGGAGGCCAACGGGCAGCGATGGGAGGGACAGGGTGCCGTCTGTCCCGGTCAGGTAGGCGGGTCGGAGGGCCTGCGGCCGGCGGGTCTTGGCGGACGGCGCGGGTGAAGCGGGCGGCGGCAGCGTCAAGCTGACCAGGGCTCCGGGGACAGGATTGCCCGCTTCGTCGAGGGCTCGTAGCACGGCGGAACCCGCAGCGGACCGAAGCGTGAGCACGATGCCGTGTGCATTGAGCTGGCCCCGGTCGAGGTCGGTGAGCCGGACCTCTGCCGACGGCTCGTAGCCGGGGGCCATGGCTCCAAAGCCGTAGCTGGGGTCAACGCCGGGGAGAGCGAAGGCCCCTGTTGCATCGCTTTGGCCGACGATCGATCCGCGGGCGAACTCGCCGCGGTGGAACAGCCACAGCTCGGCGTTTGCGACCGGAGCGCCGTCTTCGTCCTGAACCACCCCTCGGACCAGCAGACCGTCCGGGAGAGCGAGTTCCACCTGGGTGAGGACCCCGGCCTCGACCTGGGCGCTCGCTGTCCCCGCGCTTTCGCCATGGAGCTGCACCAAGCCGGGCGCCACGGATTCGAAAATGCAGCGGCCCTGCGCATCGGTGCGCGCGCGTTGAATGCGCTCGGAGGGCGAGGCGAGTGGGTGCTCCAGTTCAACCCAGAGTGGCCTGGGACTCGCGCCCCGGGCCCAGAGGATCTGGACCTGCACGGTTCCGAGCAGCGCTTCGCCGATAGGCGCAGACAGGGGAGCTGGGTCAGGCGCAGAAGCCACCCTGGCCGAGGCATCTGATCGCACCTCAGCCTGCCCTGTCGCTGGGGGCGCGCATGGCTTTCAGCTAGCTCGGGTTTGATGGAGGATGCCAATGGTCTGGTCTCGGTCTCGACGCCCGTCCGCGCAAGGCTCCACCATGTGCCGCCCAGGAGCAGTGTCGCCACCAAACCGATCTTCGTCTTCATGCTCATCAGCCAAGTTCCCGTACTCGCGGTGCCGGCCGCTGTGGCCGGGAGACCACCCAGGTCGGGCTGACCCAGGGAGATGAGCGCCAGGCACCATGCTTGCCGGTCGCCGCCATAGCTCGCGTCCAGCTGCGTTCGCAGGCGGGTCAGCGCCCGCTGCAGTCGGCTGCGCACCGTGGCCACGGGTACATTGAGCCGGGACGCGATTTCGCTCGCCTCGTGGCCACCGTGGTAGCGCAGGATGACCGTCGAGCGATAGGGTTCTTCGAGCGCCAAGACCGCGTCGGTGATGCGGCGCAGGGCTTCCTGCCGTTCGACGATTTCGTCGGTCGAGGTGGCCGAATCGTCCATCGCCTGCGCCTCGACGCTCCTGGTTTCCCGCGCTCGACGATTCGCGTCCTGCGCGTAGCTGCGGCGCACCTTGCGGCGCAGGACCAGGGCCAGCCAGGCGCGGGCGCCCGCGGCGGGCACATCCCCCTCCAGGGCCGCGAGCCACGTGGCCTGGGCCATATCGGCGGCCTCGGCCTCGTCGCGCACGAGCCGGCGGGCGAGGCTTTGCACGAATCCGGCGTGCTCCTGAAGCTGACGCTCCATGTTTCTGGGCTGCATGTTGCTGCTCATCCACCGGTTCCGATGCGTCTGCTCCCTAGGGATGATGCAGGGAATTCGAATCTCTCTTCAGCATGGACAATTTCCACCGTGACGGGCAGTCCATGTAGGCTAGATCCCATGCCGCGATTCGCACTCCTGAGCGCTTTCCTCCTCACTCTCCTGCTTGCGTCCTTGCTGCCGGCGGAGGGCGGTGGCGAGCCTCGCTGGTGGCGAGGCAACACGCATACGCATACTTTTTGGAGCGATGGGGACGCAGCCCCTGAGGTGGCGGCGGAGTGGTACCGGGACCACGGCTATGAGTTCTTGGTGCTATCCGATCACAACGGCTTGTCGACCGGAGAACGCTGGTTTCCGGTCTCCGAAGACGGCTCCAGGCGGCTGAGCGCGGAGGAACTCAAGGGGCTGATCGAGCGCTTCGGGGCCGAGCAGGTCGAGGTGCGCGAGCACGAGGGCCGGCGTGAGATGCGACTGAAGACCTTGGGCGAGCTTCGGGAGCGCTACGAAGCTCCCGGGCGTTTTCTCTTCATTCAAGGCGAAGAGATCACGTCGAGCTGGCGCCAGGTCGAGCCGCAGCGAGACTATCCGGTGCACATCAACGCGATTCACCTGGAGTCGTACATCCCGCCGCGCGGGGGACAGTCGGTCGTGGACTTGATCAACAAGGTGCTTGGGGACGTGGCCGCCCACGCGGCGGAGTCGGGGAACGAGGTGTTGGCCCACATCAATCATCCGAACTTCGACTGGGGGATCACGTGGGAGGACCTGGCAGCGATCGAGAACGAGCGCTTCTTTGAGGTCTACAACGGTCATCGCGGCGTGCGCAGCGACGGGGATGCCGAACACCCCAGCACCGAACGCATGTGGGATTTGGCGAACGCGCGCCGTTGCACGGAGCTGGGTCTGCCGCTGCTGTATGGGGTCGCAACCGACGACAGCCACAACTACGGCGGCCAGACGGTCGCGATGCCCGGCCGCGGTTGGATCATGGTGCTGTCCGAGGAGCTCGAGCCCAATGCCCTCCTCCGGGCGATGAAGGCGGGGGACTTCTACGCCTCGACCGGCGTGAGCCTGAAGTCGATCGCCAGCGATGGCAGCACCTACCGGGTTGAGATCGAAGCTCAGGAAGGCTTGAGCTATCGGACCGAGTTCTTGGGAGCGACGAAAGAGGGCGCCGAGCCTCGCGTCTTCGCCGCGACCGAGGAAAATCCCGCTGTCTACCCGATGACGGGCGCGGAGCTGTTCGTGCGCGCCCGGGTGACCTCGAGCAGGCTGCATCCCAACCCGTTCGCGGAAGGGGATTACGAGCAGGCCTGGACACAACCGATCAAGGGGCCGATCGAGGGATCATAGGCCCATTCCCGGTGGCAGCCTGTTGGGAGGGCAGCAAGTCGGTGCGCTCCAGCCAGGATGGCGCACGCTTCGGCGAAACCTAGAAGTGTGTTGCGATGATATCGGCCACCGCGCTCGATCCGATCTCCGTGAAGTGACAGTCGTCGTAGTAGTTTTCAAGGGTCGCGGGCAGCTCCCTAGCCAAATCGATGAGCTCGCAGCCGGTGACGGCACAAACCTTGCGCAGCTCTTCGTTGAACGACTGCATCGCTTCGAAGAGCACGGCGCTGCTGTAGTACCCAGCTGGACTTCCCCCAAACCACAGCGCACTCTCCTCGGCAGGCGAATTCTCAGCCTTCCATAGGACCGGCTGGGTGACGAGGACGAGGCGAAGGCCGTGCGATCTTGCAGCTCGGACGATCTCCAGAAGGGTGGAGCTATAGGTGGCGAGCGCCTCTTCGGCGCTTGGCATGACGTCTAGGAACGGCTTTGCATCGGCTCTCTGCTGCCGCGCGACGTCGTAGGTCGCCCCCGACTCCGGCTGGCGCATGCCCTCTTCCATGCTGCGGTAGTACAGGCGCCTGGCAAAGCTCCAGAGGGCCGTGCGTTTGTGCCAGGGATAGCCCGTTTGCGAAAGGCCCTCGGGGGAGACACGAAAAGCAAGCTTGGCGATCTCTGCTTCCGATGCCGGCCTCTGCCCGGGATACTTTAGGAACGCAACTACATCATTGATGCCGACGAGGACGAGCACCGCATCGAGATTGGGGACCATCTCGGGGGCGACGCGGATCTGGGCGAGGTGATGCTCGGCTTTCAGGCCGCTCCGGCCGCCGTTCCCAATCCAAGTTCCGCCCTTGGCTCCATTGGCGTCGGAGATCCGTGCGGACGCAATGGACGTCCACGCCTCAAGATCGTCCAGGTACAGGCACTCGGTGGTGGAGCCACCCAAGGCAAGGATCTTGAGACGGACGTCTGCCCCCGGGGGCGCGCCCCGCAGTCCGAGGGCATTGACCGTGAACCTCGACGGCCCTTCGACCCCGGGCATGACACCTGGTTCGGGTGCAAACTCACGCTCGAGAAAGGGAGTCCAGATGTAGTGGGAATCGAACAGCCTGGACCGCAGGTAGATCTCTGCTGCGCCGAGGGAAACCAGGAACGATCCAGCGACAAGCAGCACTCGATGTGCGGATCGGCGAGAGGGTTTCATTCCAGGCTGGAAGGGAAAGATGATCGGTGCGTGGATGGTCGCAGGACATGGGGCCTGGCCGCGGCAGGAACAGGACCGACCTCGAGCGCCGTTCAAGGTACTGACGGGATTGCAGATCGGCGCTGTTGCGCAGGGTTTCGATTCTACAGCCCGCCTCGAACGACATGGTGTAGCCAAGACAGGGCGTCACCGCGCGTCGAAGATCTCGAGGGCCGTCGCTGTCTCTGGAATGCACGAAATTCGCAGGTGCGATAAGGGCAGGGGAGGAGTCCGTCCCAGTATTCTCTGCTTCTCGCCTGTCCCTGTCTCTCTCCGCCACGCTTTCAAGCGACCATGCAGATCCTCATCCACCATCCGCACCTCAAGTCCGACGACGAGGCCATCCAGGAAGCGGTTCAGCACACGCTCGGTCGCTTTGAGAACCGTCTGACACGGATCGATGTCTTCATCAAAGACATCAACGGCGACAAGGGGGGAATCGACAAACACTGTTCGATCGAGGCTCATCCCCGGGGACTGGACCCTATGGCGGCGACCCACCAAACGGAGTCCATCGCTACGGCGGTCAGCGGAGCCGCTGACAAACTGCGCACCCAACTGAGCCGTCACTTCGAAAAGCACACGGGGCACTGATCCGGACTCGGCTCGTGCTCCGGCAGAGATCGCCTCTGTCTCAGGTTCGCACTCCGCCTTTTCCGTCTCCGGTGAGGGAGATCGCACCGGCCTTCAGCTTGAGGGCGTCTTCGCCGAAGATCGTGCGGCGCCAGCCGCTGAGGGCCGGAACGACCGGCTCTTCCTCGGTGGCGATCCGGTCGAGGTCGGCCCGATTGGCGATCATCGTGGTCGACACTCCGTGGGTATCGCAGCGGAGGCGCAACAGAGCCTGCAACAGAGCTACGAGGGGCTCGTGGCCGGAAATCGGCGCGCGCGCCGCTGGGGCCTCAGGCCATTCGTTCTCCGGTGTGGTGAGGGCTCGCCGTACGGCTTCGAGGATCGCCCTGCCGTCGGCGCCCTTGGCCACCTGGGGTTTGATCCCGCGCACGCGCGTGAGCTGTTCCGGCTCTTTTGGGATGTGTTGGGCGATCTCAGCCAGAGCATCGTCACGCACAACCCAGCCCCGGGGAATGTTCCGTGAGGCGGCGGTTTCTTCGCGCCACTGGGCGATTTCCCTCAGGACCGCCAGGTCGCGTGCTTTTGGCCGCCGGATCTTGATGCGGCGATAGGCCGCCCGTGGATCGACCCGATAGCGCGAAGGCTCCATCAGTGCATCCATCTCTTCAGCCACCCAGAGCCCCCGCCCGCTCGCTTCCAGATTGGCCACCAGGAGTTCATAGATTCGGCACAGGTGAGTCACGTCACCAAGCGCGTATTCCAGCTGGCGTTCCGACAGCGGGCGAACCGACCAGTCCACCGCCTGGGATGCCTTGTCGAGTTCGATGCCAAGCAGTTCGGCGGCAAGCTTCGCGTAGCCCGGGCGATCGCCGAGCCCACAGACGGAAGCTGCGATTTGGGTGTCAAAGATCGGCCCCGGAACCGAGCCCGTTGCATAGAGGAAGATCTCAAGGTCCTGGGCTGCGGAGTGCAGGACCTTCAAGGTTCCTGGCTCGGCGAGCAGCGCATGGAGCGGCGTCAGGTCGATGTCCTTGGCGAGTGGATCGATGGCGGCCGCGTGCTCCCCGTGGGCGACCTGCACAAGGCAGAGCTCAGCTCGGTACGTCGACTCGCGCATGAACTCGGTATCCACGGCGAGGTAGGGCGCGCCTCTCAAAGCGCTGCAGAACTTGGCGAGGGTCTCGGTGTCTTGGATCAACATGAGGGTCCGAACCCTACCTGCCAGCGGGAACCGGTGTTCCGGGATCGAGCAAGATTGCCGCAGTACCTCGCCGGGAGCCATGCCTCAGCCGGGCATCGATGCCGCGGAGCGCCATCTCAATCGTGTTGGTGAGGCCCTTGCTGGTCGAGGTGCGATACCAGGCCTGGGCGAAGGCAGACCCATTGAGAAGCGCCCGCACATGGAGACCCTGTGCGAGCGCGGGGCAGAAAGTCTGTTTCCGGGGAGCTGTGAAGTCTCCGATGGGTTCTGTGAACGGACCCGCATCTTTCACCAGGGTTCACGCCAGAACGCCGGATCGGGTGCCTTCGGCCTCCTACAGGTCGATCGTGCCTCACCTCGTGCGCTGCGTTCCTTGGGCAGGGTGTAGACCCCGTCTCCAAGCGCAACGCTCGAGGTCGGGCACGGTTGATCTGTTCCGACTCTCAGACGCAAATCCTGTTAAATGTTGAGGGCTAGAGAGCGAGAGTCACGGGAATCGACCAGAACCCAAGGGGGCTGTGAGGTGGGCCGCAAGGCGGAGCCACTGGGCTTTGGATTTAGGTTAGCTTGGACGACTGCGACATGGTTGCGGGGTTCGCCATACAGCTCAACAGAGCCAAAGGTGACGATTCCGCGGGTTCTCTCCAGGGGGTCCCAAGCTAGATCGATGGGGACCGGCTCCGGAGTACCTGTGAGGTCTGTGACCTCAGGCAGAATCGTGATCTTGCACGTGCGGCCCGGCTGAACGGGGAAATTCCCAGCCCCCACCAGTAGCCTGCCGTTGGTTCCGACGAAGAGGGTCTCAACGACGAGTTGGGTGTCCCAGTGAATGCCAAATCGAAGGTTTCCCTCGACCTTGACGTACCGAATGCCAGGCCAGAAGTTGTTTCCGGGAGCGGTGCTGCTGGTCTGAACTGTGGCGGGCTCCTCACTTCGGATGTTGACCGTGATTCCAAGGGGAATCAAGACAATGTCACCGGGGCCAGGGATCCCCATGGAGTTTTGACCATTCAACCAGGTGGTCGGCTCGTTCCACAGGCCGCCGTCGACAACGGCCGTCCAGGTGTCGTCGACCCCAGCCTGCGGGGGGAGGTCCGGGAATTGCTGCGCCCGAGCTTCTGATCGGCTGCTCAGCAGGAGTGTCGGTAGGAGGAGAGTCGCGAGTGCTCTAGGGAATTTCTTGTTAATATGCTTCGAGGTCCTTGATTGGGTTGTGAAACGCTCGGTGCCAGGCTCAGGTTGGCCGTGTCGTTATGGTCCTGAGTGAAAGTCACCGCCGTCGTTGCTGCGGACAGGGGTGGTCACCTGCCGGCGTCTTTCCTGCATCGAACTCCTTGGGTTGAAGTGGTTGGTACTGCTGCAGGTCGGACCTGCCGCGAAGACCTTGCAAGCACCTAGCCCCGTGACTCCAAGGGAACAGTCGCCTGCCTCGGGGACATGGCCTGTCCCAGGCAGGCTCGATTCAATGAAGGGGCCGAAGCTCTAGGCCGCGAGCAAAGGTGGGGCTTGCGCGCAGGGGCACTGCCAAGAACGGCGCGCCGGTAGCGGGGACAACCAGCGCATGCACGCCTTGGGCGGCGGCTACGTCGGGAGCGAGGTGCGCGGATTCCCGCAGAAGTTTTTCGGCGCCCTCAGGGAGCTGCGCTTCTGGGCGCGGCAGCATCGTTGGGCTGAGCATTGCGCACGTGGATGCCGGAGTGACGCCTATCGCAGGGACCCAATCCCGACACGCAGGACTGCACGCCCATGGCCGCTGGCCGGTGCTAAGTGGATGCCCTAGGTCCAGATCCCGGGGGTCGATGTGACCCCATGCCGGCGCTCGCCTAGGGGCCTAGATGTTTGCTCTACGAATCGCCACCCTTCTCCTGGTGGGAGGCCTAGCCGTCGCTGCTCCGCGCTCCCCGCGCTCCCCGCGCTCCCCGGTCTCGCCGGTCTCGCCGGTCCAGCAGGCCGGTGACGCGGCCCTTGAGCCGTTGGCCAGCAGCCTGCGGGCCTACTTGGACGCCCGTGCCCAGGGGGACCGGCTCGAGCCCCTGCGGCATGCGGTGGTGAGGGAGCTGGCGGGGCTGAGGGACGGGAAGAAGGGAGCCCATCCGCTGGGCTCCCCCGAGCGGCTAGGGCGGGCGCTGTGGCTGGCGCGCCAGGTTGCTCGGCCCAAGGCGAGGCCGGGAAAGGTGATCGAGCTGTCCCACGCGGGAGGGAGCTTCCAGGGATCGCGGCTCGACTATGCCTTTCGGCTGCCTAAGGGCTACAAGCCCGAGCAGGCCTGGCCCGTGATTCTCAGCTTGCCCGACGTTGGGGAGTCTCCGGCCGCCCACCTGCGCAGCAGCTGGGTAGAGCGTGAGTTGCTCGACGGGGCGATCCTCGTCAGTCCTGCGCTGCCCGGCGACGCGGCCGACTGGTCCCAGGTCATGGTCGCTGGCCGACCCGGCGGCCTGGCGCGGGCGCTCACGACCCTACGGCTGATCATGGAGCAGTTCTCGGTGGACGATGACAGGGTCTTCGTGGCCGGCACCGACTC
>CAYWNK010000015.1:0-43895 GCA_964459495.1 uncultured Planctomycetaceae bacterium
GTGGGCGGTGCCCGCGACGAACTTGCCCTGCTTGGCGGGGTCGATGTCGACCACCGCGGCGACGTGGTCGCCGGCGCCTAAGGTGGTGAGGAAGCCGGTGGCCTTGGAACCGGCGCCCCAGAGGACGGTGGGGCCGTTCCCGGCGGCGGTGACCTCGAGGAGCCGAGCATGGAGGCGCGAAAGGCTCGCGGCGCAGGTGGACTGGAAAGTCGCTAGGGCCGCCTCGATGTCGGGCAGGTCCTGGGTCTGAGCCGGGGGCTCGGTGGCCCCCGGGACGGCGCGAGCGGTGAGCTGAATGTACTGGCCGGCGTAGACGAGCTCGAGATGGGTGGGGGCGAAGCCGGAGGAGACGATCAGGCGTTCGAGGGAGCCCGCAGTGAAGTAGGAGCAGTGCTCGTGATAGAGGTCCCAGAAGGCGCCCTCGCGCAGGACACGCAGTACGTCGGGAACCTCGATGAAGAGGGACTCGCCCCCGCTGGAGGCCAGGTGGGCGCGGGCACTGGCGATGAAGAGATTCACACCCGGCAGGTGCTCGAGTGTGTGGCGGCAGGCGATCAGCTCGGCAGGGAGCTCGAAGTCGGCCCCGTCATACAATTTGTGGCGCACCTCGATCGGGGCGTTCGGCAGCGTACCCGCCGTCGAGCTGGGGTCGATGCCGATGGCCCGCTCGGCGCCCAGTTCGGCGAGGAGGGCCAGGAAGTCGCCGCGGCCGCAGCCCACTTCGACCGCCACGCGGCCCTTCAGGCTGGCGCGCTCGACGACGGTGGCCGCAGTGCGCTCGAGGAAGGCGCGGAAGGTGGCGGAGGCGCCCTGGGATTCCTGGTAGTCGTCCGAGTAGTCCAGGGATTCGGGGTCGAAGCGCTCGTTGTAGATGAACCCACAGTCGGGGCAGTGGGCGAGGATCAGATTGCCGAGGGGGAAGGCCCGGGCGGCGACCGGGTCGTCCAGCAGCACGCAGGAGTGCACCGGTATCCCGAGGACCTCGTAGAAACGGGTGGCGCGCTGGCTTTCGCAGGCGGGGCAGGGCAGGTCGGCTAGGCCGTCGGGAAAGCTGACGTGGGGCGGGAGTTCGAGATCCATGCTGGGAATGGCCCGGTGGAGGGGGGGAGACCGGAGGCGGTCCTTGGGGCGGCTGCCGGCGGGTCACTAGAATGCAGCTTGACCGGCGCAATGCCCAACTGTGCCGGCCCCATCCATGCTTGCCCTGCCTTTCGATCCCGGACCTGACCGGCCCCTGCGACTTCTGTGCCTCGGGGCCCACTGCGACGACATCGAAATCGGAGCGGGGGGCACCATTCTGCGCCTGCTTTCCGAACGTGAGGTCGAGGTGCGCTGGCACGTGTGCACCTCCGAGCCCGCGCGCGAGGCGGAGGCCCGGGAGTCCGCGGCTGCGTTTCTGGCCGGCGCGGTGCGCTCAAAGGTCACGGTGGGGGATCTCCCGGCGAGCTTCCTTCCAGCCCACTGGGAATCCCTGAAGCGCAGCTTCTTCGAGTTGCGCAAGTCCTTCGATGCCGACGTGGTTCTGACCCACCGCCGCGAAGACCGCCATCAGGACCACCGCATCGTCGGGGACCTGACCTGGCAGACCTGGCGAGATCACCCGGTGCTCGCCTACGAGATTCCCAAGTACGAGGGCGATCTGGGTCAGCCCAACCTCTACGTGCCGCTTTCGTCCGAGCACGCGGCCGCCAAGGTCGACGCGATTCTCAAGGGGTTTCCCAGCCAGGCTTCGCACCCTTGGTTTGACGCCGACACCTTCCACGCGACCCTGCGACTGCGCGGTGTCGAATGCAACGCGGCCAGCGGCCGCGCCGAGGCGTTTCACGCCGACAAACTCGTTCTCTGATCCCCTCCGTTCCCATGCGCGTACTCGTCACCGGCCACAACGGCTACATCGGTCAGGTTCTGTGTCCCATGCTTCAGGCGGCTGGGCACGAGGTGGTCGGTCTAGATACCTACTTCTACGAGGGCTGCCAATTTCAGGCGGCCCCGCAGGTTGAGTCCATTCGTCGCGACATCCGTGAAGTGACCCCCGAAGATCTCAAGGGCATCGATGCGGTGGCGTTTCTCGCGGCACTTTCCAACGATGCACTCGGGGACTTGGACGCCGGCCTGACCGAGGACATCAACGACTCCGGCACCGTGCGCTTCGCGAGGATGGCCAAGGAAGCGGGGGTGCAGCGCTTCATCTTCTCATCGTCCTGCAGCCTCTATGGGGCTGGTGCCGACATGATCCTCACCGAGGATTCGGCCATGAACCCGGTGACGCCCTACGGCAAGGCGAAGATCGACGTAGAGCTTGCGCTCACCAAGCTGGCCGACGATGGGTTTTCGCCCAGCTATATGCGCAACGCGACCGCCTATGGTTTGTCGCCTAGCCTGCGCATCGACCTGGTGGTGAACAACCTGGCTGGCTACGCGGTGACCACGGGCGAGGTGTTGCTGAAGTCGGATGGGACCGCATGGCGGCCGCTCGTGCACGTAGAGGACATCAGCCGTGCGTTCGTCGCTGTGCTCGAAGCCCCCCGTGACGCGATCCATGACCAGGCCTTCAACGTGGGGCGGGACGAGGAGAACTTCCAGATCCGCCAGGTCGCCGAGATGGTCCATGAGGCCGTTCCCGGCAGCCGCGTCGAGTTCGCCAAGGGCGCCGAGGCGGACACCCGCAACTACAGGGTCAGCTTCGAGAAGATCGCCCGCGTGCTACCTGCTTTCCAGCCCCAGTGGACCGTGCGCAAGGGGGCCGATCAGCTCGTGGCGGCCTATCGCGAGCACGGTTTGACCCTGGATGAGCTGTCATCGACCAAGTATCTACGGATCAAGACGATCCTGGGGCATAAGGACCAGGGCCGCCTCGACGATCGCCTGCGTTGGGTCTGAAGGCGCTGGGTCTGGGGGAGTCGGACGGATCCGTGCCGGCTTCCGTCAGACCTCGCGTAGCTCGGGGATTGGGACTAGGAACTTGCCGCCCATGGCGCGCCAGGCGGCCTGGGCTTCGACGATAGGCTGCTCGAAGTTCCAGGCGAGGAGCAGCGCGTAGTCGGGCTGATCCTCGATCAGGGTTTCGACCGGCCGAATCAACAAGCGATCGCCGGACGTGTAGCGGCCGTGCTTGTGGTGCGACAGGTCGACGGCGTAGTCGAAGGTCCCTTCGGGGAGACCTAGGTAGGCGAGGAGAGTGGTCGCCATGCCACCCGCGGCGCCGTAGGCAACAATGCGCTTGCCGGCGGCCTTCAGCTCCGTGACCCGCGCGACGAGGTCCGAGCGGACGCGTGCGACGCGCTCTAGGAAGGGCGCGTAGGAGGCGGGGTCGTCGACACCGAGCTCGGCCTCTTCCGCGAGCAGCGCGCTGGCTGCCGGCGTGGGGGAGCCCGTGCGAGACAGGTAGACCCGCAGGGAGCCGCCAAAGGTCGAGATGCGCTCGACGTCGATGACCTGGAAGCCTGCGCGCCCAAACACTCGGGCGATCGCGGTCGCGTTCCAGTAGGTCGTATTCTGGTGAAAGACGTTGTCGAACGCAGTCTTGCGGATCGTGTCCACCAGATAGGGGGTCTCTAGCACCAGGAGTCCGTCGTCCGCGAGCAGGGTCTCGACAGCTCGCAGGAAGTCGGTCGGGTCCTGGATCAGGTTGAGGACGTTGTTGCCGGTGATCACGTCCGCCACGAGCCCCTCAGCGGCCAGCTCCTTGGCCAGGGCAGCGTCAAAGAAGCGGCAGCGGCTCGGGATGCCGGCGTCGTTGGCGGCCTGGACCGGGCCGCTGGCCGGGTCGATCCCTAGGACTTGGACGCCGGCCTCTTGGAAGGCGGCGAGTTGGCAGCCGTCGTTGCTAGCGGCCTCAACCACCAGGGAGTCGGGACCCAGGGTCTTGCGCTGCTGGATCGCTGCGGCGCCCGCACGGAAGTGCTCCACCAGGGTGGAGCTGACCGACGTGTAGTACGGGTAGGCGTCGTTGTAGAGCACATCGAGGGGGACATCCTCGGTGATCTGAGCCATCGCGCAGGTGGGGCACAGCACCAGATGCAGCGGAAAACGCGCGTCCTGGTTGGAGAGTTCCGCCTCCGAGAGTAGGACCTCCGCCAAGGGCACCTCGCCAAAGTCGAGTAGGGAAGCGAGCTGATCGCCGCCGCAAGCCCTGCAGGTGGTCCGAGTCGTCATCGTCGAGAGAAGTTGCGCCAGGCTGTCGGTCGGACGGGAGGGATCGCTCGCGTGAGCGGAAGACGTGGGTTCTGTCAGCTCTTGTCGTTCCATACCTGCCAGGGAGCAGCACCCTCCGCGTGCAGTTCGTGAAGCAATGTGCGGTCCTTGAATGTGTCCATGTTTTGCCAGAAGCCGTCGTAAGGCATGGCTAGGAGCTTGCGCTCCTCGATGAGGCGCTGGAACGGTTCGATGACCAGCTCCTCGTTCTCATTCATGTAGTCAAAGATCTCGTTCCGCAGCACGAAATAACCTCCGTTGATGCGCAAACCGGAGTGGCGCGTCTCCTGGAGTCCCGAAACTTGGCCTTGCCCATCGATATGCACGACGTGGAAGGAGTGCGGCGGCTGCACGGCGACGAACCCGGCATAGCTGCCTGTACGCTCGACCTCCGAGATCAGGTCGGGCAGGGGGAAATCGGTGAGGTTGTCCGAGTAGTTCGCGAGGAACATCTCCTCTCCGTCGAGGTGGGCCCGTACGCGGCGCAGTCGCTCGCCGATGCACGAGGAATAGCCCGTATCGCAAAACGTGATGTTCCAGTCGTGGATGTCCTCGTTGAGCAAGGTCATGCCTCCACCGCGCTGCAGCACGAAGTCGTTGGACACATACTCGTCGTAGTTGACGAAGTAGTCCTTGATGTAATCGGCCTTGTAGCCAAGGCAGAGAATGAAGTCCTTGTGCCCGTGGGCGGCGTAGTACTTCATCACGTGCCAGAGGATGGGCCGGTAGCCGATCTCGACCATCGGCTTGGGGACCTTGTCGGAGTAGTCCCGCAGGCGCATGCCCAGGCCCCCGCAGAATAGGACGACTTTCATCGGGACAGGGCTCCTTCGGGCTCGATCACGCGGGCGCCGGGGATCGGGACAACAAAGCGGGCACCCCATTCACGCGCGTGGGCGAGCTGGGCGGTGATCTCCTTGGATAGGTTCCAGGGCAAGATCAGAATCCAGTCGGGGCGTGCCTCGTCGAGGGCCTCGGGAGGGTGAATCGGGATGCGGGTGCCGGGGGTGAAGCGGCCATGCTTGTGGGGATTGCGGTCCACGGCGAAGGCGATCAGGTCGGTGCGGATGCCGCAGTAGTTGAGCAGGGTGTTGCCCTTGCCCGGTGCGCCGTAGGCGACGACGCTCTCGCCGCGCTCTTTGGCCTGGATCAGAAACTTGAGGAGCTCGCGCTTGGAGCGCTCGACCGCGCGTGTGAAGTCGGCGTAGTGCTGGGGATCTTCGAACCCCGCGGCGAGTTCGTGGTCGGCAAGGCTGGTCACCTGGTCCGAGATTGGCCGCGGTCCGCCCTTGCGTTGGCCCCAAACCCTCAGCGACCCGCCGTGGGAGGGCAGCTGTTCGACGTCGAATGCCTCGAGGCCGTTGGCTTCGAAGATGCGCTGGACCGTGCGGAACGACAGGTACGAGAAGTGCTCGTGGTAGATCGTGTCGTACTGCACCTCAGCCATCAGTCGTTCGAGGTGGGGGAACTCCAGGCTGATGGCGCCGGTCTCTGCAACCAACGTCGCCAGGCCCGCGACGAAGTCGTTGATGTCGGGCACGTGGGCGAGCACGTTGTTGCCCACGATCAGGTCCGCGTGGCCGCGTTCGGCCACCAAATCCTTGGCGGTCTGCTCACCGAAGAACACCACCTTGCTTTGGACGCCGACCTTCAGTGCGGCCTCCGCGACGTTGGCCGAGGGCTCGATGCCGAGGCAGGGCACCCCGGCGTCCACGAAGTTGCGCAGCAGGTATCCGTCGTTGCTGGCCACCTCGACCACGAAGCTCGACTCGCCTAGCCCGAGTCGCTCGCTGGCCACTTCGCAGAAGCGCGCAGCGTGCTTCAGCCAGGAGTCGGAGAACGAGCTGTAGTAGGCGTAGTCGCCCATGAAAATGTCGTCGGCCGCGACCTGGTCGTCCAGCTGCACCAGGAAGCACTCCCTGCACACACGGGCGTGCAGGGGGTAGTACATCTCGCCTTGGTCTGCCTTGTCGGGATGTACGAACGACTCGCACGGCGGGGATAGGCCGAGATCGACGAAGGTCTGGCTCAGCTCCGCCTTGCAGAACCGGCATTGGGGGAGGGCGGCGGCCTCAGGCAAGGCGCACCTCCGGCTTCAGGCCCAGGTCCGCCAGGGCGGCCTTGATCTCGACCTCGTAGTTGGGGTTCATCACGATCACCAGGTCGGGCTGGAAGGTCTTGAGCCACTCGGGCGGCTGCACGCACTGGCCGGAGCCAGCGACGTGCCGCCCGTGCTTGCGGGGGTTCAGGTCCACCGCTCCCTGGATGTGCCCGTTCGGGTCCGCCAGGTTGAGGAAGTTCACGCCGCGGGCACCCGAGCCCCAAATCGAGATGCGCTTGCCCTGTTTGCCAAGTTCGTTCAGCTCGTCCATCCACTTCTTGCGGCGCTGGGGCCACTCGGAGGCGAAGGCTTCGACTTCCTTGGTCAGGGTGCGGGTGCTCTCGAACTCAGGCGGCACCGAGCCGGGGCCCGATTCGGGCACGACGGCCTCGACGAGCACAAACTGGCCGCTGTAGGTCTCCTGGGCGCGGGTGACCTGAAAGCCAGCTTTTGCGAGCTGGCGCGCCAGGCTGCCGGCCGTGAAGACGTGGACGTGCTCGTAGATCAAATCAAACCACGAGCAGCGGTTGAGGGTGTCGCGGGCGTTGGGGACCTCGAAGACCACCGTCGAGCCGGGTGCCGTGGCGGCTCGGACGGCCTCCAGGAAGGGCTCGGGCTTCTCGATGTGCTCCAGTACCTGGCGGCAAACCACGAGCGCTGCCTGGGGGGCGGGCTCCCCCTCGGGCGGAAAGAAGCCCCGGACCACCTGGACCTTGCCGCCCTCCAGGGAGGGGTCGCGGTCCACCGCCCAGCTGGGTTCGTAGCCGATGCCCTCGGCCCCGGAGAGCCGACAGATGCTCGAGATGAACTCGCCGTCCCCCGAGCCGATCTCGATCACCCGCTTGCCGGCGAGGTCGTGGCGGCCCGCCAGGTCCTCAGCCAGGCCCTCGAGGTAGCCCTGGAAGAACTCGGAGAACGACAGGCTGTTCTCATAGCCCTCGGCGTACTCGATGCAGCGGGCGTCAAAGGCCGTGTTGGACAGGCGCCCGATCGACGAGTCGTAGGTCAGTTCCATGTCGCCCCGGGGGCAGGCACGGGCCGAGGCTTCGTCCGGCCACAGCACGCACACATGCGCGGGGACGCCGGGGGCGTCAAACGCTAGGGTGCGAATCGCGGGGGACGAATCGGTTTCGTCGTTGGAGGGGGTCATGGACGGGCTCTGAATGGGATTCAGGGGGGGTCTGGCGGGGAACCCACGGGTGGATCGGCGCCATGTCAGGGGATTCCCTTCGGGCTCCTTCGGCTGTGTTGCGCCACGCCTTGAGACACCGATTTCAGCGAGCTTGGGGCTTGGATTCCAGCCCCGCTTCGCCCGGGCCCATTCCTAACGAGATCTTCCTGATTGGGGGGGAATCTACCAGTCGGCTTCCCCTCCATACTTCGGGTAGGCTTGAACCTTGGATCTGCGCCTCCCCCAACCCGTTTCCGGGGTTTCGCGTCCACAGAGCACCTTTTTCTATGCGCACCTTCGTTTCAGCAGTCCTAGTCCTAACCTTCCTCCTGACCAGTGGCAGCGCCCAGGCCATGCCCCAAGGGAGGGTTCTCCCTCTTTCGGGAACCGGCGCTTCCCAGGGCCAAACCTCGAACGCCACGGCCGGAGGTGGCTTCCTGGTTTCCGACGATTTCAATTCGTGCGGGGGGATCGAATCGATCTGGACGGAGAATGATCCCCAGGGGGATGCGAGCTTTCGGCTCGAAGGAGTGGATAGCGGCAACGCCTACCTTGAGATCGAAATCCCCGGAGGCTCCGAGCATCAGTCGTTTGGAAGCTTGACGGCGCCCTACCTCACCCAGGCGGTGAGCAACGACGATTTCGAGATCGAGCTGGCCTTCGAGTCGCTGCCGACGGACGGGCAGCTGATCGGACTGATGGTGCTTCAGGATTCGAATCGTTGGGTGCGCTTCGACCTCTACGGATTCGGCAGCAGCGTGTTCCTGTATTCGGGGGTCACCAAGAACGGCAACACCTCCAACCGGGCCAACTCATCGGTGACCTTTGCTCCCGGCGAGGCTCGCATGCGGGTGCGGCGCCAAGGCTCGAACTTCACCTGTGACATCTCCACGGGGGGCGGTCCCTTCCTGAACAAGGCCGACTACAACTTCAACCTATCGGTTGGGCAGGTCGGTCCCTACGCGGGCAACTTTGGGAGCTTCCCTCCCTACGTGGCGCGCTTCGACTACGCCTTTGACACCGGCTTTCCCGTGCTTGCAGAGGATGCGGGTACGTGCAGTGGAACGGGTACTCTCAACGTGCAAACGAGCGGACCCGGCCAGGTCTCGCTGAACCCGCCCGGCGGAACCTACGCGAGCGGCACAACGGTCACCTTGACGGCCATACCCGATGCGGGCTCGGTGTTTGAGGGGTGGTCCGGCGCCCTGAGTGGAACCGACACCAGCGAAACCCTCGTGGTGGCTGGAAATCTGACCGTCGGCGCTGCATTCGGCGACGATGTTCCTGATCCGCCCACCGACCCGATTCTGAGTGCGGTGAGCGCCAGCGCGGCCGCGCGCAGCGCCCTGATTACCTGGAGCACCGACCTGGCGAGCGACAGCCGGGTGGACTACGGCGAGAGCCCCGCCTACGGGCAGAGCGAGCAGTCGGCCGCCGCCGTGACGGCGCACAGCCTCTCGATCGATGGCCTGGAGCCCGAGACGACCTACCACTTCGAGGTGAGCTCGACGACAGCTGGCGGCGGTGCCGCGAGCTCCGGGGACTTCGTTTTCACGACTCTGGCGGAGGCCGAGGGCGGTCTCACCTCCGACGACTTCAACACCTGCGGCGGTAGCCTCCAGCCCTTCTGGGTCCTGAACGATGCCCCCGGCGACGGGATGGTGGCCTTGCTCGGCGGCGGCACGGATGACGCGCTGCTGAACATCTCGGTGCCCGGCGGCAGCCAGCACCGCGCCTGGGACGTTCTGGACGTGCCCTATCTTGCCCAGTCGGTGCCCAATGAAGACTTCGTGATCCGGACCCGCTTGGAGTTTGCACCGGGCAACAACCAAACCGCGGGTTTGCTCGTGGTGGAAGACGGCGCCAACTGGATTCGCTTCGACTTCACCGGCAACAACGGCAACCTGCAGGCCTACGCGGGCGTGACAGGCGGTGGCCAGACCAGCGGCAAGACCAACCAGACCATCGCGGGCGGTGAGCCCGTGTGGATGCAGCTGGAGCGAGCCGGCAACGCGTTCCGTTGGTCGGTGTCCTACGACGGCTCGAACTACAGCCTGCTGAAGGCGTTCGGTCGGAGCATCAACGTGACCAGCGTTGGGCTCTACGCGGGCAACTCCGGCTCGAGCCCGGCCTACACCGCCCAGTTCGACTACTTCGAGAACGCCGGTCAGCCCATCCTGATGGAGGATGGGCCGGTCAGCGGCTCTGGTACCCCGGCGACATTGGACGTCACCATCGCCGGCGCAGGCAACGTGCTGCGCTTCCCCGATCAACCGACCTACTCGTGTTCTGAGGTCGTGACTTTGACCGCGGTGCCCGCGGCGGGTCAGCTGTTCGATGGCTGGAGCGGCGACCTGGCCGGATCCAGCAACCCGATCACCATCGCCGTGTCCCAGAATCGTGCGGTGACCGCCACCTTCGTCGACGACGGAGGCGGCGGCGGCGGCGACCCGCCGCCCGTCATCAGCGGCATTTCGATCAACGCCGGGACCGACACAGCCCAGGTGATGTGGGACACCGATCTGGCGGCGGACAGCCGCGCGGACTGGAGCATCGCTGGCGTCCCGGCCGGCACGGTTTCGTCGCCGGCATTTGTCACCGGCCACGATCTGGTGTTGATCGGCTTGACGCCGTCGACGACCTACGACCTGACCCTGCAGTCGGCCACTCCTGCCGGCCAGCAAGCATCGGCGACAGGGCTGACGTTCACCACGGGTGGGGGACCTGGGGGCAGCACCATCTCCTCGGACGACTTCCAGACCTGCGCTGGCCTCGGGTTCCCCTGGAGCTTCACGAACTCACCCGCTGGTGACGGTGCCGCAAGCATCGAGCAAGTCGGCAGCGATGCGGTCTTGCGCATCACGGCCCCGGCTGGCGTCGAGCGCCAGGCTTTTGGCTCGATCACCGCGCCCTATGTCACCCAGAGCGTTGCGGACGACGACATCGAGCTCGAGGCCAAGTTCTTGACGCGCCCCCAGGCGGGCTTTGCGATCCAGGGCATCCTGGCCCTGGGCAACGCTGGCCGCTGGATCCGCTTCGACACCTACGGCACCGGCTCGACCACGCGCTGGTACGTGGGCCGCACGGTGAACGGCAACACGGCACAGGTGGCCGAGGGCGCTCTGCCTGCCATCGGTGAACCGATGTGGATCCAGGTCGCGCGTAGCGGCGATGATTGGACCTACCGCTACTCGGTCGACGGCGTCAGCTTCACGGACCTGACGAGCTTCACCTTTGCGATGGAGCTCGACCGTATCGGACCCTATGCCGGCAGTGCCTCTGGATCTTCTTCTCCGGGCTTTGTCAGCGAGGTCGACTACGTCTTCGATACCGCTGACCCGATCGTGCCCGAAGACGGTTCGGGGACAGGCAGCTTCACCGTGGACGTGACCGCGGCCGGCGGCGGCACGGTGACCAGGACCCCCAACCAGGCGACCTATGCCTGCGGCGACGTCGTGACGCTGACCGCCCAGGCGATCAGCGGCAACGCGTTCGACTTCTGGAGCGGCGATGCCTCTGGCAGCACCAACCCGCTTGAGATCGTCGTCGGCGCCAACATTCAGATCGTGGCTAACTTCGTGCCGGTGGGTTCCGGTCCGGTGATCAGTGGCCTGAGCGTAAACGCAGGCGTGGACTCTGCCATTGTCAGCTGGACGACGGATATTCCGGCGAGCAGCCGCGTGGACTACGGCGTGACGGCTAGCTACGGCCAGTTCGAGCAGTCCGGCGCCCCCGTCACCAGCCACAGCGTTTCGCTCACTGGCCTCGACGCCGGCACCACCTACCAGTTCCAGGTTTCTTCGACCAGTGCCACCGGCACGTCGGCCAGTCCGAACTCGAACTTCACGACGGTGCCTTCCACCAACGTGACCTCCGACGACTTCAACGAGCCCAACCTCGACCAGGGTCTTTGGAGTTTCACCGACCCCGCCGGCCTCGCCGAGTTGCGCATGGTCGGATCGGGAACCCAAGACGCTGGCGTCGAAATTCAGATTCCTCCCGGTGTGCCCTACACGCCCTTCGGTACGAACGGGTCCGCGCGCATCTCCCAGCCTGCGGCTGACACCGACCTCTCACTGACCGTCAAGTTTGAGTCCGAGATCAGCAGCATCAACTCCAGCACGGGGGTCTTCCTTGAGGCGGATGAGAACAACTGGGTACGCTTCGACTTCTTCTTCGACGGGCAAGATCTGAACCTGTTCAGTTCGAGCTTCACGAACGGGAACGCGGGCGACCTCCGGAACACCGTTGTACAGGCTGGCCCTTGGCCTGCGGGTACTCCGCTCTTCCTGCGGGTGAGCCGCGGCGGAGTGATCTGGAGCGCCGACTACTCCTTCGACGGCGTCAATTTCCTGGACGGTAACTCGTTCTTCCAGTCCCTCGCCATCCAGCGCGCGGGCATCCTGTGCGGCAACGACAGCAGCGATCCCCAAGGGCACACCGTCCGGGCGGACTGGTTCATCGATACGGCGGCCCCGATCGCCAACGAGGATCCTGCCCCGGGTGCCGATGGGGTCGATCCGTTCTTGTATAGCGCGAGCGCGACGGTGCTGGGCCCGAACGCGGCCGAGCTTCGCTGGCGCACGGACGAGCTCACCACAGGCAGCGTTGCCTGGGGTTTGGACACGACCTACGCCAGCGGGAACGCGAATTCGAACACGCTGGCCTACGAGCACACGGTCCTGGTGACCGGTCTTGTGCCCGGCGCGACCTACCACTTCCAGGCGACCGCTGAGGACGGGGCGAACAACACCGCGCTCTCGGCGGACACGACCTTCCTCACCCCCGGCACTCCGGCCTTCGGTGAGCCCGCGGTGGATTTCTGGTACGGCGGGCCCGACCCGATCACCGGCACGAACGTCTTGCCCTTCGGCCAGGTCGGGGACGCACAGGCCCAGGTCAACGTCATCGGGCGGGTCACCGACGGGGACGAGGATCGCGTTGCTCTCACTGTGACCCTGCAGTACCGCCTGAACGGTGGGCCCCTGCAGGACGCTGCGATCGGAGACGACCGGACGATCAACTACGAGCCCTGGCGCCTGGCGGATGAGGGTGACTTCAACATCGAGCTCTTCCCGTCCGAGCTGGTGAATGTGCCCCTACAGGGAGGCCTACACCGCAACGTGCTAGAGATCGTGGCTAGCGATGACGACGGCAACGTCACCATCCGACCCTGCTTCATCGACTACACGCCGGGGGTGGACTGGGACCCGAACACCAGCATCAGCTGGAGCAACGTTCTGGCCGCTGGGGGAGACCTCTCCACCGTGTCCCAGGTGGTCGACGGCCGTTGGGCCGTGGAAACCCTGCCGAGCCTGGGTACCGTGCTGCGCAGCGACCCGGCCCACCAGGGCTATGACCGACTGGTCGCCCTGGGCGAAGCCGGCGGCCCCGGCGGCTGGGACAACTACGAGGCCGTCGTTCCCCTGACGGTGCTCGAGCTGGATCCCCAGGGCTTCACCACGGGCACGGGGTCCCATGCGATGGGCTTCATCCTGCGCTGGGGCGGCCACACCGAGAATGGCCCCTATCCGCAGCCGTTGCACGGTCTCTACCCGGTCGGAGCTCTCTGGCTTTACCGCTGGTTCCCGAGCAACGAGCGCTGGCAGCTCTGGATCAACGAAAATGAGCAGATCATCAACCAGCAGGGCGGCAACATCGCCGTCGGCTTGACCTATACGTACAGACTGCGCTGCGAGTCGCAGGTCGGCGGAGGCACGTTCTACGCCATCAAGTTCTGGGAGGAGGGCACCACCGAGCCCGCCAACTGGACCTTCACGCACACCACAAACCCGGGCGATCCGCCCACCGGCTCGTTTGCCTTCTTTGCTCACCATGCGGACGTGGCAATTGGCGACGTTTCGATCACCCAACTCCCCTGATCTCTGATCGGCAAACCGTCTCTAACTGGAACGCTACCTCTCTTACTCGGAGACAATTGCGCAGCGTGTTCTCTGACAAATCCGGCATCTGCTGGATCGTGTGGTAGCTTTTTGCAGACTCCCCCCGAACCCCTTTCCCTGCCATGACCGTTTCTAATTTTGGTGCCAAGCGAGCGCACTTCGTTCTCCTCAGTGCCGTCCTTTTGACGGCGACTGCCTGCAACCGCGGTGACCGGGGCTTTGGCTTCGGGGGTGGGGCCGGCGATGGCGTAGACCCCCCGATCATCACCGGGTCTGACCTGGAGGCGGCACCCAACTTCGCCTTCGCCAACTGGGAGACCAACGTCGCCTCGGTCGGCTGCGTGGAATGGGGTCCGACCCCCGAGTACGGCCAGGAGGCCTGCGAGCCCGTCGAGCGCTTCCAGCATCGTGTGCTCCTTTCCGGCCTGCAGCCCGGTGAGACCTACCACTACCGGGTTGTGAGCATTGGGCCGAACGGGACTAGCTTCTCCGAGGACATGACCTTCACGGCCTTGGACGCGATGCCCGTGCTCTCGGACGATTTCCACTTCGGCAACCTGCTGCGTCCCCTGTGGGACCTGCGCGATCCGGGTGGCCAAGGCCAGCTCCAAATGACCAATGAACAGGGCGACGGAGGCGTGCGTCTGATCACGCCGGCCGGTGCGGACTACACCATCGATGGCTCCGAGGCTGCGCTGTTCCTGCGCCAGCCTTCCCTGCCGGGCAACTTCACCTCCGTCACCAAGGTATTCACGACCTTGGACGCGGATGGCGAAAGCACAGGCGTCGTCTTTGAATACGACGAGCGCAACCGGCTGCGCTTCGGCTTTGACTTCTCGAACGGCAACGTGGAGCTGGTCGGCGCACTGACCAAGATCGACGACACCCTCGACGTGGACAGCACGACCGTGGTGTTCGGCGCATGGGACGGTGTCGATCCGCTCTTCCTGCGGGTCAACCACACCGACGACATTTGGTTCGCGGACTGGTCCTTCGACGGATCAGCGTGGATGCCCGGCGTCGAGATTCAGCACCCCTTGCCCCCGTTCTTCGCCGGACCCTACGTGGCCAGCGCTGAGGGCTCCAACGGCCACTCCGCGCTCTTCGACTACCACTTCGACGACCAGTTCCGCATCGTGCCCGAAGACGAGACGATTCGCACCGACCGTACGGCTCCCTTCGTCTACCGCATGGATACGGATGTGCTCTCTGGGACCGAGGTCTCTGTCACCTGGTTCGCCGACGAACTCACCACCGGAGGCCTCGACTGGGGTCTAACCGAGGAGCTCGAGGAGGAGCGCCGGATCGTTGAGGAGAGTGCCTTCCAGCACACCGTCCTCATCGATGCCCTGCTTCCGAGCACCGACTACTTTGTCCGCGAAGTGGCGGAGGATGCGGCCGGCAACCAGTCGATCGGGGATACGGTCGGCGTGATCACCGAGTCCGAGTAATCCTTCCCAGGCTTCGGCTGGGAGTTCGGTCAGTCCAGGACCTCGAGCAGCGCACGCTGCTCGAGGTCCTGTTGCATCCTGGCAGCGGTCAGCCCGTGGGCCTGCGCGTTCGGGTGACTGTCGGTGGCGGAGTTCACCAGGCTTGGGAGAGGGATGTCGGCGAACCAGGGAGTGGTGTCGACGATCTCGATGGGGGCGGCAAAGCTGCGTGCCTCGGCCAGGAGTGCGTCGGACCAGGCGCTGGGGCGCCAGCGGAAGTGGTAGATCGCGAGGGGAAGTTTGTTTTCGGCGCAGACCGCCGTGAGCTCCCGGAGGGCCTGCATGTTGCGCTTCCAGCCCTCGTCGTCAGGACCGAGGGCGCGTTCGACGCCCTCGAGCTCGACGCCGCCACCGCGCTTGATCACATGGGACACGGTCTGCACGAGCCTGGATTGCTGGAGGGCGCGCTTGATCCGGCGCCGCAGGGGGGGCTTGCTCGCCTCGGCGCTCTTCCAGCGTTCCCCGTAGGTGACCACGTCGTTGTCGACATAGACCAGCACGACGAGGTCGGGCTCGAGGGCCAGTCCGTGGTGCTTCAGATAGAGGAGCTCCTGTTCTGTGTTGTACGAGCAGACGCCGGCGTTGATCGGTTCCCAGGGCTCTCCGGTGGCTTCGGCCAGGCCGGCAGCGAGACGGGTGGGGAAGATTGCGGCTTCTTCCACTCCCCAGCCGAACGCAACGGAGTCGCCGAGGACGAGGAGGCGCCGGGTCCCCTCCGCTGCAGCGGGGCTGAGGGCGGGACCCCTTAGGCGGGAACTGTTGAAGTGCACCTGCACCCCGTCGAGTTCGACCTCCACGTCCTTGGGTTGGACGTACTCCAAGACGGCGTCGTCCTGGCGCAGCTCGATGTAGCGGGCGATCTCCCCGTGGTAGTTGAGGCCCATCGGGTCGAGGATCCTCAGTAGGACCTCGCCTGCCACCAGAGCAAGGGTGAGCGACCCCGTGAGCACGAGCAGCGGGCCGCGGGCGCTCCAGATGCGGCGCTGGACGGGTTTCAGGCAGCCCAGCCAAAGCGCTAGGGATACTCCGGCGAGCAGCGCGAGGACGAGGCTGTACTCCCGGGACCAGCGTCCGAGCATCGTTGCATTCTGAGACTGCTGGGAGGCTGCGGCGAGCAGCACGACCGTCGCGCCGACTGCGGCGACGAGCCAGGCCCTACGGAACGTCGAACTAGGGGTTTCCATCCGGCCAGGGTACGTATGCGGAAGGGCCGGATCCCAGAGTTCGCGGTCCCATCTGTGCGTCTTGTCACGGTTAGGACAGGGGGAGAAACCCCATGCTGGACGATCTGGCGCGTTTGCCAGCTCGGGGTCGATCGTCGCGCTGGACACAGGCGGGCCGATCTCCGTGCCGGGTCTCCCCCCAGAGTGCCCGCTTGTCTCAGCTTGGTCTTCGGATTCCAAGCCGTATCCGGCTCGGTTCCCGTGGGCATTCTGGCGGCACCTCCCTTCGCCTGGCACACTCTTCCCCCCACGGGATCACCCGTAGCCCGTCGCACTCGTTTGAGCCTCTCCGATCCTCCTACAAAGCCCGCCGACGGGCCGGAGCCCTATGGCAAGGGCTCGTTCTTTCGCTCGACCCGCTGGAACTCCGTGGGAGCAGGGTCCGTTCAGCTTGTGCGCTTCGGCGTGTCGCTGGTGCTGTTCAAGGAGTTGCGGAACGAGATCGTCGGTCTGATGGCCATGGCGCTGGTCGTGACCGGATTCCTCGACTGGTTCAAGGACTTCGGCACTGGTCAGGCGGTCGTCCAGGCGAAGAAGCTGGAGCCGGGTTTCCTCTCGACCGTGTTCTTCACGAACATGGCGCTGGCGGTGGTCCTTTCGATCCTGGTCGCTGCGACAGCGCAGCCGGTCGCTTGGCTGTTCGGGGAGCCTGAGCTGGCGCCGCTGCTGCCGTGGCTCGGACTCTCTTTCATCATCACCGCCTTCGGCCTGGTCCAGCGCAATATCTACGTGCGCTTGATGCGCTTCGATCGCCTAGCGGCTGCGAACCTGATCAACGCGGTGGTCTACGGGGCCGTCGCGATCTGGATGGCCTACAACGGCTACAAGGTTTGGTCTCTGGTGGTGGGGACCCTGGCTGGCTACGTGGCATCCAACCTCTCGCTATGGCTTGGGTCCACCTGGCGGCCGCGCATGGTCTTCAGCAAGGATCACCTGCAGGCGATCAAGCCGTTTTGCTTGGGCATGTTGGGTTCCAACATGTCGAACTACCTCTTCCAGAACGTGGATCGCCTGGTGGTGGGGCGCTTTCTCGGGGCGGGTGCACTTGGGTACTACGCACTGGGCCTGCGCTTGATCAACTTCCCCGTGCGTGCGATTAGCCGGATGCTTCTCAGCGTCATGCTGCCCACGTTCTCGCGACTGCAGGACGACATGCCCGAGTACCAGGCAAAGTTCCTGCGTGCTTGCGCAGGGATCACCCTGATCGTCGCGCCGATGATGGCGGGCCTCGCGGTCACCGCCGATCCCCTGGTGCACGGCTTCATGAACGACGATTGGTCGCCCGCGATTCCGATCATCATCGTGATGACGCCGCTCGGACTGATCTACTCGGTGGCCGGTCTTGCGAGCACGATCTACGTTTCGATGGGGCGCACGACAGAGCTTTTTCGTTGGAGCGTCATCTTCGGCATCCTTGTTTTCGTGGGTTACTGCGCGGGCCTCCCCTGGGGAGTATTGGGGGTTGCCACCAGCGCCACGATCACGCACCTCATGCTTTCCTACCTCTACTTTGCAGTGCCGTTCAAGATGATCGACCTGAAGGTGACGCGGCTTTGGACGAGCATGACCCCCATGGTTATCGCCAGCCTTGCCATGGGGCTTCTGGTCTTTGGTCTACGCCTCGTCCTTGAGCGTGCGGGCCTCGGGCCCAAGGCAACTGTCTTTCTCTGTGCTCCCGCGGGGCTGGTGATCTACGCAGCCATGATTTGGCGCGCTCGCCCCCCGGCCCTGAGCGACCTCATGCAACTGCTCGGCGGAAAAGCACGCCGGGCGGGACTGACAGGCTAAGCGCCCACCAGCCATGCGAATCCTCGTTGCGATTGCCAATCACGGCACCAAGAACCGTGTGTTCCTCGACCGGCTTCTGGCGGAGTACCGGCGCATGCCCCACGAGGTGCATGTCGTGGTGTTGTCCGATGCTCCCAAGGATGATCTGGGGGATGACGTCGAAGTCGCGGTGGGGGCGCCGACGGGCAATCCCTGGTCGCTGCCGTTCGCCCACCGGCCGATCTTTGCCGAGCGGGTCGACGACTACGACCTCTTCCTCTATTCCGAGGACGACACGCTGTTCACGCCGCGCAACCTTGCGGCGTACCTGGAGGTCAAGGATTCCCTCGGTCCTGATCAGGTGGTGGGCTTCCTGCGCTACGAACGCTACCCCGACGGACGGGTCTCGTACTGCGGTGTGCACTTCCACTACCACTGGGAGCCGGATTCGGCCTTCGAGGCGGGCGGGGAGGTCTTTGCGCGGTTCACCAACGAACACTCTGCCCTCTACGTGCTCGACCAAGCGCAGCTGAAGCGCTGCATCGCTTCGGGGGAGTACCTGATCCCAGCCCACGAAGGGCGCTACGACATGCTGGTGTCCGCGGCCACCGACCCCTACACGCGCTGCGGTCTACAGCGCGTCATCTGCGTCAGTCGGGTCGATGACTTTCTGCTGCACCATCTCCCAGACATCTACCTGGGGCGCATCGGGGTGGACGCACCCGATGTCGAGGTGCAGCTTGACGCCTTGCGCGGCACGCTCGATGGTTCGACACCCAAGGGCACACTGTTCGACGGCACGATTCGCCTGGACGTGCGCGAGGGCTACTGGAACAAGCGCTACTACGAGAAGCCACGTCCCGAGCTGGCCAAGCGCCACGGCCGTGCCGGGCAGCGGGTCCTCTCGGTGGGGGTCGGGTCGGGTCAGCTCGAGGCCGATTGGATCGCAGCGGGCGCTCAGGTCACCGGCATCCCCATGGACTCCGTGATCGGAGCCATGGCGGAGCGAGCGGGCATCGAGCTCGTTTCGCCCGACCTGGACGCCGCGCTAGGGGAGCTGGCTGGACGCCAGTTCGACGTCATCCTGCTCGCCTTCGTGCTGGAGCACCTCGAGGATCCGGTGGCCTGGCTACGCAAGCTGGGGCCCCTGCTGCGGCCCTCCGGCAAGCTCCTCGCCATTAGCCTCAACCAACCGGGTCGGGTGACCCGTGCCAGGAGCCGCGGGGAGGATCACCCATTGCCCAAGCCGAGGCCCTTTGGGGAGTCTGGGATCCACTACACCGACGCCAAGGTTGTGCGTTCCTGGATGCGGGCCGCAGGGCTCGTTCCCGAACGCACCGACTACCTTTTGAGCGGAAAGGCGAAGACGCTCTCAACCTGGACTGCTGGAATCGTCGATCAGCGCCTAGGACAGGACCTCGTCCAGGTAGCTAGACCCCAATGAGCCCCGCAGTGAGCAAGGAACAAACCACCGCCCAGTGGACCGTACTCCCCAAGGGGAAGCCGGCCTTCAGCGTGGTTATCCCTGCTTACAACCGCGAGCTCACCGTCCTGCGCGCCATCAAGAGTGCCCTCGCCCAGTCGTACCCGCCCGATGAGATTCTCGTCGTCGACGACGGCTCGTCCGACAGGACCTCAGAGGTTGTGGCCAAATTTGGCGGCATTGTGCGGGTGATTCGCCAGGAGAACGGCGGGGCCCCTGTGGCCCGCAACACCGGGGTGCGCGAAGCCGGCTGCGAGTGGATCGCGTTCCTGGACTCGGACGACTACTGGATGCCCGATCACCTGGCCCGGATGGCGGACGCCATCGAGGGCACCTCGGGCCGAGCAGACTTCTACTTCGCCAACATTCAGATGGCGGAGAACGAGGGCGGCAGGCCCCAGTGGGAGCGTGCGGAGTTCGACATCGATGGAGACTTCGAGATGCTCGAAGACGCGACCCCGTGGGTCGTCCGTAAACGCATCCCGATGATGTTGCAGGCGTCGGTCTTCCACCGCGAGCGCCTGCTCTCTTCGGGGAGCCTGTGGGAAGCCCTCCCGATGCGAGACGACACGCATGTGTTCCTGCGGCATGGCCTGAGCGGCGGCGCTTGCGCGGTCAATTACGTCGGTTGTGAGCAGACATCCGACGACGACTCGGGGATCCGTCTGACCACCACCATTTCGAACAAGACCCTGCGCTACTGGCTGTGTTCGGTGCGCCTGTGGAAGGACCTGCTCAAGGGGGCCCCGCACCTCGATCGGAAGGCTCGCCTGGTGCTCAAGGGCCGCCTCGCCGTCAGTCATATGCGCGCCGCGCGCCTCTCGATGGCCTCGGGCGGAATCCTCCAGTCGTTGGGGCACTTCCTCCGCGGGCTGTTGGTCCAGCCCCGTAGCGCCATGACGGCACTCCTCGCCCGCGCCGGAGCCGCCGACGCGCCCAAGGCGTGACCGGGAAGGAGCCCTGCGTCACCCTGGGGATGCCCGTGCGCAACGGGATGCCCTACCTGCGGCCGGCGTTGGACTCGCTCCTCGCCCAGGACTTTGAGGATTTCGAGGTCCTCATCTCGGACAACGACTCGGACGACGAGACACGCGCTGTATGCGAGGAGTATGTGCGCGCCGACGCGCGCGTGCGCTACCTGCACCAGGCCACGAACCTAGGCGCGGCGGGCAACTACAACCTGCTCGTGCATGAGGCGCGCGGCGCATTCTTCAAGTGGTGTGCCGCGGACGACATGGCGGCTCCGGGGTTCATCGGGGACTGCGTCGCGGCGTTGGAGCGGGCCGGAGACGATGCTGTCCTCGCCCATGTACTGACGCGCTGGGTGGACGAGGCTGGCGCGACGCTTGAGGACTATGGCGCGGACCTGCCCTTCGACGACACGGCGCCACACACGCGCCTGCGCACCCTGCTCGGGGATCCGGTCCACAGCCACCTCTTCAAGTGCTCGCCGATCTGCGGGTTGATGCGCACCTCGGTCCTGCGCGACACAGGCCTGATTCGGCCCTACGGCGCCTCGGACAAGGTCTGTCTGGTGGAGATGGCCCTGCGGGGAAGCTGGGTGCAGGTACCCGAGTACCACTTTCTGCGCCGGGTTCACGAGCAGTCCTCACTCAATGCGAACCGCGACCCCGAGGAGCTCGCGCGCTGGTTCGACCCCAAGAACAAGGGGCGCTACCCCGCGCCGCGCACGACCCTGTTCAAGGGCTACCTCGAAGCGATCCGACGCGCCCCCCTTGGCTTCACAGAGCGCCGCCGCTGCATGGGACCGCTCATGGGCCTCCTGCGGCGCGAATGGCGCGTGCTGGGGGGGGAGTACAAGATCAAGACGCGCCTGGCGCTGGGGCGGTGAGCGCGGCTGCGGCCAGCGCATCCATCTGCTCTTCGACGTTCGCCTTGGTGCGGGGCACGGATTCGGCGAGGACTGCGGCGTCGGCTTCCCGGCGGTCGTAGGCCGCCAACAGCGCCTCCAGCGCGGGTCCAGTCTCCAGCGCGCGTGGGTCGACCACCGACGTGCCGACGCCGAGGCCGTCGAAGACGCCCTGGAACTTCAGGCTGTACGCGATGGCAGCGGTGGGGATCCCTCCCGATAGCGCGCCGATGGTGGCGTGCATGCGCGTCCCGCAGAACCAGTCGAGGCGGTGGAGGACATGCTTGACCTCGGCGGCCCCGTATGGGGGCTCGAGTACACAGACGTCCCCGGCGTAGCGGCTAGGAATCTCGGCGGTGACCTGCACGCAGGCCTCGGGGTCGGACTCTGGCCGACCGGCTGGGGCGAGGACGTGGGGGACCATCACGACGCGCGCCCCGCGCTCCACGAGGCCTTGGACGAGACCGCGCACGAGCTCTGCGTAGTCCGCGCGGAAACCGTAGCGTTCGGCCGCTGCCCGCGGGTCCTTGTAGATCAGGCCCGATACGTTGATGCCGGCTACCGGGCGATCGCCCTGCTCTAGCCAGGCGTCGAGCTGCGCGCACAGGGAGCGGCCGGGGTCCTTGGGCTCGAGGCCGAATGCCATGTCGACGCCTAAGCGGTGGCGGGCGGGGTCAAAATCCTGGCCCAGCATTTCCTTCAGCGTGGCGAAGCTGCGCTCATCCCTCGCCCAAGCGGCGGCTGCGCCCCGCACGGAGTTTTCCGCCACGGCGCGCAGCTTTGGGGTCTCGAACGGCCCATAGGTTTGGGGCAGCAGCACCAGCGGCGTGCCCTGCTCCAGGCACAGCAGCTTGGGGTGGGTGCTGGTCCAAAAGCGCTTCGCTCCGTAGAGGTCGGTGAAGCTGTCGCCGCCGGACACGTCGAAGAGGGCGCTGGCTCCCCGCAGGGCTCGCACCGCCGGCAGGGAATTGCCCAGGGGGCCCAGGCGGCCTGCGAGCCGCTGGGTCTTCATGCATTCGGGGGCCCAGAAGCGCTTGGAGTTGCTGGCTGCGACGCGTTCGACCCGCAGGGGACCGGCGGCCAGGTCCAAATCGAGGGGCCCACTGCCCGTTCCGAAATCGAAGACGGTGAGCTGGGCGCCCGGGAAACGGCGCCCAAGACCCGCCGCAGCGGAGTGCAATAGGGCCTCTACGCCCAGATTGCGGGTGGTGGGGGCCGCTCCGGCGATGCAGAGGCGGGGCGTTTGGTTGGGTGCGCTCATGGGGTTTCTCCCAGGGACGGGTCAGGGGGGAACAGGAAACCCACAAAAGCCCCTGGGCGTACGAGGGATCGAGTCGAGACAATAGGGGGTTGGAGCCCTCGCCCCAACCCCGGGCCTGGCTCCCTTCCAATGGCCAAGATTCGCAGCATCCAAGACGTCGCCGAGCGGCACATGTGCACAGGCTGTGGCGTGTGCGCCTACATGCAGCCCAGCGAGGTGCGCATGGTGGACGACCTCGGTCAAGGGCGGCGTCCAGTCGTCGAAACAGGCAGCGACACCAGCGACGCTTTGGCTGCCTGTCCGGGCATCGAGCTCGAGCACGATTCCGCAAAGCGCGAGCCCGGGCTTATGCCCGAACTCGAGGAGCACTGGGGTCCCGTGCAGGCGATGTGGGAGGGCTATGCCAGCGACGATGAGATCCGCTGGCTAGGGTCTAGCGGCGGGGCGGCCACGGCTCTCTCCCTTTTTGCGATCCAGGAAGCTGGTTTTCACGGCGTGCTCCACGTGGGTGCGCGCGAAGACGTGCCCTGGCTCAACCGCACCATCCTGTCCACCAGTCGCGCCGACCTCGTGGCGGCGACTGGATCGCGCTATGCACCCGCCAGTCCGGGCGAGGGGCTCGCCCAGGTGGAGAATGCACCCGCGCCCTGCGTCATGGTGGGCAAGCCATGCGATATCGCCGGCGCCCGCCGTGCGGCGGATCGTCGACCCGCCCTCGACGCCAAGCTCGGCCTGACGATCGGAATCTTCTGCGCGGGCGCTCCTTCGACCGCCGGAACGCTGGAGATGGCCGAGCGCATGGGCTTCCCCGAACGCGGCCAGGTAGACAGCGTGCGCTACCGCGGCAAGGGCTGGCCTGGCCACGCCGAGGTGACAGGCCGAGGCCCCGGCGGCGAGCCCGCCGAGTCGCGCCTGACCTACAACGAGTCCTGGGGAAAGATCCTTCAGAAGCACCGCCCCTGGCGCTGCTACGTATGCGCCGACCACACCGGTGAGTTTGCCGACATCGCGGTGGGCGACCCCTGGTACCGGGACATCCCCGAGGGCGAAGCCGGCCGCTCGCTGGTCGTCGCCCGCACTGCGCGGGGCAAGGCCTTTCTCGAGCGCGCCCTCGCCGCGGGGGTGCTGGAGGCTGAGCCCGCAGCCGCGCACCTGTTGCCCGCTGCCCAGATGAACCTCCTGCGCACCCGAGGTTCGGTGTGGGGCCGGTCCTGGGCATGTCGCGTGCTCGGCGTCGCGGCCCCGCGTCTCAAGGGCCTGGCCACCTTCTCGGCCTGGCGCCGTCACCTTTCTCTCAAGGCCCGTGCCCAGGCCTTTTACGGCACCTGGAAGCGCGTCTACACCAAGGGCCTGTACAAGCGCCGGCCGGTTGTCCCGGTGGACGTCGCGGCGGCGGTCGCCGAGCGCAAGGCCGCCCTGGCCGCGCGCCAGGCGACGGATGAGTCCGCCGCCACGCCCAAGCCCACCCCCGCGGAAGGCCGCGCCCGCTAAACATGCTGGACCTCGCCATTCTGCTTCAGCAGCCCTTCCGCAAGGCGGGCTTCGGAGAACAGGCCTTCCACGGGCAGACCACGCTGCACCCCATGGGGTTGGTGGCGGTGATCGTTCTGGGCCTTGCGGTGCTCTCGGTGCCGCGCAAGTACGCGGCGTTGCCGTTCGTCGTGATGGCGTGTTTCATCTCGCCGGCCCAACGCATCATCATCGCGACCCTGGATTTCAACCTGCTGCGGCTGCTGGTGCTCGCGGGCTGGCTGCGATTAGCCATCCGGTCGGAATACACCCTGCTGAAGTGGCGCAAGCTCGACACGCTCGTCATCGCCTGGGGCGTGACAAGCGCGATCGCCTACATCATGCTGCGCGGCACGTTCGGGGCCTTCGTGTTCCGCGCGGGGCAGCTCTACGACATCTTTGGGATGTACCTCTTCTTTCGGTGCATCATCCAGGGTTGGGTGGACGTGGATCGGGTGGTGCGCTTCGCGGCCCTGATGGCGCTGCCCATGGCGGTCCTGTTTGCGATGGAGAAGACGACGGGCCGGAACCCGTTCTCGTTCCTCGGCGGCGTACCAGCGTTCACGATCGCCCGCGAGGGCCGCCTGCGTTGCCAGGGGCCGTTCCCGCACGCGATCTTGGCGGGCTGCTTTTTTTCCGCCTGGCTGCCGCTGGTAGGGGCCCAGCACTGGCGCAAGCGCGGCAAGGCTAGGACCCACCTGTCGATCGTGGCGATGATCGCGATCGTGATCATGTGTTCGTCCTCCACGCCCCTGGTGGGGGTCATGGCTGGCTTCCTGGGGGCCGCGGGCTGGACCATGCGCTACAAGATGCAGGCCGTTCGCTGGGGAACAGCGGCGACGCTCTTCGCCCTGCACATGGTCATGGAAGCCCCGGTTTGGCACCTGATCAGCCGCATCTCATTCAGCCGCGGCAGCACCTCCTATCACCGCTACCTGCTGATCGAGAACTCGATCAACCACTTTGGTGAGTGGGCCTTGCTGGGATCTCTGGATACGGGTCACTGGGGTCACGCGATGTACGACCTCACCAACCAATATGTGCGCGAGGGCGTGAAGGGCGGCTTTCTTGCCCTCGTGTTCTTCGTCTGGGCGATGTGGCACGCCTTCGTGCTGGTCGGCCGGCTCTGGCGCACGGTCAAGCGGGACCGCTACAAGCGCTACTTCGCGTGGGGCATCGGCGTCAGCCTGTTCGCCCACGGGATGATGTTCCTGTCGATCGCCATCACCCATAGTCAGCAGAACATGATGGTGTTCTTCCTGTTGTTCGCTTCGGTGGGGAGCCTGGCGCCCACGCGCAAGCAGATGGCCCAGCTGCGGCGCAAGCGCCCCCTTCAGCCTCCCCCGGTCGCTGAGGAGACGGCGCTGGTGCCCGATTTCCAGGTCGTTGGCCTACGGTCCTCGTGAGCGTGATCGAGGGATTGCCGACCGGCGACACGGGGGCGGGGACAAGCGGCACCCTGGACTTCAGTGTGATCGTTGTGAGCTACCGCACGCGGGAGCTGACCCTCACCGCTCTGCGCAGCGCCTACGCCCAAACGACCTCCAAGAGCTGGGAGTTGATCGTCGTCGACAACGACTCCGACGATGGGTCTGCGGAAGCGATCGCGGACGAGTTCCCCGATGCTCGGCTGTTCGCGCTCAAGGACAACATCGGCTTTGGGGCCGCCAACAACCTCGCGGCCCAGCACGCCCGGGGGCGCCGACTGCTGTTGCTGAACCCCGACACCGAGGTCCTCGACGGAGCGTTGGACGCCCTCTGGGCAGCTGCGGAGGAGTCTCCGAACGCCGGCGTTTGGGGAGGGCGGACGGTCTTCGCCGACGGCAGCCTCAACCGCGGCTCGTGCTGGGGGGAGCCCACGATGTGGAGCTCGCTTTGCTTGGCCCTCGGCCTGGCCAGCGCCTTTCCGACCAGCGCACTGTGTCACCCCGAGGGTCTGGGGCCCTGGCGCCGGGACACTCCGCGCGAGGTCCCGATCGTCTCAGGTTGCCTGCTGCTGATCGACGCGGCGCTCTGGAACAAGCTCGACGGCTTTCACCCTGACTTCTTCATGTACGGAGAGGACGCGGACCTGTGCCTGCGCGCGCGGGCCGAGGGAGCGCGTCCGCGCATCGCGCCCAGCGCCACCATCGTGCACTTAGGGGGCGCCTCGGAGCGCGCCCGGGCGGGCAAGATGGTGAAGCTCTTCTCGGCAAAGGCCCAGCTGTTCGCCAAGTTCTGGGCACCGGGGCGCGCGCGCTTCGGGCTGTGGACGCTCAACCTGTGGGCGTTGCACCGACGTGTGGCGTTCGGGATGGCCGGGCTCTTCCTGCCCTCCAAGCGGGTCAGTCGCGAGACCTGGAAGGAGATTTGGTCCCAGCGCTCGCAGTGGCGCGAAGCCTTCGATCGAACGGGACGCTATGCGCCCGATGCAAAAGGATGACAGACCCGAAGCGGATTCTGTGCGTGGCGTCGGGGGGCGGTCACTGGGTGCAGATGATGCGCCTGCGTCCGGCCTTCGAAGGTCACGAGGTGCGCTATGCAACCGTGAGCCAGGGCTATGCAAGCCACCTCGATGGAGAGCGCCTCTATGTCGTGCCGGACTCGAATCTCTCTTCCAAGCTTGGGCTGATTCGTACGGCGCTCTCGGTGCTTTGGGTCGTGGCTCGGGTGCGGCCTGACGTTGTGCTGTCGACTGGCGCGGCACCCGGCTGGTTTGCGCTCGTGTTCGGGCGCTGGTTCGGCGCCCGAACCGTTTGGCTGGATTCGATCGCCAATGCCACCCAGCTTTCCAAGTCCGGGGAGAAGGCGGGGCGCTTCGCCGATCTCTGGCTGACCCAGTGGCCAGAGCTCGCCGAGGACGGCGGCCCAGAGTTCGCGGGGTCGGTGCTGTGATCTTCGTCACCGTGGGAACCCAGGGGCCCTTCGACCGCATGATCGCGGCGGTCGATCTCTGGGCCAAGGAACAGGGAAGGGCGGATGTCTTTGCCCAAATCGGCGCGGGAACGCCGCCTGAGCACATCGAGTGGGTGCGCGACCTGTCGCCAGGTGCTTTCGAAGCGCGTCTGGAGAGCGCGGAGGCGGTCGTGGCCCATGCGGGCATGGGGACGATCCTGACGGCGCTCAGCCTGGGGAAGCCCGTGGTTGTCATGCCCCGCAAGGCCAGCCTGGGGGAGCATCGAAACGAACATCAGACCGCGACGACCGAGCGCTTCGAGGCGATGGGCCGAGTGACTGCGGTTTGGGATGGGGATGCCATGGGGGGGGCGCTGGACAGCCTCGCCTCCGCCGAGACGGGCGAACGGCTTGCCGCTCAGGCATCGCCTGAGCTGCTGAAGCGGTTGCGCGGTTTCCTCGACCGCGAACCTGGGTAACTCGCGAGGAGTCCGGCCGGAACGCGGAATCGGCTGCCTTCGGCTGTCGATTCGACGCTAGGGCATTCCGGCATGGAGCCATAGGACTCGTCTGGGCAGAGAGAGCGTCAGTCGCTGCAACGGCGATGCCCATTCAGGCTATTCGCACCCGAGGATCGCGCTGGACGCCCCTCACGTTCGGTCTACGCATCCCGCAGCTAGTACCGAATGGACTGTCATGAAGGCAATGGGGCGACTGGGCGAACAGTGTTCTTCCAGCTTCCAGCCTGGTCCAAACCGGAGCGACTCTGACCAAGACCTCGCGCTCCAGGACACTCCCATTCCCTCCACCTGACTCGATCCCCATGACCCTCTCCCGTCGTCTGGCCGCCGAATTCTTCGGCACCTTCTGGCTCGTCTTCGGAGGCTGCGGCAGCGCGGTCCTCGCTGCCGGCATCCCCGATCTTGGCATCGGCTACGCCGGTGTGGCGCTGGCGTTCGGCCTGACCGTCCTGACGATGGCCTACGCTGTGGGGCACATCTCTGGCGGGCATTTCAATCCCGCGGTTTCGATTGGACTGATGATTGGAGGGCGGTTTGAGGCAGCCAGTCTGATCCCCTACATCGCCACCCAGGTGGCGGCGGGGGTCGCGGCGTCGGGGGTCCTATTCGTCATCGCTTCGGGGCTACCAGGCTTTGAGGCCGGCGGATTCGCGTCGAACGGCTTTGGCGAGCTCTCACCCCACGGCTACTCGATGACCGCTTGTCTAGTGGCCGAGATCGTCCTGACCTTCTTCTTCTTGATGGTGATCCTGGGCGCAACGGATCGCCGCGCGCCCGCGGGCTTTGGGCCCCTTGCGATCGGCCTAAGCCTGACCCTGATCCACCTGGTCGGGATCCCCGTCACCAACCTCTCCGTGAACCCGGCCCGCAGCACCGGTCCCGCTCTGTTCTCCGAGGGCGCTCACCTCAGCCAGGTGTGGCTCTTCTGGGTGGCTCCGATCGTGGGCGCCGCACTCGCTGGCGTCGTGTACCCCGCCATCTCCGGTGGGCGCGACTCGGCGACGGAGGCGTAGCCCATTCGCAGCCCCGGGGGGGACGTGCGCGTCCAGGCTAGACGCGCAGAGGGTTTCCCCCGTCCCTGCACTGAGCCAGCCATGAAGGGGCTGCTTTGGGTTCAGAGAGGTTCCGCTGCGCGCTACCTTTTGACGACGGATCCGGCCATGAACATGGGCTCGGATTCAGCTCGCCCGGGCAGGATGCTGGCGAAGACGTTCATTTCGTCCAGGTCCAGCAGAAGCGTGACGAAGGTCCGGTCGAGCTCTTGCCACTGGATGAAGTAGCGGTCACCGGACAGCGTGCGAATCCGCGCTGCATCGGTCTGGTGAAAGCCAGGGCCCGTGCGGGTGACGCTGCCTGAGGTGAAGCGTACGTCGGTGTGCAGCGCGCCGTAGTCCAGACGGTAGTCGGTGTCGACGAGTGGGCTGGTCGAGGAACAGGCCGCCAAGAGAAGTGCGGCGGTGAGGGCAAACAGTCGCTTGATCATGCTCGAGGTAGGGGAGGTCAAGTCTGCAGGCTAGCCGCCAAGCTCGGCCGATGGTTGCTCTTCCCAGGCGTCGTCCCCATACCAGACTTGGGTGACGGCTGCGGTGGCGGTGCGGAGCCGGCGGACCTCGTCCGCGTCCAGGCGCTTGGTCCAATTGCGCACGTTGGCGCGACTGTCTCGGGATAGGGCGTGGGCCGTGCCCTGGGGGGCTTCCGCGGGGTTTTCAGCCCCTGTGGTGGATCGCAGCCACTCCTGAATCGTCGGATCGAAGGGGACGCCAAGGTGCTCGAAGAGCTCCGCGAACTTGAGCAGGGGGTCCATTGAGAGCTCTTCGTGCGTCAGAAAGAGCCAGTCGGGGTGGGCTTCACGCATGCGTTCGGCCACCTCGTAGATCACGTTCCAGCACAGGGCGGCTTCCTCGATCACGTCCCCGTTGGAGCGCGCGGCGGCTTCCAGCTGGTCGCGCCAAGGCTCGAGCCAGTCGCGCATCAGCAGGTCCTGGTCGAGCCAGTTGCGGAAGTCGAAGCGCCAGTTGAGACGCTTCAAACTCGAGGCAAAGGCGGCGGGGTGGCGGACCAGCACGACGACCTGCATACCGAATCTACGGGCCAGCCAGGGGGCGCTGAAGAAGGCGATCGGGTCCTTCATCAGGGGCCGCTCGGCGCGCCGGCGACGTCCAGCCGCGCGTCCCGCGTCCCGGAGCATTCGGCCCACGTCGCGGGGGCTGCGCAGGGACCGGAACTCAGCCCCATAGCTGTAGTTGTACCCCAGGGTGTCGGCGAGGGCCGATTCATAGGGCCCGGCGTTTTCCTCGGTGAGGTAGGCGTACCAATGGTCCCAGCTGGCGCGGCAGGGGCCGGGCCTGTGGTTCATATGGAACGGTTCATCTAGGTAGGCGAGTCCAGGGGCTCGACACAGGGTCTTGCCGACCCACGTCGAGCCGCAGCGGTGGGAGCCGGTCACCAAAATCGGGGGCGCAGTCATCACTGTGCATGATCGTCTCCAGACCCCAAACGAAACAAGCCCCCGGATGCGGCCGGGGGCTTGTTTCGTGCTTGCGGGTCAGCGATGAGCCAATCCGCGCCGGAGGGGAAGGGTCCCGTCCTAGTTGTTGTTGATGTCCATCAGCTCCAAGGTGTCTTCCCAGCGGTTGCCAGAGACCTGCACGTAGCCCGTGGTCAGCAGGGTGCCGAATTCGAACTCACGGCCGAAGAAGTTATTGATGAGCCGGCAGTTCGTGGGGTCGCCGTAGCCGACGCCTTTGTCGGTGAAGTACACCGTGAAGTTGCCGCCGTTCAGCCAGTTCTCCTCGATCAGGAAGTTGTCCACCGGACCCGCGCCGGTCTGAACGATGAAGGTCGCGTTGGACTTGTAGGGCGGACCGACGTCCACCGGCATGTCGAAGTTGTTCTGGCGGAACACGAAGTTCGAGCCGTAACGGGTTTGGTTGCCGTCCGCGTGGGCGCCGACGTTGGTGCCCAGGTTGTGGATCCAGCAACGCTCGACAAGGACGTTCTGGGTCGACTTGATCGCGTCGCCACCAGACTCGTGGAGGTTCAGCCTGCGGGCGACAAAGTCGCCGCCATAGATGCCCGAGCTGGTGATGTTGCGGATCTCACCGTCCTCCATCGTCAGGCCGGAGAAGCCGTCGGTAGCGCGCACGCCATAGGGGAAGTTCCCGCCGCCGTCGACGATGAAGTTGCGCATCGTGACGTTCGGAGCCTTGATCGAAACCGTGCCTTGGATCAGCACGTTCTCGATCACCGCACCCGCTTGCGTGACCGTCATCGAGCCGACGGTTGTCAGGTTACCGGGGTCGGTCGGGCCGGTGGTGCTGGGGCCAGGCTTCTGGCCGCCGGCGCCGGAATCACCCTCTTCCACCACGACCAATCGAACGTCGCGGGTGGTGTTGCCGAACCCGCTGGTGGTGTTGGTGAAGCTGACGGTGGTGGTGTAGATACCCGGAGCGAGGTTCATCACCTGGGCCACCTCAAGACGCACCGCAACGGTCTGGCTGGCGCCGGGAGCCAGGTTGCCCTGCTCGCTGGTCAGCGACAACCACTGTGCGGTCTCGGTCATGGTCCACTCGATCGGCTCGCCGCCGATGTTGGCTAGCTCGAGGTTGCGGGAAGTGGTCGGCGGGGTCACGCCCTCTTCGGCGTTGAAGAGAACCTCGCCGCCCGGCGTGACAGCCAGGTGTCCATCGTTGGTCGCACCGCTGCCCGCCTGGTAGTTCTGGAGAACCTCCTGGCTGCTGAGGGCGCGCTCGTAGACGGCGACTAGGTGGAAGCTGCCGAGCCAGGGGCGGTTGGCGCCGAGCTCGTTGGCCAGTGCGAAGCGATAGCCGCTGTCCCAATTGCTGAAGTTGCCGGCCAGGTTGGTGTTGGCCTTGACGCTGCCGTCCACGTAGATCCGCGCGTCGCCGCCTGGAGTCCGGGTGTAGACCACGTGCTGGAGACCTTGCTTGGCGCCTCCGGCCCCGGTGTTCACCATCGGTTCTCCGTCCAGGTCGGTGGAGGTGTGACGACAACGCATGTTGAAGCTGTCCTTGGGGAGCCCGTTGTACAGGCCTTGCCCAAGGGTGAAGTTGCGCATCGTCGCGCCGTTGGAGAGCGTGACGAGTCGGGCGGGGCCCTCCTGGTTCAGGCTGTCGGGCACGATCCATGCCTCGACGGTGACCTCACCGCTCGCGCGCACCGCTTCGGTCAGACGGGTGGCGGGTCCCCCAGTGGTCAGCACCGTGGGGGATTGGATGGACAGCGTTCCGGCTCCCCAGCTCACGGCGGAGGTGTTCTCAATCGAAAGGTCGAGCGCCGGCTGCAGGCCGGATACGTCGTGGACGACGGTGCCACCGGCCTCCTCGAAGCGATACTCCGCGGCGAGTCCATTGGTCACCCGCCCGCTGCCGCCGGCGGGGGAGATGCTGAGCGCCACCTCGAGCTCGAACGACTCGGCCACGATGTTGGTGTTCAGGATGACGACGCTCGCCAGGTGCAGACCCGGTGCCAGCTGGGAGACCATGCTGGGGTCCAGCACGACGCCCACGTCGTCCGACTGGCCGATGAGGACGTTGCCCGACGTGCTGGCAAGCTGGAGCCACGGCTCGGAGCTGGTGGCGCCCCACTGGAGCGGGCCGTCGCCCACGTTCGTCACGGTGAATTGGGATTGGGGCAAACCTGAGGATTGGCCCTCGGTCATCTGCAGGCTCAATCCGTCCGAAGGCGAGACGTCCAGCTCACCCATCACCGACAGGTCCAGTACCGACAGCAGGAACGCCAGGTGGACGTTCGTGTCGTTGTCGGAGTCGGTGAAGATGAGATCGGCCGGGTAGTCACCCACCGGCAGGAGCTCAGCCTTGGTGTTGTCCATGGCGACCGTGACCTGCGCCTGGGCGCCCCTGGCCAGGATGCCTCCTGCCGGGCTCGGGATGAGCCACGGAACGGTCGACTCTAGATCCCACTCCAGGGCCTCGGGTCCCGTGTTCTCGAGTGTGTAGGTCCGGGTTCCGCTAGGGAACGGGCCACCGCGGGGCCCGCGGACATGGAAGAGACCGCCTGTGCCCGCTACCGCGAAGCTGGTCTGCTGGGTGCCGCGCCCGAACGTTTCGTCGAGGGACAGGCTCGAGGCGGTGGTACCAGCGTCCGTGCAGGAAAACAGGGAGAGCAGGGCAGCTAGGCAGCCGGAGAGCGGCGCCAAGCGGCGATGGAGAGTCGAGGTCATTTTGGCCTGGTTGATTGTCCAAGAATCGCCCCGGGGGGAGGGGCCGGACGGAGCGTTGCGTTTCGCGACGTTCCATTCGGATCCAGCGGGCGGTTCCATGGGCGGGCAAGTGAGAGCTGGCCCGGCCTGAGTTTCACTTGCCGGGAAGCCGGAAAGTGACGGTTTTTTCTTAGAAGAATCCAAGGTCGATGGTCCAGACCGATCGCAGTGCCACTTGGTCTTCGTGTGCCTGATCGTCCAGCCAATCCGGCCATCTGAATTCCCAGCGGGATTTCCTAGCTGTCGCCCGCCATCGGCAGGCTAGAAATCCAGTCGGGGGATTTCGAATTCAACTTGGAAAAAGAAGCGATTCGTCACCTCTCCCGCGACAGCGAGTTCACCCCAGGTCTAGCCAAAAGCAATCCGCCCTCCCCGCAGGGCGGGGAGGGCGGAAGAAGTCGGTGCGAGCCGATCTCGCGACTCGGGGGCGGCCTGCAGCCGTGCTGCGGCTGGCCTCGTTGGGCTGCTAGTAGGCTCCGCGTCCCGACAGGACGGCGCCGAAGGTCTTCAGGATCAAGCGAATATCAAACAGCAAGCTGCGCTTGCGCTGGTACTCGATGTCCATGCGGACCCATTCCTCGAATCCGACCTCGCTGCGACCGCTGACCTGCCAGATGCAGGTCAAGCCGCCGGTGATGTCGAGACGCTTGCGCTGCCAGGGCTCGTACTCGGCCACTTCGTTGAGTGTGGGAGGGCGCGGCCCGATCAGCGTCATATCCCCGATGAGGACGTTGTAGAGCTGGGGGAGCTCGTCGATGCTCAATCGGCGGAGAATCCTGCCCACCGGGGTGATGCGCGGGTCGTCGCGCATTTTGAAGATCGGACCCTCTTTGTGGTCGTTGTCGGTCTCCAGGGCTTTGCGACGGGCCTCCGCGTCCACGTACATGGAGCGGAACTTGTAGAAGGTGAAGGGGACTCCGCCTCGGCCTGCTCGCTGCTGACGGAAGATGATCGGTCCCGGTGAAGTCAGCTTCACGAGGGCGCCCGCGGTCAGGTACACCGGGCTGAGCAGCAGCAGGGCGGTGCCAGACACGGCCACATCGACCACTCGCTTGGTCCAGGGGAGGGGCTCGAGGAAGGCGCTAGAGAAATCGCCGACCGGCTTGGCGTCCGCGCCCTGGCGTTCCCGGGACGCGCTCGGATCGACGTGCATCGCGTGCATCGCCTGGGAGGAGACGACTCCTGCGCTGCGGGCGCTGGTCCCCATGGGCGGCGCGGGTCGGTCGAGATCCGAATCGTCCTCCGGCTGGTTCTTCTGCCAGTCGAGCGGGTAGCCGAAGACCTCGCAGCTGACCTTGGGGTGTTTCTTGCTCGGCCTGGACTTCGTCTGCGCGGCCTGGGCCTCATGCAGCTGGTCCAGGCAATCCTCGGCGAACACCCAGGCCCCGGCGGGTGCTGTCTCAGGCAGGACAAAGCCCACCCGGTTGGAGTCGAGTACGCCTACCGAGTCGTAGATGCGCATGCGGTCCCGCGCATAGCTGACCAGGGGGGCGAGCTCGTCGAGGTGCCCATCCTCAACGCGGAACACCACCATGGAGAAAGCGTTGCCACTTCGATCGGAGCGGGCGCGCTCTTTTTGAAACTCCTCTTCGAGCTCCTGAGCAGCGAGGGTCCCCTCCAACGCTCGGGCGGTCAGGAACCGAGCTAGGAAGCTTTGTTTTGGGCGCAGGAAATGGGGCAGCATGGTGGCTGAATCTGAGGAGCCGGCAGGCTCCTGCTGGTGTCGTTTATCGGCAGCCGGCGCGCCTATTCGGCAATCGGCTTTCTGGTTCTCGTTGCCCTGGGGAGGCACGGGACTCGGCCTGGGGCGCGTTTCCGCTTCCGAGGTTACGAAGTAGTTTACGGAGGGAGGCAAGGGTAGTCAGTCGAGAATCACTCGGGGATTGTGCTTAGGGGCCAATCGAGATCGATCCCACGGTTGCCAACGGGACCTCACAATTTCGTCAAGCATGTCGCGGCAACTGCTGCGGGCCGGAGCGCTTCCATACTCGCCGGCGGCAAGGGAGCATCGCGGTCGGTTCCTGCGTCAGGACTGCGAATCACCGTATGGGCGCCGTAGGGGCCGGTTCTCAGGGGATCTGCGGGCCCGAACAGCGCAACGATCGAACAGCCGGCCGCGGCGGCCAGGTGCATCGGCCCTGTGTCGCAGCCGACAAAAAGCGCAGATCGCGCGGCGAGTGACGCGTATTGCCGAAGGCTCGTGGCGCCGACTAGATCCCGCACGCCGGGCCCAGCTGTCGTCATTGTCACGCTCCCGGCGGCGCGAACATCGGGTCCACCCGTCACGCAGACCGCCGGATAGTCCGCTCGCAACAGTCGGGCGAGCTCCCCGTGGCACTCAGGAGCCCAGCGATTCTCGGGCTTGCTGGCGCCCACATGCACCAGGATCGGGGGTGCTCCCAACTCGGCCACCAGCCCGTCCGCCCAGGCGTCGGCGGCAGCATCGTGGGGCAGGCGTCGACGCGCTTGATCGGCGGGCAAACCCAGGTGCCCGGCAAACTCGAGGACCTGCTCGAGCATATGGGTGCGCGGGTGGCCGGGAGAGATGCGATCGGTGTGCAGCAGCCAGCTCCCCTCCTTCGCCCGGCCGCGGTCGTAGCCAAGGATCCAGGGGGCGCCTGAGGCTCTGGCTAGCAGGGCGCTCTTCGCGATACGGGAGAGATCGACCACCAGCCCGTAGTCGGTTTCCCGCAGCTCAGCGGCGAGCCGACGTCCCGATCGCAGGGTCCCCATGGCGGAGCCCCGTTCCCAAATGTGGACGCGTTTCACGCAGGGGTGGTCCCTGACCAGGGGGGCGGAGAGCGGGTGAACCGCCCACCCGACCTCCACATCGGGGGATCCGAGCTGGAGGGCGTCGGCGAGGACGAGGGCGTTGACCACGTCGCCGATGGCGCCAAGCCGGATGACGAGCACGCGCGGCGGGAGCGCCCGCCGGATCCGACCGCTTGCCCCGCCGGGAGCAAGGGGCGCGGTCGCCCGGGGGGCGGCTACCGAGCCTGGGGGGGAATGGCCGGCCGTGCTCGAAACCGTCGAAGGATCAGTCACCGATGTACCCGTTGGCGCGCAGGAGCTCCAGGGTTCCCTCCGTGGTAGGCACCATCGGGGGCTGGCGTTTTCGCCCTGCCCAGAACCAGTCCTCCATCGCGACCTTCATGGCCTGGACCCGTTTGGGATGCTCCGCGGAAACATCGACAAGGCACTCGGGATCATTGTCCAGATCGAAGAGCCGGGCGATCCTGGGCTGATTCGGTTGTTTGGGAATGCCGAGGTTGATGCGCCACTTGCCCTGAATCATCGCGCGCACATGGCGCAGGTCGATCAGCGTACGGGTCCCGTAGTCCGCCAGTTTGGAGGGCCCATTGACGATGTGCACGGGCTGCTCGCGCAGCTTGCCAGCGAGGGCGCCGTCGGGGCCGCGCTCCAGCAGATTGGGTTCGGTGCGCGGCCCGCCCTCGATGCCCGCAGCTTCGAGCAGGGTGCGGTACAGCAGGCGGTTCTCGACCCGCGTCTCGGCAATCTCTCCGCTGGGGATGCCAGGCCCTGCGATCACGAGCGGCACGTGCACCTGCTCGTCGTATAGCTGGGAGTTGTGGCCGACCCAGCCGTGCTCAAGGAATTCCTCCCCGTGGTCGCTGGTCACGGCGATGATGGTCCGGTCCAGGATCCCTAGCTGCTCCAACTTGTCGATGATGCGCCCGATGCCGTGGTCTGCGTCGTGTATCTCGCCGTCGTAGAGCTTGAACTGGTGTGCGTTGGAAGCCTGCAGGATCTCCTCGTCAAACCCGTCTTTCGAGTAAAACTGAGCCATCTGGGGTCGGAGTTCCCTAGGCAAGAAGTCCGGGGGAGGTTCGCCGGCAAAGCGTGCCTCGGACTCGGGGCTCGGCTGGTAGGGGTCGTGGGGGTCGACGGTGTGGAGGTAGAGAAAGAAGCGGTTCTGGGCGTTGCCCTCGATCCACTGCACGACGTCGTCGTGGATTGCGTCCGTCTGTTTCCAGCGGTAGTTGCGGAAGGTCTCGAAGCCCTGATCGAAGTTACGGCCTTCGGCGATCAGCGGGTTGCAGGTGAAGGCACCCGTGGTGACGCCTGCGCGCTGGAAAGGCTCGGCCAGGGATTCGAGGGCGTCGGATAGGTAGAACGAATCGCTCACCCCGATGCCGTGTTCAGGCGGCGTCTTGCCGGTCAGGATGCTTGCCGTACCCGGTAGGGTCCAGGGTGCGGAGGAGTAGGCCCGCGTGAAGCGCACGCCGCGGGCGGCGAGGGCGTCGATCACCGGACTGGTGGGTTGATCAGCGCCGTAACAGCTCAGTCGATCGGCGCGCAAAGTGTCGATGACGACGAGTACGACGTTTGGCCGACCGGGCGCAGGTGTCGTCCGCGGCGCCTCGAACGGGACGCCGACCTGCAGGCGACCGATGCCGATCTCGGGCGACTCGTCCCGTGGTCCCTGGTAGGTGGTCTGTAACTCGAGCGCGCCGCCCGTTGGAACCCGAATGGAAAAGTAGCTCCAGCGACGTTCTTCGGCGGGGACGTTCTTGGCGCAGTTCAGGGTCGTCTCAAAGCACGCTTCCCCATTCCAAGTGGCCTCGACCAAGATGCTCGCGTCGGCGTGGTAGGCGTTCATCGCCGGCGCCAGGCCAAAGCGTAGCTGCGCTTCGGGGTGAGCGGCGGGCAGCTGATAGCGCAGCCGGGTGTTTGGCGTGACGATCACCGCAGGGAGATGGCTGAAGTCCGGGCCGTCCCCGCCGCGCCGGGGCTGGAACAGGTCCTGCCTAGGGGGCTTGGGCGCATCGAACACCTCGCGCTGGTCGTCCATGGCGAGCAGGCTGTAGATGACCTCGAAGCCCTGCATCGCGCCACTGGTCTCCTCGCCGGGGTTCCCGGACTGAGGCCGGCCGGATTCGCCCTCACCACTGCCGGAGCATCCGATGAGCGGGATGGCGAGGGAAAGCAGGAAGCCCAGCCGCAGCCGGTTCGACCGGGAGGGACTGGGCTTGTCTTGGGTTCGAAGGAGGCAGAACTGCATGCTGCCCCCGACTATACCGCCGGGCGGTGATTCGCCCCTACGCGGCGTCCCTGTCCCCGAACTTGTCTTGATCTTGGTCCTTGTCCTTGCGCGCTTCCTCGGCGGGGGCTTCGTCTGAAGGCTCCATGGGAAGGGGGGGGATGGTGCCCCTCTCGAGCGCGTCCTCGTACTTCTCGGTGAGGTGGCGGCGTTCCAGCACGTACCGGGCGAGGCGGTCCTGGTGCTTGGCGAACCCGCGCTTGTCCTCGATGTCGAAGTCGATGCCCAGGAAGGCATGCTCGCCCAGATCGCGGTGCTGGGAGACGGTGGCCTGACCTTTGATCGTTTTGCCGTCGTCGGGAAGCTTGAACTCGAGCTCGATGGCCTGGCCGGGGGTGCAGCGTTCGGCGCGACTCTTGTCCAGCACGATCGAAAGACCGACCCGACTGATGTCATGGACACGACCCTGCATCGGATGCCCGTCCACGCGCAGCTTTGCGTCAAAGCTCTCGTCGAGGCTCGTGAAGATCCGGGCGCCCCGCCGGCGGTTGAAGTAGCGCACGATCGCGTTGTCGAGCTGGGCGTAGAGGTTGCCCATGTTCACGAACTCGAACCCAAAGCGGTACTGGGTGCCGCCCTCGGGCAGCTTGTACTCCACACAGGCCGGCGTCGTGACCGTCCAGCCGTGAACCGGGTGGGCGATTGTGAGACGCACGACGTCGCCCTCGAGAATGCCTGGGTCCAGCTCGGCGGGGATACTGACGCCGGTGCCGCCTACGTGAAGGTCGTGCAGGTCGCCCGGGATGGGGGGCGTCATGCCGTCTTCGATGTCGACTTCGACCACGATATCCTCTGCATCCGGTATGGCCGGGCGGTCGCGATCACGGGCGTTGTCGTATGCCTCAACTCGTTTCTTATGGAAGAACATATTGCACTCTGAGCTAGGGTCTCTCCGCCGCTTTCATCGACCGTCCGGCCCGTGCTGGCCTCAGTGAAAATCGAAGGATTGTGCAATCGTCCTCAATCGAGCCAGTCCAGCTCGTCTGGACCCAATCTTTGCACCTCGAACAGGGCCGCCACCAGCTCCGATTCAGGACCGGCGCGATGGGGGCTGACAAAGCGCCAAACGATCTCGCCATCGGGGCTGATCTCCAGGGCCTCCCCGGCGCAGGAAACGCTCGCCAGGGTGTTGCCGTTCGCTAGCCGCCGGGCCGCGCCGCAGAAGATGGAATAGAAGCTACGGGCCGGATCGCCTCCATAGGACCATGTGACCTCTCCCGACTCGGGGGCGAGCTGCAGCAGCCGGCTGTAGCCCTGGTTGCCCATGTTGTCGAACAGGAGCAACTCTCCGTTCGGCAGTTGGGTCGGTTCGTGGGGCTGGCCCCAGTTGCCGCTGCGCAGCCAAGTCACAATCCCGCGCTCCAGGTCGATGGTGCAGATCGCTGGGATCTCACGCAGGCAGACGAGGGCCTGTCCGGCCTGGACCTGGGGGAGGCGCTCAGCCATGGCGGGTTGGACCAATTCGAGGGAGTTGGTGTGCAGCACGTCTCCGCCCGCGGTGGCCGCGCTGCGCAGCCTGTCGGCCCAGCGGGACGTTCCGAGGGCGGCGTAGACCGACACCCTGCGGACCTCCTGCCCGTCGGGGTCGAGCTCGACGATGAAGTCCTCGAGCAGCGCGGCCCGCGGGTTCCAGCGGGAGAGCACCGCCGGCCTGCGGGCAAGCACCAGGACGTTGCCACTCGGGGTCAGGGTGAGATCGTGGTGGGCGTTGCCCGGCCAGTACCAGCGCAGCTTGGAGTTCTTGCCGATCCGCAGGAGTCCAAGCCCCTCGTGAATCGCCAGCAGGTCCCCGTCCGGCAGCAGCTCGACTCGGCGCCAGGCATTTTGGGAGGGATGCTCCATGGGGAGCGCGCCGGGGAGATCCCCGTAGGCGTAGCTCCAACGGTGTCGCACCTCGCCCTGCATGTCGATCAGGAACGCTTCGGGTGCGTGTCCCGACGAGTACAGGTTCCAGCCCGCCTGCGCACGCTCGGCATCGTGCCGCACCACGCCGTAGCTTTCCTGCGCGGGCTCGTAGCCTCCGGCGTAGCCGATCCGCTCAAGGCGTTGGACCTGTTCGCGCAGCTCCTCGGGCAGGGACGCGGCTCCCTGGTCGAAGCGTGTGTCGAACCAAAAGCCGTCGGGCAATTCGTCGGGGCTGCGCGGATGGGCTGGGGCGCCCTGTTCGCAGGAAGAGCAGAGCAGGCTCGCGCCGATGAGGCCGGCGCCAACCAGCCAGGACCAGGCCAGCTCGACCAGCGACGCTGGGGGCAGGCAGGGTCTCATCGGGGAGTACCGAAGCGGGTGGCCGAGTAGGCCGGGAGCGCGGGGTCTTCCAGGAGGTCGGCCAGCTCGGTGGCCGGCCCCTCAGGAGCGACGAGCTGCCCGCTTTCGTGCAGTTCGACAAAGCGCTGGCGGGCGGGGAAACTGCTGACCTCGGAGGCACGCAGGTCCGCCTGCATCTCGGTTGCTACCACGCCGGGTGCGTAGTCGAGAACGCGCACGTCGCGGCCCTGCAGGTGAGGCATGGACTTGACGTCTTCGGCCACACAGCGCGCGGCCATCGAAAGCCCCGCCTTCGCACTGCAGTACGTGCTCCACCCGCTGTAGGCGGATGTCGCCGCGCCGCTACCCAGGTGGGCGACGCGCAGCGCGACCGAATCGGGCAGCAGGCGCATGAACCTCCCCGCCGTCCACATGGGAGCCGTCAGGTTGATGCGCAGTGCGCGATCGAGATCAGCGAGGGCGAGTCGGTCGATGCTGTCGATCGGCTCCACCGTTCCCGCGTTGTTGACCAGAGCAACCTGATCCCATGAGCCCATGTGCGGCTGGGTGAGGATGGTGTCCAGGGCGCGGCCGAGGGCGCCAAGGTCGCCGATGTCCATCGCGAGGTGGGAGTAGCTCCCGGGATCCAGCCCCTCGGGGGCCGGGCCGCGGGCAGTGCCGATCACCGACCAGCCGCGCTCCACGAGGATGCGAGCGAGGGCTGCGCCGATGCCGCGGCTGGTTCCTGTGATGAAGGCGAAGCGTTGCATAGGTGCTGGGTTGGTCTTGATCGGCCTGGGCCGGCCTGAAACGTGCTGTCGGGACAGGCCAAGCGGCGACCTGCGGTACTAGACTAGGCCGCCATGAGTTCCAACTCCCGCGCGATCGCCAAGTCCATTCTCTTTCTTTGTGCGCTGGCACTCGCGCCCGCCGCCACCGGCCAGGGCTTCAAGCAGCCTGCCAAGCCAGGTGCCGGCCAGAAAGAGGCGGGAGACGAAGACCGCAAGAAGGTGGATCGCTGGCGCCGGGGCGACGATCGCTTCTACCTCGGACGTCCGATCGCGCGCACCATGCACTGGCGCGGGGCGGAGTGGCTGACGCGGGATAGCCGGGAGCGGGAGGAGCGCACCCAGCTGCTTCTCGAACACCTGGGGATCGAGCCCGGTCAGGTGCTTGGCGACCTTGGCTGCGGCAACGGCTACCTGTCCCTGCCGATGGCCCAGCTGACGGGGAACAAGGGACGTGTCCTGGCCGCTGATCTCCAGCCTGAAATGTTGGAACTCCTGGCCAAGCGGGCCGCGGCCAAGGGCATTGGGAACATCGAGACCCTGGTCTCGACGGGCAGCGATCCAGGCTTTCCGCCGGCGAGCTGCGACCTCATTGTGATGGTCGACGTCTATCACGAGCTCGACGATCCGGAGTCGGTGTTGCGGGGGGTGCGGCGCGCCCTAGCGCCCGGTGGGCGGCTCGCATTGGTCGAGTTCCGCGCAGAGGATCGCTCGGTGCCGATCAAGCCTGAGCACAAGATGACCAAGGCCCAGATGTTGGGCGAACTCGCGTTCAACGGCCTGGCGTTCGAATCGGAGTTCGACGGGCTGCCCTGGCAACACCTGGTGTTCTTCGAGTCGAGAGTGGACCCCCGCGATCCCCGGGAAGTGGTCCCGACACTCGAGCAGCGCTCGGCTGCGTCTGCCGACGCTGTGGCCCGCGGGGCGGCGCGGGCTTGGCTGGCCGACGATGGACCAACCCTGCGCGGGTTCCTCGGCAGGAGCTGCGCGGGGCGCGGAACTTGGGTGGGGTTGATCGGGCCGAAGTTCAACCCGCGCAGCTTTGGCGGCAAGGGCTGGCAGCTCGAATCCGCAGTGTCGATCGCTCGGCCTGGACCGACCTCCTGGCGGCTCTGGTGTTCCGCCCCGGCGGGCGATCTGGTCGGCCAGTTGTCCGAGCGGGAGCCGGGTCTGTGGCGTTTCGACAACATCGGCTTCGTGCCGGTCCTGCGTCGATGAGCCCCCAGCCTATCCCTGTCACGTTCTTGGTAGGGTTTCTGGGGGCGGGCAAAACGACCCTGCTCAATCGCCTGCTCACCGCGCCGGGCGGGCCGCCTATCGCTGTCGTGGTCAATGAGTTTGGTGACGCAGGGATCGACGGCAGCCTCGTGGTGGGGGGGCAGGATGAGTTGATCGAGCTCGACGGCGGCTGCGTGTGCTGCACCGTGCGGGGCGACCTCAGCCGGACCCTGCGCGAGCTCGCGGTGCGCCACAAGCGCTTGGGGAAGGGACTGTCGCTGCCGCTGATCGGCCGGCGCAAGCTCGCCTTCGAGCGGGTGGTGATCGAGGCGTCCGGCCTGGCGTCGCCCGGGCCAGCGGTGCAGACGCTGGTCGTCGATGGGGAGTTGGCTGGGCAGTACCGCAGCGATGGGGTGGTGGCCCTGGCTGCCCTGCCGTCCATCGTGGACCAGCTTGCGCGGTTCCCGGAGGCGGCCGAGCAGTTGGCCTACGCGGACCTGGTGGTGGAAACCCACGCGGACCGTGCGGAGAAGGACGCGATTGCACAGGCCCGCGCTGCGCTGGATGCGGTGGCCCCCGGGGCGCGGCGGGCGGCGGCCCTGCGCGGCGACCTCGCGGCGTCGGAGGTGTTCGACCTCAACCCCGATCCACTCGAGCTAGCCGAGCGGATCGAACGCGCCGCCAGGGAGCGCAATCACGAGGGCCACGACCACGGACCGGGCGAGGCCTGCGATGCGCCGGTGCACTCCTCGGGCCTGGGCTCGGTGAGTCTGCGAACGACTGAGCCCCTGCAGCGCAAGACCCTGGAGATGTGGCTGCGCTTTCTGGGGACCAATCGACGCGCGGAGGTGCTGCGCATCAAGGGGCGGGTCAGGGCCGCCGGCGAGCCGTGCTGTCTGCTGATCCAGGGCATTCACCAATGGCTGGAAATCGAGGTGCAGACCGATCCAGCCCCGGATGAGTCGGTGCTCGTGATCATCGGGCGGCATCTGGACGAGGCGGAGCTCCTGCGCGGCTGGGCCAAGCTGACCGCATCCGCCTGACTGCCCGGGATTCAAGCGGACCCCGTCCACGCTACACTCCGGGTCCCATGCAGTTTCAAGACGCATCGATCCTTGTCACCGGTGGCGGCACCGGCATCGGCTTTGCCACGGCGGAGCGCCTGCGGGCGCGGGGGGCCAAGGTGGCGATTTGCGGCCGACGTCCCGACGTGATCGAGGAGGCAGCCACCTCGATCGGGGCCCTCGGCCTGACCTGTGACGTCTCTGACGAAGCGCAGGTTCACGCCTTGGTCAGCTCGGTGGTCGAACGTCACGGCCGGCTGGATGCCCTGGTAAACAACGCCGCGTTTGGCTACTTCGCGCCCCTGGTGGAGCTCGACGTGGGTCGCTTTGACGAGCTTTTCGCAACCAACGTGCGCGGCGCCATGTTGGTGGGCCGAGCGTCCGCGCAGCAGATGATGAAGAGCAAGGGTGGCACGATCTTGAACGTGGGGTCCACCGCGGCCTCCAAGGGCTTTCCTGGGGGCAGCGCCTACGCAGCCTCGAAATTCGCGCTCACCGGGTTGACCGAGTGCTGGCGCGCCGAGCTAAGGCCCCACAACATTCGCGTGATGCAGGTCAACCCCAGCGAGGTGATCACGCCCTTCGGTGGCCGGGCGAGCCTCGAGGAGCAGCCCAGCAAGCTGCGCCCCGTCGATGTCGCGCAGGTCATCGAGTCGTGCCTTGAACTCGACGACCGCGGGTTCGTGACCCAGACCACGCTATGGGCCACCAATCCCCAGTAGGCCCCGTGACCCGCCATCCCTTTCACGGCAGGCTCGGCACCGGGCCAGCCTCAGGCGCTCCCTCCACTCCAACACCGTCCATGACCTTCACCCGCCGCTCCGTGCTCTCCACCTCCGCCGCAGGCCTGGCCCTGGGGGCCATGGCCCCCGCCGCCGCTCGAGCCGAGGATCCTTGGTTTCGTCTGTCC
>CAYWNK010000016.1:0-42492 GCA_964459495.1 uncultured Planctomycetaceae bacterium
GGCTGGACGGTGGGCTATCAGCGAGGCGCGTGCCAGGAGTGCAGGTGAGTGTCAGATCTTTGACGTATGTGGTTTATTAGTAGGGCCTTGTGTCGTTTTGGCCGGGGTCGTTTGCGCGCTGCAGGCACATGGTCTTCGTCTAGCGTGGATCTCGGGGGATCTGGATATATCCAATGGGATCGTTGTGGCGGAGAAAGCGTCAAAGCCCAGGGGACGGGTGAAGGCCTGCGGATGGCATGCTCTTGCCCAGAATGCCGAGCCAGCATCGCACCCTTCTGCTCACGATCGCGACCCTGGTGGCCTTTGCTGCCAACTCGGTCATCGGCCGACAGGGCCTGCTCTCCGGCGACATCGGAGCGGCCGGTTTTGCGGCCGCCCGCCTGGGGGCCGGAGCGTCGGCTCTGCTCGTGCTCTGCGGCCCCGCGAGGGCCTGGGCCGCCGGCGACTGGCCCTCGACGGTCGCCCTGGTGGGTTACGCCTTCCTCTTTTCCTACGCCTATCTTGAGGTGGACGCGGGGAGCGGCGCGTTGATTCTGTTCACCGTGGTGCAGGTGACGATGCTTGGCTGGGGCCGGCTGCGGGGCGAGCGGCTGCGGGCCGCCCAGTGGACGGGGTTGGCGCTGGCGCTAGGGGCGATGGCCTGGTGGCTGTGGCCGCGCAGCGGGTCGCCGCCCCTCGCGGGCACCTTGGCGATGGGAGCGGCCGGCATCGGCTGGGGGGTCTATTCCATCCAGGGCCTAGGCAGTCTCGATCCCGTGGGCCGCACGGCAGGCAACTTCGTGCGGTCAGCGCTGCTGGCGGGAATGGTGCTGCCGCTGCTTCTGTTCTGGCGTCCCGAACCGGTTCCCGGTTGGGAGGGCCTTGGCTGGGCGGCGCTCACCGGCGCGGTCACCTCGGGGCTTGGCTACGTGCTCTGGTACAAGGCCCTGCGCGGCTTAACCTCGAGCCAGGCCGGAATTGCCCAGCTCACGGTGCCGGTGATCGCCGCGGCGGGCGGCGTGCTGCTGCTGAACGAGGTCGCCACGGCCCGCTTCATGATCGCCGCGGTTCTGATCCTCACTGGGGTGGCGCTGGCGACTTTTCAGGCGCGGAGCGGGGGCTAGCGGTCTGGCGGGCCACGCGGCCCGGTTTAGGACTGCGCCTTGACCAATGCCGCACAGACGCGCTGGACGTCGGAGCCCGTGAGGGAGGGGCCGATCGGCAAGGACAGCGTTCTGCGGCCCGTGTCCATCGCCACGGGGAACTGCTCAGGGGTCCAGCCGAACCGTTCCCGGTAGTAGGGATGTTCTGGAATCGAAAGGTAGTGTACGCCGAGCCCGACGCCGTCGCTCGTCATCGACTCCAATACCTCGTCCCGGCGGTCGAGTCGGATCGCGTAGAGGTGACGGGCATGTCGCGAGCCGCTCTGTGCGCGGGCGGGGCGCTCAAGCTCAAGTCCGGCGAGCTGCTCGTCGTAGGCTTTCCAGACCGCCCCCCGCCGATGCCAGTTGTCTTCGACGCGTGCGAGCTGGTGAATGCCTATTGCCCCCTGCAGGTCCATCATGGTGCACTTGAAGCCGCGGTCGCTGACGGTGTAGTGGCGGAACCCTTCGTCGCTGAAGCGCTTCCAGGCATCCTCCTCCATCCCGTGAAGCGCCAGACGCTTGATGCGCGCCGCGTGCTCCGGGTTCCGAGCGATCACCATGCCGCCCTCTCCCGTAGTGACGTTCTTGGTGGCGTGGAAGCTAAAGCAACCGAAGTCGCCGAGCGTACCGGCGGGCCTTCCGTCGTAGGTGGTCTCGATGGCGTGGGCGCAGTCCTCGATGAGGACAAGGTCATGACGTTGCGCGATGGACTCGATCGCGTCCATGTCGCAGGGGAGGCCAGCGAAGTGCACAATGATGAGACCCCTGGTGCGTGGCGTGATCGCCGCTTCGATTGCAGCGGGGGCGATGTTGCCCGTCACGGGGTCGATATCGGCTAGGACCGGCGTCGCGCCCGAGTTCACGATGGCGTTCACTGTCGCGCAGAAGGTCATCGCCGTGGTGATGACCTCGTCGCCTTTGCCAAGCCCCGCGGCGATGATCGAGAGGTGCAGGGCTGCGGTGCATGAACCGAGCGCCACCGCGTTCTGGACCCCTTTGTAGTCGGCGAACGCCCGCTCGAATGCGGCCACCCGGGGCCCGCTTCCGAGCCAGCCGCTCTGTAGGCACTGCTCGACCTCATCGATTTCGGGCTGCTCGATCGACGGCCGCCCGAAGATCAGGAAGGGCTCGTCGCCGCCTTCACGGCTCGATTCCTCAGCGGTGCCCATCGATCCACAGAATACACCGTGGGCGACAAGTTGACGGTTCCCAGATGGTCGGTGATATTGGATTTCATGGGCGAAGGCGGAGCCAAGGAAACCAAGGGCGGTGCGATGGATGTGGAGGAGGGGCCTGCGTCCCCGCGTGCGCTGCGGCGCTTGTACACCCCCGAGCACATGGAGCTTCGAGCGGCGACGGCAGCGGATGACTCCTTTCTATATGGGCTCTTGCGGGAGCGCTACGCGCACGAGCACTCGAACATCCCGGGTATGGCGAGCAAGCAGCTGCCGAGCTACGAGCAGCACTGCGAGTACCTTCGCGGGAACCCCTACCGCCGGGTCGAGATCGTGGTCGTCGATGGCCAGAGCGCAGGGCTCATGTACTTGACGCACGGGAATGTCGGCGGGTGTTTCATTTTGGATGCCTTTGCGGGTCGCGGGTTGGCTTTGTCTGCCTGCTACACCTTCTTCAAGGGCGAGAGCTACCCCGTGATCGCCCACTTCAACTCCGCGAATCGTGCCGGCTACCGCACGGCCGATCGATTGGGCTGGACGCTCGTTCGGACCGAGCCCCATCGCTTGACCTACGAGCTGCGTCAGGAACCGATCAATCCGTTCTCCCATCTGGGCAAGTCGGCGGCTGAGCGTCGGTCCGCGCGCGGATCGTGAAGAGGGCCCGGTCGTCGCTTCGCCTTGGGCCCAGGGCAACTGCCGACGCCGCGCGCGCTAGGCTGGGCAGCGTGTAGCGCGATCCACCCAGCTTCTGGGCCGCGTGATCGACATCCAGCCGTGCGACCCGCGCGCCTGCGCGGTAGAGAACGGAATCGATGTTGATGGGGCCCGCGCCGAGCTCGGGGAATCGGCCGCGCAGCTCGGTGCGAAAGACGCGGAAGGCGCTGGAGTGCAGTCCGGAGCGCGAACCGGCCTTGAGCGCAAGCGCCAGGCGTGCTGCAAACGAGCCTGCTCGCCGGATGCCAAGGGGGCCGCGATCGCGCGGTGTGCCGTAGACCAGATCCACGTCCGGCCCCAGGGCCGCCACGAGGTCGGGCACCGCTTCAGGTGGGTGGTGGAGGTCGTCATCGAGCGTGACGACGACGTCGCTCTCCGCATGAAGCGCTCCACACAGGAGAGCCGCATGCTGCCCCGCGTTGGATGCTAGATCGATTCCGCGGGCCCACGGAAGGGAGTTGGCGGTCTCCTCGATGACAGACCAGCTCGCGTCCGCGCTACCGTCGTTGACGAACAGGACTTCCAGCTGCTTCGACCCGTCTAGGTCGTCGCGCAGGGCGCGGAGACGCGGGACGAGAGATGCGAGGTTCGAGGCTCCGTTGAAGACGGGCACGACAATAGTGGTCGAGTGAGCGAGCACGGCGATGGAGTATTATACCAGCGTGCAAGGGATCGACCGGACGAGCGACGGGGGGGATGTGTCGTCCGGGCTTGTTCGCTCGTCGCCGGCGCTTGCGCTCCTGCTGCTCTTCGTGTGTGGCTACTTCGGGTTCCACCTGATGCGGGGCGAGGTCCTCTATCCCCACACGAACACAGCGGAGGTCGGTGTGGGGGATGCTCCCAGCACCATCCAAGACCTGTGGCGCGACGACGTCGCCACCCTGTACATCCCCGAGGCCGCAGCCCATCTGCGCGGGGACCATGCCGGATGGCTCGCAACGTGGGCGCCGTACAATGGTCTAGGGCGGCCCCTGTTCCATATCGGGGGGAGTCCTGCCTACATCGTCTCGCACGGGATCTCGCGCCTGACCCGCGACCCGTACCTGCACTACACCCTGATGACGATCTTGAGCGTTGTCGGGACTGCCCTGTTTGGGTTCCTCTTTCTGCGCTCGAGGAAGCTCTCACCCACGGCCGCCTTCGTGGGTGCGCTCGGTCTCTCGCTCGGTCCGCTCTACCCGACCTGGGACATGATCCCGTTGGTGCAATGGGGCTTCTGTTGGACGCTAGCGGCGCTGTTTGCGATGGAGCGTTGGTTGAGTCAGCGATCGTCGTGGAGTCTATTGGGCATGGTCTTTGCCTTTCACTCGGTTCTGCTGACGGGCTTTCTCGAGCACTTCGTTGCGCTCGCGTGGATCGCCGCCGGGTGGACAGCGATGCGCATTTTCGACCTGCGGAGTGCACGCAAGCCGGCCGTTGCTGGAATCTTGGCCGCCGCGCTCCTGGGTCTTCTGTCCGTGGCGCCCGTCTACCTCGACCTTTACGAGGAGTGGGCTCGCTCCACGCGTGCGCTGGAGCCCCAAACCTACGACCCCCGGACCTACGTGGATCTCCTCTGGCCGGGGCTCTTCTGTGCCCTGAACGCAGACACCCCAGGTCAGATCGGACTCTCGTTTGGTCCGTTGTTCTCCGCACTCGCTGTGGTCGGCATCGCAGGGGGGAAATGGCAGCACGGGCGGAGCCTGCGGGCGTGGTACTGGGCGTCCTTTGCGTGCTTGCTTACAGCTGCGACCGGATCGGAGCGCTTTTACAGCTTGCTCGTCCGCATGGGTTTTGGCGCCTCTGCCTGGCCACCGGTCTTCGCGGTCCATCTGCCCATCGCAATCCTCGCTGCCATCGGTGTCGATGTGTTGCTGCTGCGCACGACGGGGAGACAGCGCACTTTCCAGCTCTTGGTTGTGGCAGCCATGTTGGCCGCTGGGTTTGGCGCAGACGCCCTTCGCCGATCTTCTGGTGGCCAGCCAGTGGACCCGCTGCTGGCGGGTTACGCGGCTGTGCTGGGACTGGGTGCCCTCATCGCGACGATCTGGCCGCGGCGCGTTCCCTTGGCCGGTTTGGCGGCGCTAGCCGCGGCAATGGCCGTGCAGACGGTCATCGTTTGGACGCCGCGGGCCGACATTCAAACGAGCAGTCCGCTGGCAGACACCTTGGTCCGCCGGACAGCGGATGGCTCCCGATCGGTTTGGGTCGGGCCCCGGGGGAAGGGCCGCAGGTGGCTTCCCCCGAACATCGATGCGCAGTTGGGGACCCGCAGCCTCCACAACTACGATCATCTTCCGACCGTGGCCTTCCAGGATTGGGTGTTGCCGCTCCGGGCGCCGACGAGTCGAAGCCCATACATACGGGGCTTTCGGGGGGTGCACAGCCCGGAGTCGATCGCGGGGGGGTATCTGGCGTTCTCGGGCGTAAGCACCATTCTCTCCAAGGTTGCCTTTCGCGGGTATCGGCAAATCGACTCTGACGCACCCTCCGGGATCTTGGTCTCTGAGCCGCTCCGTTCCGGCCCCGTGCAGGCCTTGGTGCCACTTGCTCAGGTGTCGGCCGGCCCGGACGGGGGGTACTCCATCAGCCCAGGTCGCTTGCGCAAAGCAGCCACAGAGATCGAGGTGGATCGTGCGCTGACCGATCGGCTTGTCTTCGAATTCGAGCCTGCACCCAACGAGCGCTTGCTCTTCATCAGCCAGGAGCATCATCCGCGCTGGAGGGCTGAGACTGAAACAGGTGCGCTCGACGCTGTGCTGATCAACGGGCTGTACCAAGGCGTCCGCGTTCCGCCGGGGACCGCCCGAGTGGTCATGGAGTTCCGCCCGCGCGTACCCTGGATTTTGGTCTCACAGGTCACCTTTCTCGTCGCCGCATTGGCATGGGGCATGTCCCTCGTCCGCAAGCGCCACGCCCGCTGATTCGAATGGCAAAGCACCTATCGTCACCGAGCTGGTCGAGGCTCCCGATACCGCCTGAGAGCAGCCGGGTTGTGCCGGCTGAGGGGCAGCTTGCTGCGGCGGTGCAGGACGGCACGAACATGCTGCCCTTCGGCGCGGGCAGGACCTACGGGGACACCTGCGTGAATTCGGATCGGACACTGATCCTGTCGTCGCACCAGAACCGCATCTTGGATTTCGACGCGGAAAAGGGCCGCATTCGCTGCGGAGCCGGCGCCACTCTCGCGGAGGTTCACGCGTGCACCCTGCCCGCGGGCTGGATCGTGCCAAGCTGTCCGGGAACGGCGCATGTTACGCTGGGCGGCATGGTGGCTCACGACGTGCACGGCAAGAACCACGTGCACACAGGGACCATCGGATTGCACGTGCGTGGGCTGCGAGTTGTGCGCTCCGGCGAGGGGGCCGTCAACTGCTCGTCCAGGAGCAACCCCGAGCTGATGCGCGCCACGATCGGCGGGCTGGGACTGACCGGGTTCATTGAAGAGGTCGATCTACAGCTCAGGCGCTGCCCGGCACAGGTCCTGCGCGTCGAGCGCATTCGTAGCCGCAGCCTCGATGAGACCATTCGCCTCCTGCAGAGCAGCCAAGACCATGAGTATGCCTTCGCTTGGGTCGACAGCTTTTCGATCAAGGGGGACTTCGCACGGTGTGTTCTCACGCGCGCGGCCAGTGAGCCTGCGGGTGACCCGGAGAGCTCCAAGCGCAGGGAGCGCGGTTCGCGGATCAGCCGTGCGGGGCGCCTGATCCCCGCTGCCCTGTTTCGGCCCTCAGTGATGCGCGCCTTCAACAGACTGTATTTCGCGGGTCGATCGCCCTTTGGCGGTGACATGCAGGTGGGCACGACTTCCCTGGTGGAGTTTCTGTTTCCCCAAGATTCGATGCACCCCTCCAATCATCTCTATGGACGGCGGGGCGTCTTCGGTCACCACTCGCTTGTGCCGGATGCCCAGGGCGCCAGGGCGGTCTTGGAGAGGGTGAGTCGCCGGGGAGATCAGTCTCTTGTCACGGTTCTAAAGTCCTTTGGGGGCCACGGATCCCCCGGCTATCTGTCCTTTACGGGCGGGGGGATCTCAATCGCAACAGGCTTCTTGAACGGCGGTGCCCCAACGCTGCGGCTGCTCGCGGATCTCGATGGGATCGTGCTCGATTGTGGCGGCAAGCTCTATCCCGCCAAGGACGCACGGATGCCGCGCGCCGCATTCGAACGGTCTTTCCCCGGGGCGGGGTCCTTCGCACAGCATGTGGACCCCGCGTTCTCATCGAATTTCTGGCGGCGCGTCGGGGCGCGCGTCGAGTGAAGTACATCCTCGTGACCGGCGCGAACGCCGCGATGGTGCGTTCGGCACTGGAGGCCTTTGCGCAGGACGGTGCTCACCTTGCGATCGCGCTGCGCGACGAAGCTGCGGGGCGGGAGCTGGAGGCCGCGCTTGTTGCGGCGGGCGCTGGACAGGTGAAGGTCCTGGAGTTCGAAGCCTCGGATCCGCACTCTTCTGGGACGGTTGTCGATCGCGCAGTGGCTGCGCTCGGTGGCTTGGACGCCGTGCTAGTGGCCCACGGTCACCTCGACGATCAGAATGCGCTGGAGGAAGATCCCGCTGCGATGTCAACAGCGCTGCAGGTGAACGGTCTCAGCGCGGTAGCGGTTCTCATGCGGGCTGCTGCGATCTTCGAAGCTCAGGGTCATGGTTGTGCTGCCGCGATCAGCTCGGGTGCCGGCGAGCGTGGTAGACGCGCGACCTATGGCTACGGCATGGGAAAAGCGCTGGTCACAACGTGCATGCAGGGACTGCGGGCACGCTTGCATCGCTTTGGGGGCACGGCGGTCACTATCTTTCCCTGCTTCGTGGATACGCCGATGACCGCGCGGCTGCCTCAGAGAATGCGCAGGGTGAAACCCGAGCTGGCTGGCAGGCGCATTCATCGGGGAATGTTGCGGGGCAGCGACTTCGTGCACGTCCCGCGCTGGTGGCGCCTTGCGCTTGCCTGCGCCCGCAATGCGCCGGAATGGCTCGTCAAGCGCTTGACCGCAGAGGAGCGTTTTGCGGCGACCCTTGCGGCGCGCGAGGATGGAGAACTGCCCTCATGAGGTCCATTGGAGTTGCGCTCGTGCTCTGGACGGGCATAACGGCTTGTGGTGAAAGAGAGGTCGCAAGGGGGCCGGTTTGGGTGCCGCTCGCGATCGGAGGTTCCGAGCGGGTCGCGTTGGGCAATCTGACGGCCGATGGGTTCGAACTGAACCCCGGTGCGAATCGAGTCATCCGTGGGATCGATCTCTCGCAGGGGGGCGCGCTGACGCTTACCTGGCTTGCGAATGCGCCGGGTTCGGTTCTATCCCTGCGCGTCCATCCCGATGGCGGTACGGAGCATGTGTTCGAGTTCTCGGCCGAATTGCCGAAGGTGCCGCAGGACGTGCGGGTGAATCTTCCGGTGTTCGATGGGGCAGCGACACTCGTCTTCGGGGCGGAGGACGGAAGCGGCCTGGTGGTTGTGGACCCGGTGCTGGGGCCCGTGGAGATCGGCACACCCGGGGCGCGGACCTACCCCACTCGACCAGACGTCTTCTTTCTGATGGCGGACACCTTCCGCAAGGACAACGTCGGCTTCCAGCTGGAGAGGGCGGCGGACGGCGAGGTTCATGCCCTCACTCCCGCCATCGACGCGTTCGCCAAGTCCGCTGCCCGCTTCCACGGCGCTCGGGCAGCTGCGACCTGGACGCTCCCGTCCCACGCGGCGATCTTTGCTGGACGCTACCCAGCCGAACTTGGGGTTGTCGACAACGAAACCCGGCTGCCGGCGTCGGTGACCACTCTGGCCGAACACATGCGCGCTGCGGGTTACCGCACGGTCGCTATCACCGATGCCGGATTCGTTTCGGCCGCTTTTGGCCTCGATCAGGGCTTCGCCCATTTCGAGGAGACGGGGCGCATCAAGCGGGCGAGGTTCAATCGAACGCTGGCCGCGGTCAAGCGCGTTCTCGCACGGGATGATGGGCGCCCCCTGTTCCTGTTCGTGCAGAGCTATCGGGCACACAGCTGGGTAGTCGACGAGGAGACGCGCAAGCGCCTGGGAGGATCCACGACGTTCCGGCCGAACGAGGTCTTCCAGTCGCCCGATTGGTCCGGGCGAATGCTGGAACTGCTCAAGACTGCAGCCCATGGCGAACAGATGCAGGGCGCGGAGTACGAGGCGGTTGTGCGCTCCATGATCCCCAATTATCGGGGGGCATCGGCGGACGCAGATGCGGGATTCGGGAGGGTGTTGAGTCAGCTCGATCGTCGTGGGGGGATCGAGGACCACATCACTGTGTTCACCAGCGATCACGGGGAGGATCTGGGGAGTCACGGGGTCGTGTCCCATGGAAACGGGGTCTGGGACGGGCAGGCGCTTGTGCCGTTGCTCGTCCGCGCACCGGGCATCGAAGCCGTTGATGTAGATCGCTCAGTCACCCTGATCGACCTTCCGCGCACGATCTGCGGTCTGGTGAATCTGGCGCCGGACGAGCGCTGGCGAGGCGCCGATCTGTTCGCCGCTACTGCGCCAGAGCGAACACTCTTCGTCTTCCAGACCCTGCCGGCGCGCACCCGCTACGTCGCTGCACTCGAAGGCGGCTGGAAGTTCATCTTTCGCGATGAAGAAGGGCCGCAGGAATTGGTCTTCGCCTACGACCTCAACGCTGATCCGGGCGAGCTAGAGAATCGATCCGCTGAGCATCGTGGCTCAGCGCGGGTAGAGGTGCTCCGCAAGCAACTGCAGGGGCTCTATGACCGTGGTTCGGTCGCAGATCCCGTCGACCTTGAACCGTCCCAGCGGGATCACCTGGAGAGCTTGGGGTACGCACCTGGCTCTGACGGGCGTTGAGCGGGATCGATCCGAGTGCTCAGGCGATCTCCTTCGCGTCTGCGTGCGCCTTGCCGCCGATGCGTGGCATGCGCCGGAGAACGAAGCGCCCGTAGGAGCGAAGGCCGATCTTCATGTAGCTCAGGGGCACTCGACGCGCGATCCGCCACATGCGCCTCGGGGATAGGAAAAAGCGGCCGTAGGCGTAACGGATGTCCCGGGCTAGGTCGTGTCCGTAGGCGCGCTGGTACCAGGGTTGGTCCGAGCGATAGCCATGTCCTTCTCTCTCGTCGCGCTCCGAGAGCTCCAGCGCTTCCGGGGCTTCCTCGCGCGCTAGGTCGAAGAGGGGAGTCCCTGGCTGCGGCACCACCGTGAAAAAGAACGCCATGGTGAGGCGGCTTTCGAACGCGAAGTTCAGCGTGTTGCGGATCTCTTGCTTCGTCTCTGTGGGGAATCCGATCATGAAGAAGCCCCGTGTGAGAATCCCGCGATCGTCGCAGTAGTTGACGATGCGCAAGGCGCGCTCTACGTCGAGATTCTTGGAGACGAGCTTCTGCAGGCGATCCGTCACGGTCTCGATGGCGATCGAGATGAAGTACGTCCCGCCCTCGCTCAGGGCGTCGACGATGCCCTCATCCATGATGTCGGCGCGCAGGCCGTTGGGGAAGGTGAAGGCCATCTTGCCACCCCAGCGCGTCGCGGCCTCACCCATGATCTTGCGCAGGCGCGGCTTGTTGAGATTGAAGATGTCGTCGACGATTTGAATCTCGTCTACGCCGTACTCCGAGCGCAGCAGTTCGATCTCCTCGATCACATGCTCGGCGCTGCGCCAGAGAAAGCGCTTGCCGAAGATGTCATGGCAGTAGGTACAGAGATAGGGGCAGCCGCGCGAGGTGAAGATGCTGGCGTAGCGCTTGCCCTTTTGAACGCCGGCCATGTTGGGACGGGCAGTGTACGCATCGAAGTCGACGAGGTCCCAGGCCGGGTAGCCGAGCGCATCAAGGTCCTTGATGCTATCCTGTGCCTCACTGATGTGCAGCGATTCTGGTCCTGTCCGGTAGGAGAAGCCGGGGAGGTCCGTGCCCAGTGGGTGGCCCTCGAAGTGGCGGTCCAGCGCTTCCGGGAAGGTGCGATCCGATTCACCGCCGAACACCCAATCGAATTCGCTAGTGCTAAGAATCTCCTCTGCGCGCTTGCGGGCGTAGGGGCCGCCGAGCACGGCCGGGACATCTGCGCGCCAGCGCTTCACGCAGGCCGCCAGCTGGTGGCTCGCGTCCGCTTCGCAGTTCAGCGCGGAGATGCCGACGACATCTGGTTGCAGGATATCCAGCTGCGTCGCAAGCCAGTCGGCGCCACGTTGATCGAGCTTGAGATCGAGGACTTCGATCGACACGCGTTCGCCAAAACGCTTCCGCAGGGCAGTGGTCAGGTACAGGATGCCGAGCGGGGGGGAATTCACCTGATCCCGAAAAGGCTGGTACGCTTTCAGCAGCAAGACACGCTTCGGGTGATGTGTCGTTTTGACGGAGATCATCGCGATTCAACGTACCACCCGTTCTCAAGTTCCGCGAGCCGCCTTGGAATCCAGCCACCGAGAGGGACAGCGCCTGCAGCCGGAAGCCCCGCTGGAATCGGACAGCAGGGGCTCTTGGCCGCGGCTCGGTCACGCCCAACTTGCGTCCCTTGGTCCGGCCTCGAGCTTGAAGAACGGCACGCACGTGCTTGGGGAGTGGGCGCTGATAGTCGGGGCTGTTGCGTTCAGCGAGTGGTTCGCTAGCCCATGGGCAGTCGTGGCCGCGATCCCACTGATCGCCGCCCGACAGCATGCCCTCGCCGCCTTGGCGCACGAGGCGGCCCATGGGCGCCTGTTCCCGGGCCGCTGGAATTTGCACCTGGCCGAGGCCTTCGTCGCATGGCCGCTGCTGCTTTCTACCCGGGCCTATCGCCGAGTGCACATGGCGCATCACCGATTCCTGTCTACACCCAAGGATCCGGACTGGGTGCGGAACCGTCCGGATCTCTGGGAGGAGCGGCGTGGATTCGGCGCAGTGGCCCGTGGCATGCATCTCGCGGGTCTACGGGTGGAACAGCTCGACCTCGCGCAGATGTTTGTCGGCACGGCGCAGCCATCGTCCAAGGGGGCGACAGGGGGGGCGATTCACGCCATCGTTCGAGCCGTTTATTACCTCGTTGCCGCTCTCATCATCACGTTCCTCGGGGGCTGGAGCATTCTGGGCACCTACTGGCTTCTGCCGCTCTTCACCTGGTTCCTGCTGTTGATGCGTGCACGCGGTATTGCTGAGCACTGGGCGGTGGAGGACTCCGGTCCGCTGACTCAAACGCGAACCCTGCTGCTCTCCCCCCCGTTCCGGTTCTTCTTCCTGCCCATGAACATGGGTTACCACCTGGAGCACCACTTGTATCCAAGCGTCCCCTTCACCGGGCTGCCGAGGCTGCATCGCGAGCTGATGGCGGACCCCGACTATGCAAAACGTGCTCACGTCACGCGTGGATTGGGGCAGCTGCTGCGGGAACTCGCTGGTGTCCGATAGGCGGAAACCAGGCCCTGTTCTGTGAAAGCCCTGTGCGGCAGGCTGAGGCCTCCGATCTCCGGCTGCCCTCGAAGAACCGAATGCCGACCGGACCTTTTCTTGCAGGGGAGGTCGGAAGAGGGATACTGGACCCATGTCCCTGCCCTATCTCAAGGATGCAGTCGCCAGTGGCGACGAGGAAGCGCTGCGGCGCTACGTGCGTCTCCACCTCGGTGACGGCAACGAGGAAGCTGGCGTGAAGGAGATCGACAAGGCCTGGGTGGAAGCCCTGAAGGCCATGCTCGACATGCCCGACACGGACCAAGAGTTCATTCACGCAACGGTCGAGGGACAGGATCACGCCACCTTGGCTCACCTGTTCTTCCGCTTGCATTTCTATCTCGTTCAACATGCCGGAGGGTGGATCCATGACGGTCGGGTCTAGCAAAGGGGAGAAGGGGCAGCTGCGCCCTGGGCTTTGGAACGTGGTCAACGAGCGCTATCCGGGCTCGATGATTCACAAGGACGATTGCGTGCCGCTGGCGCGCCTGAACAAGCCACTCTCGGAGTGTCGAGTTGCGTTTCTCTCGACCTCAGGCGTGCAGCCCAAGGGCAGCCTGCCCTTCGATACGGTGCACCCGGTAGGGGACTACTCCTTCCGGCGGGTGCCCAGCGATGCCGCCTGCTCGGACCTGGAGATCCATCAACTGAAGTACCCCACTTTCGGTGCGGAGAAGGACCTGAATGTCATCTTTCCCATCGAGCGCCTGCGCGAGCTGCGCGACGAGGGGGTTCTAGGCGAACTCAACGCGAGCCATTACACCTTCATCGGCTACAACATGGATCCGGTGCACCTGGAGCGGACCCTAGCCGAAGACGTGGCGCAGGCCCTGGTCGATGACGAGGTCGATGTGGCCCTGGCGGCACCCGCCTGACCCATCTGCCACCAAACGATCGCGCTCGTGCAGCGCGCAACAGAAAGACGGGGCATCCCCACCGTATCCCCCAGCGTCGCCCGCGACGTGACGGAACACGCCAAGCCGCCGCGGGCGGTCTTCCTTCCGTTCATGATGGGCCATCTCTTCGGTGTTCCCTTCCACGAGAGTCTCCAGCGGACCGTACTCATGGAGATGCTGTCCCTGCTCGAGCAGGCCACGGATTCGGGGACGATTCGTGACCTCGACCTGACCTGGGCCCAGGCACGGCGGGAGGGCAAGGCGATCCTGGCGGAAAGGTAAGGCGTCACTCGGCGGGCGCCAGCGTAGGGCCCGGGAGCAGCGGGCGGGGTACCCAGGCCTCGCCTGGGACTCTGGGCGACTCGCGCATTGGACCGCAGCTGTCGATTGGGCACCCTATGCCCGTGATGAGCCTTCTCGCCCCGATGGAGCCCCTGCTTGCGGCCGCTGAGCTGGGGCGCCGGGAATTCGTCGTCCACGGATCCCAGCTGATGGTGGGGGGGATCGCAGCCTCCCTCAGCCTGCTCTGCGTGGTGTTTCACTACGAGGTCATGAGCTGGACGTCGCGCTACGTGCCACGCCTGAGCCTGCCGCCGCGCGGTCGCATCGTGCTGATGATCCTGGCGATGCTGCTGGCCCATGTCATCGAGGTCTGGGCCTTCGCCCTCGTGTACTGGTCCCTCGATGTATACCCGAGTCTGGGGCATCTCCAGGGTACGTTCGATGAGGGGGCGCTGGACTTCGTCTACTTCTCGGTTGTCTGCTTCACGACCCTGGGTTTTGGGGACATCCTGCCGACAGGGGCGATCCGGATCTTGGTCGGGACAGAGGCACTGGTGGGCCTAGGGCTCGTGACCTGGTCGGCCTCCTTCGCCTTCCTCGAGATGCAGCGCGACTGGGTCGAGTTCCACCGCAGCGCGCCTCGCAACCGGCACGAACGTCGGGATTAGAGAAGCGAATCCATGCCGGGCAGGGAGAGTCGGAGGCCGGGCGTCGACCGTTCATCGGCCTACCGGCAGTGCGGGCGAAACCGGACTCGTCACCGGCTTCGGGCGGCCTTAGTGACGGACTCCGGCTAGAGGCCCGGCCGAAAACCCCGCGCAGGCGAGGCACGGCTGATTCGACCCGACTCTGCGTTGCCAGAATCCGCGAATGGAGCCGACCATGCACGGATTCCGGCGCCTTGATTCGAGTCGAATCGCCCGCACCTCGCCCGCGCGGTGTTTTCGGCCGGACCTCTAGGACCAGGTGATCCCCAGGCCCCTCGTCGTGTTCGACGTGGCCGAAGGATTTCTGTCACGGAACCAGTACTGGAAGTACCAGGTCGAGCCGGGTTGGAAGACCGAGCCACTGGGCAGGTCGGCGAGGTCGATCTGCGCTGCCGCGGTGCCGGCGGGGCTCGAGAGCTGCACCTGGTCGCTGAATCGCACCTGGGGTGAGCCGATGCACAGATTGCCCTGGCCGCCGCCGAGTCCGGTGGAGAAGGTCTGCGTCTCGCCCATGAAGAGGAAGCCGAACTGGCTCGCGGGCAAGGAGGTCATCCCAAAGATCACCAGGTTGTCGGACAAGTCGGCGGAGCCGATGGCGCTGAGGCGGCCCTGATCGCCGCTTGAGTTCGGGACCGCGATGCAGGTCGTGAACCCCAGCGTGCCGTCGCAGCCGGGACCGCAGTAGCTGGCGTCAAAGGGGAAGGCGCCCAAGTCTGCCACGGTGCCGTCTGCGTCCGCCGCGCTTGCAGGGTTGCCGGCGTCGATGGCGGGGGAGTCGGGTAGGAGGTTGAGGTCGGAGTTCGCGGCCCAGAACCGGGGGGCCAGGTCTAGGTTGCCGACCCCTGGCGCGCCGCCCTCCACGATGGAGTAGCTGGCCGTGGCGTTGCCAAGGCTGTTGATGCCACCTGCCCCGGGGGCTGTGTTGTCCCAGAGAATGCTGTTCTCCACTGTGGCGCCGTTGGTAACCGCGCCAGTGCCGATCGGGTCAAGCCCGTCGACAATCGTGCATTGCTCGACCACGGCGGGGCCGTAGATCGCCGAGCCTCCGAAGCTGAATGCGTCGTCCGCGTCGTTGCCCCGAAACACGCTGCGCGTCACCTGGGCACTGCCGGACAGGTCCAGCGCTCCGCCGTAGCAAGCAAACATGCCCAGTCCCTTGGCGGAGTTGTTGACGAAGGTGCTGCCCGCAATCACGGTCGTGGCGTCGGTGGAAATCGCGCCACCGAACTGGCCCGCATTGGACTCGAAGGTCGAGTCGGTCACGGATAGCGTCCCGCCCATCTGCCGCAGGAAACCCCCGGCGTGCCGGTTGTTCGAGTTTCCGTTGGCGATGCAGCCGGCCAGGGCAAGCTCGGTTTCGGCTGTTGCGAAGATTCCGCCGCCTGCGCCATCGCCCGCAAGGTTGTCAAGGATCGAGCAGGTGAGCGCTGTCGCCACTACGTCGGTGAGGAAGATGCCGCCACCCATACCGGCGGCGGTTTGATTGTTCTGGACCGTGACCATGTTCATCCCAAGGGTGGAGCCCTCGGCGTAGATGCCCCCGCCTACCGAATCACACGAATTGCCGGTCACGGAAGAGCTGAGGATGGTCAAGTTTGAGAAGCGCGCCGCGATGCCAGCGCCGGCAACGTCCTTCGTGATCGATCCGTTGTTCCGGACTTCACAGCTGCTGATGCTGGAGTTGGAGTGGGTGAAGAACATGCCGCCACCAAATCCCGGCGAAGTGTTGTCCTCTACGATGAGGTTGCCGAAGCTCGGCGAGGCTCCATTGCAATAGATCCCGCCGCCGCCCGGTGGGTTGCCGGCACTTCCGGGCATGCCGCTGCCGCCGCGGATGGTGAAGCCGCTTAGAACCGCACTCGGTGTCTCGCCCGAGACAAAGCGAGCCACCGGCCAGGTCTGGCCACCGCCTTGTCGAGCATGGATCACGGTCAGCTCGGGCCCTTCAATGCCCGTGACCAGGAGCTGCCTGCCGGTGAAGTCGATCAGCTCATCCGGATAGTCGCCGGCCCACACCTGGACGGTGTCACCATCGACGGTGGTGGGCTGATCCAGGGCATAGGCAATCGACGTGTAGGGGTCGTTCAGGGTGCCCGAGCCGGGGGCCGTGCCGTCGTCATCCACGTACCAAGTGGTTTGGCCAAGGGCGGGGGACGTGAGGAGGCAGGCGACGAGCAGTTTGTGCATGGGGCGAGCGGGGGCAATCGGACGAGGCGCTGCCGTCTTGATCCGGGGCACCGCGATCACGGCCCGTGAAGGGGCTGCTCGTCTGGTGGCCCATAGGGAATCCAGGGGAATTGCGCTGCCCCCCGGCGATTTGGGGTCTGCCGGTGGGAATCTGAGCGAGAAGCCGTTCGCCGGGGGTCCCGTTCGCGGCTCTTCTGGACGATAGCATCAACAACCACATCCCGCGCTCCTCTGCCTACCGGGGCAGCAGCGCGACTCCATCCGGACCGTAGCCACACGCGCGGTCACACCTTCAGGAGCAGACAAATGATGAATCCGGTCGAACCGTCGGCAGACGTCGGCGTCCTCGTGGGCCGTTTCCAGGTTCACGACCTCCATCAGGGCCACAGGGACCTGATTGCATCCGTGCGCGAGCGGCACAAGCGCGTGCTGCTGTTCCTGGGCAGCACCCCCGGTGTGCTGGTCACCCGGCGCAACCCGCTGGACTTCCAGACGCGGCGTCTGATGATCCACGAGTACTTCCCCGAGGTGGACGTGCTGCCCCTGCCGGACATGCCCGACGACGCGCAGTGGAGCGCGGAGCTGGACCGGCGCATCGGCGAGATTACCGACGGGATGAGCGTTCTGCTCTACGGATCCCGCGACGGCTTTGTGCCCGCCTACTCCGGGCGGCACTCCGTGATCGAGCTGGCGAGCCGGCACCAGGTCTCGGGGACCGAGGTGCGCAAGTCGGTGTCTAACGAAGTGCGCCGCTCGGCGGACTTCCGCCGGGGCGTGATCTATGCGGCCTACAATCGGCACGCGGCGGCTTTTCCAACGGTCGATGCGGCCTGTGTGCGCGGCAGGGGGACGGCGGAGGCCGAGATTCTGCTCGCCCGCAAGAAGACCGACGAGGCCGATCGCTGGCGCTTCTTCGGGGGCTTCGTGGATCCAAAGGCGGACGCCAGTCTTGAGTTCGCGGCGAGCCGCGAGCTTCACGAGGAGTCCGGTGGCCTGGCGGTGCATGCGCCGCCGATCTATCTAGGTAGCGCCCGCATCGACGACTGGCGCTACCGCAGTGAGGACGACGGGATCATCACCACGTTCTTTCTCTTCGACTACTTCCACGGCGAAGCGCGCCCGTCCGACGATGTCGACGAGGTGCGCTGGTTCCGCTTGAGCGAGCTGAAGCGCGACGACATCGTGCCCAGCCACTTCCCTCTCTTTGAACTGCTGAGCGCCTACCTACACGGGGGTGAATCCAATGCATAAAACGAGCAACCGCAATCTGATCCTAGCCACCGACAGCTACAAGCTGTCCCACCACGTCCAATACCCGCGCGGCACGGAGTCCGTCTACAGCTACTTCGAAGCGCGCGTCGGCGCCCGCTTCGACTCGACGGTCTTCGTCGGCCTCCAGCACCTGATCAAGGAGTACCTCGCCGGCGTGGTCGTCGACCAGGACGACATCGAGGAGGCCGCAGAGCTGGCGGCCCTGCACTTCGGCACGCCGGAGATCTTCCACCGGGCCGGCTGGGAGCACATTGTGCGTGAGCACGGCGGCCGGCTGCCCGTACGAATCCGGGCCGTGGCCGAGGGCACGCCGGTTCCGGTCTCGAACGTCTTGATGACGGTGGAGAACACCGACCCCGCCGCCTTTTGGCTGACGAATTTCCTGGAGACGCTGCTTACGCACGTCTGGTACCCCTCGACGGTGTCTTCGCTATCGAGAGCGGTGAAGCAGGTGCTGCGGGGCCACGTGGAACGCACCGGTGGAGACGCGGACGCCCTGCTGCCCTTCATGTTGCATGACTTTGGCTGCCGCGGCGCGGCCGGCATGGAAGCGGCGGCTCTGGGGGGACTCGGGCACCTGGTGAACTTCCAAGGCACGGACACCCTACCGGCGATCGCGCTCGCGCGGTCTTCGTACGGGGCCAAGTCCATGCCGGCCTTCAGCGTGCCCGCCTCCGAGCACAGCACGATGACGAGCTGGGGTGAGGCCGGCGAGGTGGAGGCCTACCGCAACATGCTGCAGAGCTACCCGAACGGCATCGTGTCGGTGGTCTCGGACTCCTGGGACCTGCTACGGGCCATCGGCGAGCTGTGGGGCAAGGAGCTCAAGGGCGAGGTGCTGGCCCGGGAGGGTCGCCTGGTGATCCGGCCCGACAGCGGGGATCCGATCCAGACCAACCTCGCAGCGGTTCGTCTCATCGCCGAGCGCTTTGGCTCCGAGCAAACCTCTTCCGGCCACAAGCGCCTGCACGACTCGGTGCGCATCCTCCAAGGGGACGGCATGCGCCTGGAGTCGATCGATGCCCTGCTGACGGCGGCCGCCGCCGAGGGCTGGGCCGCGGAGAACTGGGTCTTTGGCATGGGCGGCGGCTTGCTGCAGGCGGGCGTCCACCGGGACGTCCAGCGCTTTGCCTTCAAGGCCTCGAGCGCCGTGGTGAACGGAGAGCGCCGGGAGGTGTTCAAGCGTCCGGCCACGGATCCGACGAAGAACTCCAAGCGCGGACGGCTGGCGCTGGTGCGCTCCGGCGATGGCACCTACGGGACGATTCCCGAGGCGGAGCTGGGCGAGCGGAAAAACCTGCTCGAGCCGGTGTTCGAGAACGGCGAGCTCCTACGCGACCAGGCCTGGGAGGACGTCGTCGAGCGCGCCCGCTGAGCGATGGTGAGGAGCCGAGCCCGTCCAGGCAGAGCGGATGCCTAGCTGATCCTTCGGGACTCCAGAAGCTAGCTAGGGCGCTTGGTCTGCGGTGGACTCGGCTCCTTCGACATCGGGGGCCCATGGGCCCGGGCCCGATGCGTACTTGGAGGTCGCCGTCGGTGGCTCCCTGGGGGAGGCAACGGGGGCTGTCAAGCCCTCCAGGGAAGGGACTGGCCGCTGGATTGGTTCCCGGGGGGCCCGGGCGGCTATCCTTCGCCATCCATGCCCGACGCCGTCATCCCTCCGAGCCGACCGCTGTGCATCGCCGGTGTGGGGCGAGCTCTCCCGAAACGAATCGTGACGAGCGCGGAGTTCGAGGGCCGGTTCGATCTTCCGAGGGGTTGCGTCGAGATGACCACCGGCGTGCGCGAGCGTCGGAGGGCGGACGTGGAGAACGGCGAGAGCGCCAGCGAGCTGGGCGCCAGGGCGGCGGGGGAAGCCCTTAGGGAAGCCGGCCTCAAGGCCAGGGAGCTCGACCTGATCATCAATGCCTCGGGGACGCCGGAACAGACCATCCCCGACGGTGGCCCCTTGCTTCAGCGGGCCCTCGGGATCGAGCGTTCGGGGATCCGGTCGTTCACGGTGCACGCTACCTGCCTGAGCTTCCTCGTAGCCCTCGATGTCGTGGCTTCGATGATGGCGTCGGGCACCTGCCGGCGGGTTCTGGTGGTCAGCGCCGACCTGGGATCCGCAGGTGTGCTGGGGATCGATCCGAAATCGGAGTCCCTGTGGGGTGACGCGGCAGCTGCGGCGGTGCTGACCCCAGGCGCTGAGGGCGGGCCCGCCCTGGAGCGCTTCCTGATGCGAACGTGGAGCCAGGGGGCCAGCCTCACGGAAATTCCCGGCGGGGGAACCCGTCGTCATCCCCTGGACCCCGGGGCGGACCCGGGAGATCTTGGCTTTTCGATGAATGGCCAGGCCGTGCTCCAGCTCTGCCTACGGCGTGCGCCCCGTTTCTTCGCCGACCTGCACCCGCCGCTCCTTCGGGAGGGCATGGCTACGGCACGGGCCGAAGACGCCATAGACGTGGCCGTGACGCACCAGCCGAGCAAGGCGGGGATCGATGCGATGGAGCGCTTCGGCATCGCCCCCGAGCGTACGGTCACCACCCTCGAGACCCTCGGCAACTGCGTCGCTGCCTCCTTGCCCAGCACGCTCTACGAGGCCATTCGCGGGGGACGTCTCCGGCGTGGCGAACGGGCGCTCCTGTTCGGCACCGGGGCAGGGCTGTCCATGGCCGGGGCGCTGCTCACGTATTAGATGGGTGGCGTTGTCCCCGAACAACAACCACGCTTCGACGGAGCGCGGATCCTGGTGACCGGGGCGACCGGCTTTCTCGGAGGCCACGTCGTGCGCCGGCTGCTGGCACGCGGCGCCCGGGTGGTGGGCCAAGGACGCAGGGTCGAGGGACTTGAGGCACTGGGGCAGGCCCACGGGGCGGGCGGTCCGTTCCGGGCGATGGCCGCGGAACTCTCCGACGGGGACGACGCGCGAGCGCTCGTGGATGCAGCGGCCCCGGATTTGACCGTGCACTGCGCGGCCAAGTCCGCGCCGTTCGGCCCCAGGGCGCAGTTCGAGCGTGCGAACGCGGTGGGGACCGAGCAGCTCCTCTCGGCCCTGGCGTCCGGGGGCTCGTCCAGCGGCCTCGTGCACGTCTCGACCCCCAGCCTGTACTGCGCCGGCCGGCCCTTGCAAGGCGTGACGGAGCAGGCCGAGCTTCCCCGTCGATCGATCAATGCCTACGCCTGGTCCAAGGTGATCGCCGAGCGTCGCGTCCGTGAGTCGGGCCTGCCTGCTGTGATCCTCCGCCCTAGGGCGATCTTCGGACCGGGGGATACGGCCCTCTTCCCGAGGCTGCTCGACGCCCTGGGCGAGCGGGGTCTGCCCGTGATCGGCGACGGCGAGAACCTGGCGGACCTGACCTACGTGGACAACGTATGCGTGGCCATCGAGCAGGCCCTTGGGCAGCTCCGGGAGGGCAGCGGCCCAGCCATCGGTGGCACCTACAACGTGACGAACGGCGAACCGGTGCGCCTTTGGGACGTGATTCGGACCGTGGCGGGGCGGCTCGACCTACCCGGGCCTGGCACGCGCTTTCCCCGCCGCCTGCCCCGGGGGCTGGCGCGCGCGGCGGCTGGGGGTCTGGAAATGGCCCACGTGCTGCTTCGGCGCGGGGGCGAGCCGCGGCTCACCCGCTATTCGGTGGACGCCCTGGCGCTCGAGGCGACCCTCGACATCTCCGCCGCCCGCCGCGACCTCGGCTATGCCCCCGAGGTATCCATGGCCGAAGGGATCGAAGCATTTCTCCGGAGCGTCGCTTGAGCACCTGCCGCGTGCGTCTGTTCCAGACCGGCCACTGCGTGCACCCCGAGCACGTGGTGCTCCGTACGAAGCGGCTGCGGCCCATGCGGTTCCCTGCGATGTTCGCCGTCATCGAGCATCCTGAGCGAGGGCCGATCCTGTTCGACACGGGCTACGGCCAGGCCTACCTGGACGAGCGTCGGCGATTGACTGGGCGCATCTACAACGCCGTGACGCCGGTCACCACCGGGCCCGCCTGGTTCCCGGGGGCCCGCTGCCGCGCGGCGGGAATCGATCCCGGCGACGTGCGTTGCGTCGTGCTCTCCCATTTTCATGCCGACCACATCGCGGGCCTCGCGGATTTCCCGCGGGCGCGGTTCACGTACTTCGCTTCAGCCTGGCAAGCGGTTCGGGGTCTGACGGGCCTCCGCGCCCTGCGCCGGGGCTTCTTGCCCAGGCTTCTCCCCGAGGACTTCGCGCAGCGCAGCGATCCCATCGAGGAGGGGCGCTGGACCGAGCTCCCGCCGGAGTTCGCGCCTTTTCGCCGGGCGGTTGATCTCTTCGGCGATGGCTCGCTGCGGCTGCTCGCGCTTCCCGGTCACGCCACGGGACAGCTCGGGATCTTGGTGCGCCGGGCAGGCGGCGATCCGCCGATGCTGCTGTGCGCGGACGCGTGCTGGACAAGCCGCAGTTTTCGGGAGGGGATCGTGCCGAGTTCGCTGACCCGCCTGTTGTTCCATAGTTCGCGCGAGTACCGGGCGACCCTCGGGCTTCTCACCGAGCTCCATCGGGCCCGGCCCGACATCGATATCGTGCCGTCGCACTGCGAAGAGGTGGAGAGGCGCCTGGTGGAGTCGTGAGCGGGCGTGTCCTGATCACGGGCTGCAACGGCTTCCTTGGCGCCCATCTGATGGAGGGGGCGCGGGCCCGGGGAATCGACGCGATTGGCCTCCACAGGGGAGCGCGGTCGGAGGGGCCCGGCGAGCGCGTGTCCATCGACCTCTTGGACGATGCCCGATCGACGCGGCTCGCGGAGGTGCTCAGCTCGGTGGACTCGGTCATCCACGCCGCGGCGGCCGTGCGGCTCTTCGGCAGGCGCGGATCCGTCGTGGCGGAGAACACGACCAGCACCGCGCGGCTCCTCGAGGTGGCTGCCGCATCCGGCGCCCCGAAGGTGGTGTTCCTGTCGAGCGCCAGCGTGCTCTTCCGGCCCCAGGATCAGATCCTGATGGGGGAGGACACGCACCTGCCCCGGCGGTTCCTTTCGGACTACTCCGCGTCGAAGGCGCGCTGTGAAGAGCTGATCGGGGGCTACCCGGGCCCCGCGGTGATCCTCCGGCCCCAGGGCGTCCTCGGGCCCGGGGATCGGGTGATTCTGCCGCCCTTGCTCGAGGCCGCACGGGCTGGCCGCATGGTGTGGGTCGGCGCGCCGGGTGTCGCCCAGGCGGACCTGCTCTCGGTGGACAATCTGGTCGAGTGGACCCTCCGTGCGTCCCAGGAGCGCGGCTCGGAAGGCCTGCTTCACCTCAGCGACGGCACGCCGCGCGGGGTGGAAGAGCTCGTGCGCACGGTTCTAGCCCGCCTCGGTTTCGAGCCGGTGGAGCGCCGCATTCCGCGGCCGCTTGCCCTGGCTTTCGCCAGCGCCATCGAACTGCCGCTGCGCCTGGTCGCCCCGCGTCGAGAGCCGCCATTGACGCGCTTTGCCGTGGAGACCTTCGCCCGTACCCGAACCCTGGACATCACCCGCGTGCGCAACCGACTCGGAGAGCCTCTTGTCTCGTTCGACGAGGGGCTCGAGCGTATGGTTGCGTTCCATGCTTCCGCCGGTCGCAGCCATCAGTATGAGTGAGCTCGCCCCCTCGCTCCTCTACGCACTCGGCCTCGGGGCGGCGGTGGCCCTCGCCCTCCGGCAAGTCCTGCGGGAGACGAAGCAGGTGAATGCGCTCGCCAAGTCGGAGGCGAACGCGTCCGAACTGACCGTGCTGCAGCCAATCCTCGGTGGCGATCGAAGGCTCGCGGAGACACTCTCCGACGCCGTGCGCTTTGCGCCGCAGGGGACGCACTTTCTGTGGCTTGTGGATGAGGACGACCCGGTCGGGGCGGCTGCGGCCGGCGAATCCCTGTCGTCCCTGGACGGAGGCCATGCCGCTAGCGTGCGGGTCGTGAGATTTGGGGCAGCGCCGCCTGGGGTCAACCCAAAGACCTACAAGCTGCGTCTCGCGCTCGAGGACGTATCCACGGAATACGTGGCGGTCATCGACGACGACACCACGGTGGGCGCGGACCACCTGCTGCGCGCGCTCCGGGTGCTCAGCGCCAAGGGAAGTGACGTGGGGCTCTACACCGGTCTTCCCTCGTATCGGGCGAGCCGGGGTCCGGGCTCCAACCTGGTTGCAGGCTTCGTCAACGCGATGGCAGCGCGGACCTACTTGCCGCCGCTCCAGAGCGGCCCGCCAGCCAGCATCAACGGGATGTTTTGGGTGGCGCGCAGGGCGGACCTGGTGGAGCTCCGTGCGATCGAGGAGCAGCTGTGCGATGACCTGGCGGTGGCCGGTCTCTTTCGTTCAGCTGGCCTCACGGTTCACCAGGGGAGCATGCGGCAGGTGCTCTACACCGAGGGTTTAGGGCTCTTTAGCTACGCGGCGCGAATGCATCGCTGGTTCGTGTTCGCCATGGTGCTGATGGGGAAAGCGAGCCTGCGCACCTGGCTTTGGACCCTGAGCACTTCACTGGGGCCTTCGCTGCTGCTCTGGTGGGCGGCGATCACCGCACTCGGCTCGCTCCGTGCTGCGGTCGCTCTTGCGGTGGTCTTGGTGTTGCGTCACGGGGCCTTGGGAATCCTGCTACACGCCACCCGAGACCCGTCGATGGGGTCAGGGGGCGCGGCGGATCGATTGCCCCTGTCCTCCGTGGTGGCGGAGCTGATGGTGCCGCTGCACGCCGTCCATGCGCTGCTTTGGCCCCGCATTCGGTGGCGCACGCGGCGCTATCGCGTGCGCAGGGACGGGACCTTCGAGGACATGGCTTTCGTAGAGGTCGGCACGTGAGGGATGGGCTTGTCTGGACTCCGGTCAAGGTCGCCTGGCTCTCCGGGGTCAGCCGCCCGGGGACGAGCGCGCTTTCCCCGGAGCAGCTCGCCTTCGTCGAGGGGCTGCGCGTACCGGCGGAATGGAAGCTCTGGAGCAATTTCCCCTACGGGGAGCCGGGGCCCACCTTTCGGCCGGTTCCGCTGATCGTGGCTAGCGCCGTCAACGCGCTGCGCTTCCTCGGGTCATCGCTCCCCCTGCGGCGACCCTCGTCGCGTCGCCACTGGGCGGCGGTCAAGGGGTCGTGCGATCGGCTTCTGCTGATCACCTCAAGTTGCGGAAGCCAGATCGGGGCGGCACTCGAGGGCTCTTCCGAGGGGGGTGCGAAGGTCGAGGCCCTGGGACTTGGCGCAGTGGACTGGGGCGCCGGGGGCTTGGATCTAGAGAGAGTGGTCGGCCGCGAGGATCGCCTCGCCCGTCTCTTCACGGGGAGGCGGCGACGGAGCGAGCTCGTGGGCGTCGGGCACATGGACTACGCCGGCTCATCGGCGGCCCTGGAGGAAGCGAACCGCTGGCTCGTGGCGCGCCTAGGGGGGGCAGTTCTTTGAGCCTGCAGGACCTTCGAATCGACTGGGTGGCCCCGCCCTTCGCGGGGCATCTGTTTCCCATGCTGCGCCTTGCGGAGGGGCTGCGTGCGGCGGGATTCGAGGACCAGCGGGTCCACACGACCCCGTGCATGGAGTCCATCGTGGCAGGGGCCGGGCTCGAGTTTTGCCCGCTGCTGGCAGACCGCGAGTCGGCGATTCTCGAGGTGGCGGCTGCCGGTGGCTCCCGAGTCGGGCTGCGGCCCCTCTCTCTGCTGGGGCAGTTCAGGGAGTGCCTGGATTTCCTGGGCGAGCTTGGAGAGGCCCTGGACGGGCGCTGGTCCAAGGATGCGCCCGACCTGGTCATCGCGGATTCGGTCCTCCCCACCGCAGGCCTCGCCGCAAATCGCGCGGGGGCCCGCTGGTGGACCTCGATGGCGGCCGTGTCGCCCACCGAGACGAGGCGCGGAACGCCGAGCTATCTGGGCGGCTGGCGATCCGTGGACAGCCGGGCCTACCGGCTCAGGGATGCGGCGGGCCGGGCTGTGATTCGCGGGTTCAAGCGCACGGCCGCGCTCCTGTTTCGGGGACGCCTAAGGGCCATGGGCGTGGACGGGATCTACCGGGCGGATGGGACGGAAACCTGCTACTCGGACGACGTGATCCTCGGGCTCGGCTCCCGCGCCTTCGAGTTCGAGCGGGACTGGCCCGCGGCCATGCGCTTTGTTGGCTATCCCGTTGGAACGATGGTGGGCTCGGATGCCGCCCCGCCCGTGGAGCCCGGCAGGCCGCACCTGCTCGTGACCCTGGGGACCCACCTTCAGTGGGCGCGGAAGGATGCTCTGGAGCACGCGCAGGGCCTGGCCCGACGCTTGGAAGGCTGGACGATTCATCTGTCCCACGGCGACCCCGAAGGGCAGGTGCTTCGGGTGCGAGGAAACCTGACGGAGGTCTCCTGGGTGCCCTACGACGAGTCCCTCAGGCACTACGCGGTGATCTGCCACCACGGCGGTGCGGGAATCAACTACGCGGCACTGGCCGCGGGGATTCCGGCGCTCGTCTGGCCGCGGGATTTCGATCAATTCGACAACGCGGCGCGGCTCATTGCCCTGGGGGCGGGTCTCGGGGCCAAAGGCGAGGCCGAAGCCGACGCGGCAGCGATTCGTCAGCTGCATGGGGATCCGAGCTTCCAAGCCGCGGCGGAGCGGCTTGGCCAAGAGGTCCGCAGCGCGGCACCGGTGGATCAACTGCTGCGTCTTTTGGGCGACTCCTTCTAGCCACCCCCGGGACGAACCCATCCTCGTTGTCGGTGTCGAGAGCCGAGGGAACAATCTGTGTTGGGCCCGGTGCCTCTCCATCCGACCCCGTACCATCGGTCTCCATGCGCCGAACCGTCGTCATCGGGCTGGTTGGGATGACCAAGGATGCCAACCAGGGGCCCAAGCGCTGGGAGACCTGGCGCCCGACCGTAGCGCTCGCGCAGCAGGACGATCTGCTGATCGATCGGCTGGAGCTGCTTTGCGAACCGAAGGCGCGGCCGGTGGCAGAGGGCATCGCCGTGGACCTTGGGTCGGCGAGCCCTGAGACCCAGGTGGAGCTCCATCAGGTGCGCTTCCGCGACGCCTGGGACTTTGCAGAGGTGTTTCAGGTGCTGCTGGACTGGGTGGACGGGTACACCTTCCGGCCGGACGAAGAGGACTACCTCGTGCACATCACCACGGGTACCCACGTGGTCCAGATCTGCTGGTTCCTCCTGGTGGAAACCCACCGGATTCCGGCGCGGCTGCTCCAAACCTCGCCCACCAGGGGGAAGAAGTACCGGCCCAGTGGCACGTACAAGATCATCGACCTGGATCTGTCGCGCTACGACGTGCTGGCGCGGCGCTTCGAGGATGAGCGGCGTGAGGGTGTGTCGCTGCTCAAGTCGGGCATCGAAACGCGGGATGCGGCATTCAACGCGCTCATGGATCGCATCGAGGAGGTCGCCTTGGCCTCCGCCGCGCCGCTGCTGTTGAGCGGGCCTACGGGTGTCGGCAAGACCAAGTTGGCGGGGCGCATCTACGAGCTGAAGTCGCGCCAGCGGAACGTCGCGGGACCCTTCGTCGAGGTGAACTGTGCCACGTTGCGCGGGGACGGAGCGATGTCGGCGCTCTTCGGCCACGAGAAGGGGGCGTATACCGGGGCCCTCGCCAAGCGCGAAGGCCTGTTGCGCCGCGCGGACCGCGGGTTGCTCTTCTTGGACGAGATCGGTGAGCTCGGACTGGATGAACAGGCGATGCTGCTGCGGGCGATCGAGGAGGGAATCTTCCTCCCGGTGGGGGCGGACGAACCCGTGGAGTCGCGCTTTCAGCTCGTCGCCGGCAGCAATCGCGACCTGCGTGCGGAGGTGGAGGCAGGCCGCTTCCGCGAGGACCTGCTGGCGCGCATCGATCTGTGGACCTTTGAGCTGCCTGGTCTCGGGGAGCGAACGGCGGACATCGAGCCGAACGTGGACTTCGAGCTGATGCGCTTTGAGGGGGCAAACGGGCGGAGGGTTGCCTTCAATCGCGAGGCGCGGGAGCGCTATCTGGCCTTTGCGGTGGGGCCTCTGGGGCGCTGGCCGGCGAATTTCCGGGACCTCTCGGCATCGATCACGCGCATGGCGACCCTGGCACGCGGGGGGCGCATTGGGATGGAATTGGTCTCCGAAGAGCTCGAACGCCTGCGCAGGTCCTGGCGCATTGCTGCGGGCGCAGGGCTGGCGGAAGATGAGTCCGCGCGTGCCTTGGGCCATGAGGCCGCCGAGGCACTCGACCGATTCGACCGCGTGCAGCTGAACGACGTGCTGCGCGTTTGTGCAAAAAGCGCCAGCGTTGCCGCGGCCGGCCGGGAGCTGTTCGCCGCCTCCATCGCCCGGCGGACCAGCCGCAACGACTCCGCCCGGCTCACCAAGTACCTGGCGCGCTTCGGACTGAGGTTTGAGGACCTCGACTAGCGCCGCGCCGCCTCGCCGTGCTCCTCGCGGCGCGCGTGCTTCTCAAAGGCGTTCGCGTAATAGGGATCCTCGCGGCGCAGGATGCAGGCCAGACTCGAGAGGAAGTAAGCGGGCAGGAAGAACGGCCCGAACGCGCAGTACTGGCGCACGTGCACCCGCTCATGGGCGCGCGTCACGCGCCGCGCGCGATCGTCGGTGGCCAGCACGACATGCCCCAGGGTCATCGCCGCAGCGCCGCCGCCGGCCAGGCCGGTGAAGGACTGCAGGAGCAGCTCAAAGGGGGTCCCCCAGAGCTCGAGCACCCCGTCGACCACTTCGCCGCGGCCTCCGGGAAAGAACACCAGGGGCGCTACGGCGAGGCCGAGCAGGGTATTGGGTAGGACCCAGAGGTAGGCTGCGAGCTGTCGAGGATGCATCGGTGGATGGCATTGCGTACCGTAGCGCGCCTGTATGGCGGCGGAAACTCCTCGATCGCGTGCGCTTCCCGCGGTCCTCGTTCTGGGCGCCGGGTTCCTGCTCGGTGGCGCCTACAGCCAGCCGACAATCACCTACAGCCGCTTGGCCAAGGCGGACCAGACCTATTCGATCTACGGTGGTGCGGAAGCCCTCTGGGACAGCAGCAACTACGTGCTGGCCGCCATCGTGTTCGGTTTCTCGATCGTCTTTCCTATCGCCAAGCTGTGCGTACTGGGCGCGGTCCTGCTGGGACGTGCGGAGCACGGCTGGGCTCACCGTCTGCGACTCCTCGGCAAGTGGTCGATGGTGGACGTATTTGTGATCGCGGGCTTCATCGGGGCGGTTCGCGTGGGCGTCGCGTCGGGTGCCTCACGCCAGGGGATTCACCTATTCACCGCGGGTGTGGTGGCATCGATGTTCGCGGCGATGGCGACCGAGCGCTGGGTGCACGGGCAAGGGGGAAACCGGTGCTCGGGGGCAGTCGAGTTGCGGGCCCCCTCGGCGAAGCGAAGCAAGCTGGGCCGGCTGCTGGCGGCCAGCGCGCTGACGGCCCATCTCGTGGCGTTGAGCCTGCCGCTGCTCGTCGTGATCGTGCAGGTGTTTCTGCTGCGCTCGAGCAATCGCATGTCGCTGGGCTCCCTGACCGCCGGGCTCGCCGAGGATCAGGAGTGGGGCCTAGCCGGGGTGCTTGCGCTGACCGTCTGGGTGCTGCCCTGCCTGCGGGCGGTCTGCTCCCTGGTGTGGTCCCTGGGCGCGCGCTCGCCGCGCTGGCTGAGGGCGGCGCTGTGGCTCGACGAGTGGAGCATGATGCCCGTCTTCTCCCTCGGCCTGGTGGTGGTCTGGGTCAAGTTGCTGGATCTGACCACGACCGAGCTGATGGCGGGCTTCAGCGCGGTCCTCGCGGCGGCCGTGCTCGGGGAGTTGGACGCTTGGCGGCTGCGTCGGGCTAGCCAGCCTGTTGCTCGTCCCGTACCCAGCAGCCTTCCAGGTGATCGTTGACCAGGCCCATGGCCTGCATGAAGGCGTAGGCGGTGGTCGGGCCGACCCAGACGAAGCCTCGGCGCTTGAGATCCTTGGCGAGGGCCTTCGAGGCGGGGGTGACCGCTAGCTTGGAAAGCGTGGGGTAGTCGAGCGTCTTGGGGCGGTCCCCGGGCTTCGGCTCGAAGCCCCAAACGTAGTCGGCGAACGAATCCTCGCTTTCGAGCAGGGTCTCCAGCGCCTGGGCGTTGGTGATCGTGGCCTCGATCTTGCCGCGGTGTCGCACGATGCCGGAATCCTGCAGCAGGCGCTCCACGTCGGACTCGCCGAAGCGCGCGACACGGGTCCAGTCGAAATCCGCGAAGGCTCTGCGGAAGTTCTCGCGCTTGCGCAGGATCGTTAGCCAGGACAGCCCGGACTGGAACGACTCGAGGCACACCTTCTCGTAGAGACGCCGGTCATCGCGGACAGGCCGGCCCCATTCGGTGTCGTGGTAGTGGACGTAGTCTTCGTGGTCGCCACACCACCAGCAGCGGGTGCGGTCGGTGCGCAAGAGTCCATCGGGCGGCACGGCCATGGGGGTGTTATAACAGGCTTAGCCCATGCTTCGAGCCATCGCCACGATCTCCATTGCCGGCTCCCTCGCCTGTTCCCTGGTCGGCATGGCTGACGCCCAGGAGATTTGGGATGCCGCGGCCTTTGAGGATCGGGTGCGACCGCTGCTCGTCGAGCGCTGCGGTGAGTGCCACGGGGGGGACGAGCTCAAGGCGGACTTCCTGGCGACGACCCCGGGCGGCCTGCGTGCGGGCAGCGACGGGGGAGCGGTGCTGGATCCGGGCAACCCGGACGGCAGCCGGCTGATCGAGCTGGTCGGCTACGGGGCGGACAAGCGCATGCCGCCAACGGGCAAGCTGCCCGACGTGGAGATCGAGCTCCTGCGCGACTGGGTCGCGGCGGGGGCGCCGATGCCGGAGGGCGCGGCCCGCGAGCGCAGCGCCGCGGGCCTGGACTGGGAGGCGCGACTGACCCACTGGCTGTGGCAGCCGGTTGGGAACCCCGAGCCGCCCGCCGTGCGGGACGCGGCCTGGGTGCGCAGGGACGTCGATCGCTTCGTGCTGGCGAAGCTCGAAGAGGTTGGCCTCGCGCCCGCGGCTGAGACCGATCGCCGGAGCTGGCTGCGGCGGGTGAGCTATGCGCTAGGCGGTCTGCCCCCGAGCCCGGACGAGCTCCAGGCATTCCTGGCCGATGGTGGCGAAGGGGCCTATGGCCGCGTGGTGGATCGCCTCCTCGCGAGCCCGCGCTTCTCCGAGACCTGGGCCCGGCACTGGCTGGATCTGGTGCGCTACGCGGAGACCAAGGGGCACGAGTTCGATTTCCCCGTGCCCAACGCCTGGCAGTACCGGGACTACGTGCTGCGCGCCCTGGACGCGGACCTGCCCTGGGATGAGTTTCTGACGGAGCACGTGGCGGGAGACCTGCTGGAGTCGCCGCGGCGCAGCGAGGAAACCGGTGCGAACGAGTCGGTCCTGGGCACGGGCTTTTGGTGGTTCGGGGACGAGGTGCACTCGCCCGTCGATCCGCGCAAGGACGAGACCGACCGCCTCGCCAACCAGGTCGAGGTCTTCGGCAAGGCGTTCCTCGGACTGACGGTGTCCTGCGCCCGTTGCCACGACCACAAGTTCGACGCGATCTCGGCGGCGGACTATTACGCGCTCTGCGGCTACCTGGTGTCGTCGACGTACCGGCAGGTGCGCTTCGAAACGGAGGCGGCGGAGGCGCGACTGCAAGCGGACTTGGCCGAGCTCCGCGCGGAGTTTGAGCCCAAGGCGCAGATGGAGCTCATCGACCTGCTCCGAAGCGATCTCGATGCTCTCGAAGCAAGCGTGACGGCGGTGCTGCGCGCCAGGGAGCTGGAGCCGGGCATCAACGTCTGGCCGGGATCGGGCGAGGCGGCGCCTTTCGAGGACTTCGAGCGCGAGACATGGTGGCCCTGGTCGGTCGAGGGCAGCGCCTTTGGTGCTGGTCCCTTTGCGGCGAACAGCGCGCCTGGTCACATGGGATCGCTGGGCGAGCACGGCGCGCGCTGCGTCAACAGCTACGCGCCCAGCGGCAGCGACGGGCCCACGGGAACGCTCACTTCGCCGCCGATCCTGGTGGAGAAGCGCTACCTGCACCTACTCGTCGGCGGCGGCGATGGCGAGGGGCTGGCCGTGGAGTGCCGGCGCGCGGGCGAGGTGCTGCACGTGGCGCGAGGCAAGCGATCCAACCTGATGACGCCCGTCGTGTGGGACCTGGCGGAGTACCTCGGCACCGACATCGTGATCCGGATCGTCGACGGTGAAAGCGGCGGCTGGGGGCAGATTTCGGCGGACCGCTTCGTGTGGAGCGACGAGGCCGATCCCGCGGCTATCGAGATCTGGTCCGAGGATCACGCGCGCCGGAGCGAGGCCCTGCGGCGGACCGCGGCCGAATTGGGCATGGACCCGGGGGAGCTTCTTTCCTGGTCTGAGCTGGTGGATGAAGCCAACGACAGGCTGGCGCGACCGATTCCCATCGAACCCGTTGGCAAGGACTGGTTCAACAGCAGCCATTTCTCGGAACCGGAAGGGGGCGCTTTCGAGCGGGGCTCTCGGCCTGAGCACTCGATCCGGGGGACCTGGGTGCAGGACGGCTCTGTGTTCCGCGTCACCACCCCCCGTGGCGAAGCGGATCCAGGGACCAAGCTGACTCCGGCGCGCCTGGAGGCGGGGAGCGTCCTGGTCGCGGATCGCATGCACCGGGACCTGAAGTTGCGTTCGGGTACCCAGAAGCACGCGGGCGACTTGAGCTGGGTCCAGTCCGGGAAGACCATCGTGTTCGATCGGCGCGAGCTGGAGACTGGCCGATTGGCCTACCTCATGCGGGGCAGGGCTCTGGTCTTCGCCCAGCTGGATGGGCATCGGATGGTCAAAGGGCCGCTCCACGGCCGCTCGGTGTTGCGTGTCGACACCGAAGGCGAGTGGAGCTGGGTGCAGCACGATCTCAGCGCGTATCCCGGCGCGCGCGTGCAGGTGGAGATGACGCCGCATCCCGATGGGGAGATCCCCTTGGCGATTGCGCGGATTGTCGAGCTAGACGCGGATGCGCCCTGGCCGGTGGGGGACTTGGGCTGGGCGAATCCCCTGGACGGGCTCGGCCCGTTGGAGGGGCTGGATCGCGACGACTTCGCCGAGCGCCTCGCGGGTCTCCACCTAGCACTCAACGTCGCGCTGCTGGAGGGGGGCCCGTTCACCTGGGGCAACCGGCTCCTCGCGCGACACGTCCACGGGCCGGACACTGCGGTTGCGCGCTGGCGCGCACACGAGGCGAAGCTACGCGCCTCGATCTCCTACGAGTCCGCCACGGCGCCCGCGCTCATGGATACGGCGCCCTGGGACGAACACCTGCTGCTGCGTGGGTCGACGACGGCGTCGGCCGGGCTGGAGCCGCGGCGCTTTCTGAGCGCCCTCGGTGGCCAGGGGCCCGGCGGCGACGAAATCGGCAGCGGGCGGCTGCAGCTCGCTCGCGCGCTAGTCGCGGACGACAACCCGGTGACGCCCCGCGTCGCCGTCAACCGGGTTTGGCATCACCTCTTCGGGCGCGGCCTCGTGCCCACGGCCGACGACTTCGGCGTGATGGGGGAAGAGCCTTCGCACCCTGGCTTGCTGGACTACCTGGCAAGGCGCTTTGTCGCGAGCGGCTGGAGCCGCAAGGCGCTCATCCGGGAGCTGGTGCTCTCGGCGACCTATCGCCAGAGCAGCCTTCCGGGACCCAAGGCAGCGGAGCTGGATCCCTTGGGCGCGCTCTTGTCCCACGCGCCGGTGCGGCGGTTGACGGGTGAGGCCCTGCGCGACGGGATTTTGGCCGCGGCGGGCAGCCTGAACGAGGAACGCTTTGGTCCCAGCGTGCGCGTGCATCTGACCGAGTCCCTTTCCGGGCGCGGGCGGCCTTCGCAGAGCGGGCCGCTCGACGGTGACGGCCGGCGGAGCGTGTACCTGGAAACGCGGCGCAACTTTCTGCAGCCCTTCCTGATGGTGTTCGATGCGCCGGTGCCGGCGACGACCATCGGTCGGCGCGCCGTTTCCAATGTGCCGGCCCAGGCGCTGGCGCTGCTGAATGATCCGTTCGTGCTGGAGCAAGCCCAGCGGCTGGGCAAGTGGTTGTTCGAGCTGCCGGACGCCGGGGAGCTGGGGCGGATCGACACGCTCTATCTGCGAACCCTCGGGCGGGTACCGACTGGCCCAGAGCTTCAGGCGGCCATGGGGTTCCTGGCAGATGCGAGCGACGGTGTCGGTGGCTGGGCGGAGCTGGCCCACGTGCTCTTCAACACCAAAGAGTTCCGCTACCTCGACTGACCATGGCCGGATCCCATCCCATGCATCGACGCGAACTGCTCGCACGGGCCTCGAACGGCTTTGGGGCGGTCGCCCTGGGCGCGCTCTTCGGCGACAGGCTGCTCGCGGGCGATAGTACCCAGCGCATCCCGGCGCGGCACTTCGTGCCCAGGGCGCGCAGCGTGATCTTCCTCTACATGGACGGCGCTCCGTCCCAGGTCGACACCTTCGATCCCAAGCCCAGGCTTGCCGCGGAGAACGGGCAGCCGATCCGGATGGCCGTGCCCAAGACCCAGTTCGACAACGTGGGCGGGGTGCTCCAGTCGCCGTGGAAGTTCCGGCGCTATGGCGAGTGCGGTCACCCGATCTCGGACCTGTTTCCAAACCTGGGGCGGGTTGCCGACGAGCTGTGCATGGTGCATTCGATGACCAGTCCGTTTCCCGAGCACACCTCGGCGAACTACTTCCTGCACACGGGGCACGGGATCCAGGGGCGACCCTCGATGGGAGCCTGGGCGACCTACGGGCTCGGGAGCGAAAGCCAGGATCTGCCCGGGTACGTTGTGCTGAACGGCGGGCTGACGCCGCCCGGGGGGCTGGACAACTTTGGCGCGGGCTTTCTACCGGCCAGCTACCAGGCCTCGGTGCTGCGTCAGGGGGATGTGCCCCTCGCCAACGTTCGACCGCCCGCCGGGGCGGAGGGATCCCAGCGCCGCAAGCTCGATCTCTTGGCCGTGCTCGACGGGGCCCTGACGCCCGCCCTGGCCCAGAACGACGGGGTCGAGAGCGCCATCCGCGGCTACGAGCTGGCCTACCGCATGCAGGCCACCGTGCCCGACCTGGTCAGCCTCGAGGGCGAAAGCGATGCGACCAAGACGAGCTACGGCGTCGACCACGCCAACAAGAGCCTGGCGATCTACGGGCGCCAGTGCCTGGTGGCGCGGCGCCTCGTCGAGCGCGGCGTGCGCTTCGTTGAGCTGACAGTGCCGGTTTCCCGCGGGGATCGCTGGGATCAGCACAACAACTTGAAGGTGGGCCACGAGGCCAACGCGGCAGCGGTCGATCAACCGATCGCTGCGTTGATCGAGGACCTGCGCGCGCGTGGTCTGCTGGATGAGACCTTGGTCGTGTTCGCGGGTGAGTTTGGCCGCACGCCCATGGCCCAGGGCAGGAACGGCCGCGACCACAACCCCCACGGCTTCACGATTTGGCTCGCGGGCGGCGGGGTCGCCGGCGGTACCCGCTACGGGGCGACCGACGAGTACGGCTACTTCGCAGTCGAAAACGTGGTCACACTGCACGACCTGCATGCGACGATGCTGCACCTCTTGGGCATGGACCACACTCGACTCACCTACCTGTTCGGCGGCCGGGATATGCGGTTGACCGACGTGCACGGCCACGTGATTCACGAATGGATCGCGTAGTCCTGCGCTTCGCGCGCCTGCAGTTCGGGCTGTTTCTCTTCGCGCTTTCCATCACGGTGATGCTCGGAGCGAGCATCGGCCTGGATCCCTGGTCGGCGGTGCACGGGGGGCTGGCGGATCAGACGGGGCTCAGCTTCGGGCGCGTGACACAGTTCATCGGGCTAGCGTTGATCGGTCTTGCATGGGTTTGGCTCGGAGTGCGGCCAGGAGCCGGCACCCTGTTCAATATGCTCGTCATCGGCCCATGGATCGATTTCCTGCGGCGGCACGGCTGGGTGCCGGTGCACGCAGCGCTCGGCGTGCCGGCGGTGGCCCAGTTCCTTGCGGGGATCGCGATCAACGGGATTGCGACCGGCGTCTACATCGGCGCGCGTTTTGGGGCAGGGCCTCGGGACGGCTTTGTGCTGGGGCTCGCCAGAAAGTCCGCGCGCAGCGTGCGCGCCACGCGCATCGGGATCGAGGTGACGCTGCTGGTGGTGGCGTTTCTGCTCGGCGGGTCCATCGGACTGGGCACGCTGCTCTTCGCATTGCTGATGGGCCCGGCCATGCAGGCGAGTCTGCGGATCATGGGGGTCAGCACCGATCCCAACGCGCGCAGCTCGGTGGACGCTGGGGAGGCGCCAGACTCGCTGGCAAACGACAACGCCTGACCCGGGCGGACAGCCGCGGGTCAGGCGTTCGTTGGTGGCGCGGCTGTGGCCGCGCCAGCTAAGCAGGCTTACTTGCCGCCGAGCACGTCGGTGGCGAGATCGCCGAGCTCCTCGCGCTTCATGTACTCCTCGATGGTCGAGTTCGAGACCTCCGCGTCGATGTCCTCGATCTCGCGGAGCACTTCACGGAACTCGGGGGCGAGGTGATCGAAGCCGGCGACTTCACCCGCGATCTCGAGCTGCTTGAGCTCGATGCTGAGGTCTTCGATGCCGCGGTCGAGGGTCACCTTGCGCTCGTCGATTTCCACCATGCGCTCGAGCACCGCCTGGAGCTGGGCGAGCTTCTTCTCGCCGTCGGGGTGGGCGAGGATCTCGTCCTTGTTGCTGCCAAGCTCCTTGATCTGCGACTTCAGGTTGGCGGCCTTGCTGCCCAGGACTTCCTGGAGATCGTCCAGGCCCGAGCGCGCGCTTTCCATTTGGTCGAGTTGTTCTTCTTTGGAGACCGGCTCTTCGATGCCGTTGGCCCGGTTGTAGAGGCGCTTGGCGGGTTCAAAGGCGACCAGGATCGCGAGCAGGAACGCGACGATGGCGACCGGTAGGCTCTTGCCCTGGGGGCGGATCAGGGCTTTCAGTCCGGGCAGGATCAGCGCGACGCCAGCCCACAGGCGGATGCCGTTTTGCCAGCCACCGAGCTCATCACGGAACTGGTAAGCGAGCAGCGCGCCGGCGACGATGCCGTAGCCGCAGCCCATCGGGGGCGGGTCCCCAGGCTCGGTCTTCGTGAGCAGGGCGCGGATGCCAAGCGCGAAGAGCATGATGGTGGCGCCGAGTACGGCGACGTCGAGAGTGTCCATGGGCGGCAGGTGGCGGAGGGGTTTAGGCAAAAGAGGGGGCGGGCTTGGTGACCCGCCCCCTCCCATTCGTAACGACCCTGGAGGTCGCTTAGGCGCGGCTCAGATGCCCTCGAGGAAGTCCATGACCTCCTTGTTGGCGACGGTCGCGGCCTTGGCTTCTTCGTTCTCGCTTTCGCTCGAGAGGTTGATGTCGTCGACGGAGCGGATGGGGGAGTCGCCGAACTCGTTCAGCTTGTCTGCGTTGCCGGAGAGCAGGTCGTCCACGTTGGCGAGCATCGACTCGGTGTCCGAATTCAGCTTCTCGATCTCCGCGGTGGCCTTGCTGGTTTCCAGCTTGACGAGCTCGCCGTCGATGTCGGCAATGCTCTTCACGAGAGCCTTGTTCTGGGTGTCGATCGTCGAGATGGCGTCCGCGTATTGCGTGATGATCTCTTCGTTGATCTTCTTCTCGTGCAGCACGGTGCTGACCTGCGTGACGAGCTGATCTTGGGTGTACTCTTTGCCGAGTACGCTGACGGGCCAGTTCTGATCGCTCATGGCGACCTGGAAGGCGCCCTTCATGTTGTTGGCGATCTCGTTGGCCTTGACGACCTTGGCCTCAGCCTTCTTCAGCTCGGCCTCGTACTTGGAGCGGTTCTTGCCGTACTCCGCGACGCGGGCCTTGAAGTTGGTCTGCTGGGTTTGGAGCTCACCCATGGCGTACTTGATGTAGCCCGTGGGGTTTTCCTTGCGCGCTTCCTCGGTCCAGCCGCCGTACTTGTTGACGGCGCCGTCGACCTTGGCTTTCACACCGGGATTGCGCTGGTAGATGACGAAGGCGGCGAAGCCGACGAAGATGATGAGGGGAAGGAGACGTTTCATTGCGTTGGATGCGGGGGAGAGGGGAGGGTCGTTACGAACCCGATATGCTAAGCAGACCTTTGCCGCCGGGGAAGCCCTGGCGGCGGTCCATCCATCGGGGTCCAGCCCCGCTTCGGGCCACTGCCCGCGCCACCCTTTACGACCTGGGCCGGGGGACATTCAACCGAATCTTCGGGTCCTTCTAGCTCTGGAGCATCCCCGCCAGGCGTCGGCGAGCCCCTTGGGGGTCCCCGACGGCCCCGCAGGCGGCCGCCAGGCGGGCCACTTCGACCAGATGGTCTCGATCTCGGAGTCGCTCCTCGTGCCCGACTAACAGGAACGTGTCCTGCTCTCCGGCGAGCCAGGCCCGGAAGGCGAGGCCGGTCTTGTAGGCGCTGGTGGGGGCGGCGAAGACGTGGCGGCCGAAGGCCTCGGCGCGGGCAGACAAGTCGCGGTAGCCAGCCAAGTCCCCGGCGGCGAGCCGCTCGAGTGCCAGGCCAAAGCAGCGGTAGGTGCCGTCCAGGACCCCGAGTAGGGCGTGGCTGAAGGGGCCGACGGTCAGGGGAGCGCCAGCAAAGTCGCGGCTGCCGGTGGGGGTCTGGCCCGTGCCCTCGACCAGCTTGCCAAAGTTCCAGTCGTCGCCGGTGAGCACCACCTGGCCGTGGCCGCCCAGGTGCTCGCGCAGGCGCACCTCGCGCTCCGCGTCGAGGAGCGACAGTTTGACGCCCACCAGGCGCTCGCGGTCCAAGGCCATCACGCGTTCGAAGCTGTCCCCGGGGAAGTAGTGCTCGAGGTCGGGGTGGAAGGCGGGCCCGAGCCAGTGCACCAGCAGCGGCCCGCTGGTCCTTGCCAGGATCTCCTCATAGGCGGCCACGTAGTCGTTGGGCCCGGCCCGTTCCTGGCCTAGGGGCACGAGGGGCAGCACGATGGCGCTGCCGCCAGAGCTCTGGACGAAGCGCACCTGCTCGGCGGCGGCGCGGCCGAGGTCTGCGGCGGAGCGGGCCGCGGGGGCGTGGTCGGTGCCAGCGCCGCCGATGAACCCGTGGCTCAGGCCGAGCGCACCGGTCCGGCGCAGCAGCTCGGACGCGAGCTCCCAGCCGATGCGAAATCGCTGGGCGGTGTCCATGGCCTCGGCGATGCCAAATCCGGCCGCGTCCAGCTGCCTGCGCAGGGCTGCGGTCGCCTCCCAGTCCACGTGCGGCGCGACCTCGGCGGGATCGGTCGCCTCAGCGGGCTCGTGGGGCACGCTGGCATAACTGGCCTTGAGCACCAGTCTGGCCGCAGCCCAGGCGCGGCGTACGGGCTTGGTTTCCCCCGCGGGGCGCTCGTAGGGCGCCAGGGGATCGCGGTTCGGGATGATCTGCTCGAGGTCCAGCATGCTTGGGGTCGGGGTCAGACCGTACCCTACGAACCATGGACGCCACCCCGCCGGAAGAAGCCCGCCTTGTCGCTGCAGCCGAGCGTGGCACCTGGAGCACCCTCGGCGCCTTCGTGCGGCTGTCCGGACCCGGCTGGCTGCAGAGTGCGATCACCCTGGGCGGCGGCTCGCTGGCCGGTGCCCTCTTCCTGGGGGTGCTGACCGGCACGCGCATGCTGTGGCTGCAGTTGATCGCGATGCTGTTGGGCGTGGTGATGTTGTCGGCGATCAGCTACGTGACCCTGTCGACGGGCCAGCGTCCCTTCCAGGCGATCCGGCGGCATGTGAACCCCGTGCTGGCCTGGGGCTGGGCCTTGGCGGTGCTGCTGGCCAACATCGTCTGGAGCCTGCCGCAGTTCTCCCTGGCCACGGCGGCGGTCCAGCAGAACCTGATCCCTTCCTTGGGCGGTTCCGAGCACAAGCCGCTGATCTGCGCTGTGCTGCTCGCGATCACCGTTGGCGCGGTTTGGGCCTACGACTCGGGATCGCGCGGGCTGCGCATCTTCGAGTGGACCCTCAAGGGCATGGTCGGGGCGATCGTGCTGTGCTTTTTCGGAGTGGTCTGGGCCTTGGCCACCAGCGGTGAGGGCTTCGACTGGGGCGCGATTCTGTCGGGCTTCCTTCCAACCTGGAGCTCGCTGACCGAGCCGGGCCCGGCCTTCGATGACGTGCTCACCCGGGCCGGCAGCTGGGGCACCTGGTGGTCCGAGCGCATCGTCGGTGAGCAGCAATCGGTCGCCGTCGCGGCGGCGGCGACGGCGGTGGGGATCAACATGACGTTTCTCCTGCCGTACTCGATGCTGCGCAAGGGCTGGAACGCGCGCTTCCGCGGCCTGGCGATCTTCGACCTCGGCACCGGCCTGCTGATCCCGTTCGTGCTCGCCACGGGCTGCGTCGTGGTCGCGGCGAGCAATCGCTTCCACGCCCAGGTGGACAGCGCAGTCGTCGACAGCGCCGCTGAGGCGATCGGGGCCAAGGCCTACCTCGGCGGGCTCGACGCGCGCCTCAAGGCGGAATTGGAGCCGGAGCTGTACGCGGCCCAGAGCGTGAGCCCGGGCTTGCGAGGGGAGCTCGGCGACGAGGCCTTCACCGCTCGCGTGGCGGCGGCGATGTCGGTCGTGCCCCGCGCCGATCGCGAGCTGGCGTCCATGCTCCAGCGCCGCGACGCCTTCGACCTGGCGCGCGCCCTCGAGCCGCTCACCGGGCCCCGGGTCGCGCAGTTGATCTTCGGGCTGGGGGTTTTGGCGATGGGCCTGTCCACCGCGATCGTGCTGATGATGATCAGCGGTTTCGTGGTGGCCGAAATGCTGGGCCTCGAGCTGCGCGGCTGGCCGTACCGGTTGGGCGCCCTGCTGGCGGGAATCGGCGTGCTCGGGCCCTTCGTGTGGTCCCAGGCGAGCTTCTGGCTGGCCGTGCCCACGTCCAACTTCGGCATGGTGCTGCTGCCGATCGCCTACTGGACCTTCTTCCTGATGATGAACTCGCCCAGCCTGATGGGCGAGCACATGCCGCGGGGCCTGTCGCGTTTGCTGTGGAACAGCGCGATGCTGGTTGCGGCCGGCACGGCGACAGTCGCTAGTGTGGCGACCGTCGACGCGAAGGTCGGCTGGGTCGGGCACGCCGGCATGGGGGCCTTCCTAGGCCTGGCGCTAGTTGTGCACCTAATGCGCCGGGGGCAGATCACGCCGAGCTCCGAGGCGCGCTGAGGGCACAGGGGACGATTCGCCCGGCCCGCAATCCGGGCTCAGCTAGGAGCCAGGCGATTGGGGAACCGAATCCCCGGCGCCAGGGCCCCGGGCCAAAACCCGGGGCGATTGCACACATTCCGCCGGCCCGTGCGCAGAATGCGGCCATGGCTGACGAAATCGACTACCGCATCATCGGCGAGGACTTCCACGCCGTCGTAATCGCCCTCGATCCGGGGGAGGCCGTCCAGGCGGAGCCCGGTGCGCTCATGTATATGGACAAGGGCATCGACATGGGCACGTCCACCGGTGGGGGGCTGTTCTCGGGGCTCAAGCGCAAAATCGCGGGCGAGAAGTTCTTCGTGACCTCGTTTCGCAACGACGACTCGGTCAAGCGCGAGGTCGCGTTCGCCTCCGAGCATCCGGGCAACGTCAAGGCCGTCGATCTGACCCGCGGCGCGGTGTTCTGCCAGCGGGATGCGTTCCTGTGCTGCGCGCGCGGCGTGAACGTGTCCGTCGCATTTACGAAGAAGCTCGGCGCGGGCTTCTTCGGGGGGGAGGGCTTCGTGCTTCAGAAGCTCTCGGGCGACGGGCTCGCGTTCATGCACGCAGGCGGGCACGTGGTCGAGCGCGAGCTGGGGTCCGGCGAGCAGGTGCGGGTGGACACCGGCTGCCTCGTGGGCTTCGAGCAGTCGGTGGATTACTCGATCAAGATGGTGGGCGGTGTCACCTCGAAGATCTTCGGTGGCGAGGGCTTGTTCCTCGCCAACCTCGAAGGCCCTGGACGCATCTGGATGCAGACGATGCCCTTCTCGCGCTTCGCGGACCGGATCGTCGAGGCCTCGATGGGCGCTAAAAGCTGAGGTGAACGCCGGCGTAGGGACCGGAGAAGGTGAGGGCCGCATCCACGCGGTCGGCTCCGTCTTCGACCTCTACGTCGAGCTCGAGCTGGCGCCAACCGACCATGAGGTAGGCTCCGCCGCGCTGCTGCATTCCGATGAGGTGCAGCTTCCCGTTGATGTCGAGGTCGAGGATCGTAGCGGTGTTGTCCTCGATGTTGGCCGAGAGGCCGGACATGCTGCCACCGACCTCGACTCCGCCCAGGTCGAGGTTGAGGCGCAGGGCGACGACGGGGATCGGGACGGTTTCGTCGAACTCAACGCGCTGGACGCCCATGGCCGGAACCACGCCCTCGAAGGCTCCCGCAATCTCTAGGCCCACAACACCAACGCCCATCGCGAACTCCGAGTTGCCCGGGATGAAGTCCCAGGTGAGCAGGGCGCGGTGCAGGCCGAGGTCGAGCTCGCTCGAGACGGGGGTGTCGATTCCCAGGGTGACCCCGTCGTAGGTGATCTCGTTCTCCAGGATGCCCTCGCCCTCCCAAGAGCTCGACTGGGAGCTGATGGAGAGGGTGGGCATACCGAAGGATAGGTCGAGCGCGACGCCAGCGGCTGCTTCGGCCTCGGCGAGACCCAGGTCCTCGATGCTGTTGCCCGAGTTGGTCGTGCCCTGGGAGAGCACAAGGTCGCCCTCCGGCTCGAACTCGAGATAGCGCGCGCTCGCGTCCAGGGTCGGCAGGGCGCAGGAGGTTAGGGCCGCGAGGGTCGCGGCAAGGAGGAGGCGCATGGGGTCGAGTCGTCAAACGGGCGGTTGAGCTTGCAGGCAGGTCCGTTTGGGATATCGGTCACAGCCGGCCGTAGGTGAAGCGAGAGTTGCCTCCGGTGTATTGGGTTGGAAGTTGGTTTTGGGCTACCAGCTCGGCCGGGCCCCGAGGATTTGGGGGGCTTCGGGGCGGGTCTTGTAG
>CAYWNK010000017.1:0-41737 GCA_964459495.1 uncultured Planctomycetaceae bacterium
GGCTTTTTGTACCCCATTTAAAACTCCCCATAGGCCCCGGACTAGGTTAGGGAATGGGTGGGCAAGGGAACAATGCCCCTCCATCGTCGCCATGCCCACCTCGCACCCCCCCCCCCCTATCATGAGAATACTAAGCGTACTCCTCCCCTTCTGCGCCCTTGCCGCGCCCACCTTCGCCCAGCAAACCGCTGAGGCTCGAGCCATCCCCCGGGCCTCGAAGCACGCGGGTGTCTACCACATGGCTACAGGCACCTGGACTCGGTCCGGTGCCAGCATGGCCGCCGGTGCAACCAGTGTTGTCTACAACAACACGGCAACCTCCGGCTATTTCACCACCCTCGGCTCCACAGCTGCTGTGGACGACTATTCGATCATCGACACAGGGCGCATCCCCACCACCAGCAGCGCGATCATGGGCACGGCACCCGTGGAACGCGACGCCTACTCCATCAACGCCATCGAGTTTGAGTACTGCACCGACATTCCCGGACCCAATGTTGCCCTCGAATTCAACTTCTACGACACCTACACCCCTTGCGATCTGTTGCTGACGGACCCACTCGCCCCTTACCACCGTGCGAATCAGGCCCCGCTGCTTGCCTCGAGTCTTCCTGGGTCCAGCCTTGGCTTGATCAGCTGCTGGGTCATGACCTTGGACCTCTCCGGCGGCAGCGAGTTCTGCTTGATCGGAGATGGCGGACCCGTCCCCTCCGATGACAAGTCTTTCGGAGTCCAAGCCACCTTTGTGGGTGCAGCCGGCAGCGCAACCGGCTTCATGCTCGCCGGTGACCCGACAGCGACAGGTAGTGTCGCTGGTGCGGATATCTGGGGTGGAGGCGGGACCTACTACGACTCCATGAATACGTGCACCGGTTCCGGCACGGGGCTCGACACTTTGGATCAGATTGGGCTCGACGGTGAGAACCCGCCCTTGCCTCAAGGTTGCTACTTCTTCGGTGGCTACCAGAACAACAACGGCTGCGGTGGCCCTTCCCAGAACCCCTTTGCATCGATCAGCCTGCGGCTGTTTTCGGATCTCACGGTCGACCCCGATTGCTCGGAAGCGAACCTGAGCACCTTCTGCGAGCCCGCCGGCATCAACAGCAGTGGCTCGTCTGTCAGCCTAGCCGCTGCCACCATCGGCCAAGAGTCCGGCATCCAGATCAACGCGCGCGGCGGGCCGACCGCAGGCAGCATGGGCTTCTTCGTCGTGGCAGCCGGTGGTAGCCAGAGCGTCCCCATCGGCCAGGGAACCCTGTGCCTTGACTCGCGGCAAGGGCGCTATACCGCGAACGCCGGTGCAGCCTTCGATTCCCTAGGCATGTTCGATGGCAATGGTGACTTCACCAACTTGGGGGGCACCTCGATCTCCGGGTTCGGATTCGACATTCCCAGCGCCTTGCCCGAGCCTCCCTCCGGTTCCATCACAGCCGGCTCCACCTGGTACTTCCAGCTGTGGTACACCGACATGAACCCTGGTTCGACCTCGAACTTCTCGAACGGGCTAGCCATCACCTTCTAGGTCGATTGGCCTAGATTTCATGCGCAAGGCGTCGCGCTCGTATTCTCGGGCGTGACGCCAGCCCAACCGTTCCGAAGGGGGGCCACCAGGTCCTGCAGGAGTGCCTGTCTCCCGGCTGCCCATGGATGGAATTTGGGATGGGTACGGAACCCTAGGCGGCTGGCTGTGTTAGCCCTGTCAGTCCTATGCGTTCCTGGCTATTGATCCCGATCGTTGTCATGGCCGCGGGTGGCCTCTGGTTCCTGTCCACCCGGTCTCCCACGGACGACCTCTCGGAGTTCGGGGGAGGCCTGGTGCCGGATAGACCCCGAGAGGCTACTTCGCCCACATTGGAGCCTGCCGAGCGGCCTGAAGCCGCAGCACTGGTGGCGCCACTGGCGGCTCCCCAGACCCCAGGGGATCTAGGCGCATCCGCCTTGGAGGGCCAGGTCCAGGATCGCTTTGGACAACCGGTTGTCGGGGAACGCGTGTGGCTGCTGACGGGAAACCAAAGCCATCCTCCCGGTGGGGCGGATCTGTCGGCCTACATCACCGGCCTGACCAATCGCCAGGGTTCCTTTTCCCTGAGCGCAGACGGGCCCGGGCCCTGGGCATTGGCTGTGGGGCCCGCGGGGCATCCGAGCATCGCGCCTAGCGAGGCCCGCAGTCTCTCCGTTGGCGGCCGAGTCGAGGTCGTCTTGCCCGGCAGAACCCTCTTGAACGTGACCTTCCCAGACATCGAGGCTGGCGCAGATCAGCTCTCCCTACTGGTGGAGTACTTGGGGGAAGGTGGCCCAGCCCAAGGTGTGAGGACGGGTCGGGGACGAATCGAGACCGGACTTTCCCCCGACCGAGCCCCCCGCACCCGGCGCCGTGGGCGAGACCGTAGCGAGCGCGAAGATCGCAATGGACAGCTCACACCGGCCACCTCGATTCCGACGCCACTTCTGGCAGCATTCCCGAGCGGACAGCAGCAGGACCCCACGCAAACTGGCCGTCAACGTGGCAGGGGCAGGAACCGGGCCGACGCTCAAGGCCAAGCCAACCGCCGGGCTGATCGGCGCGGCAAGAAAGAAGCTAGGTCCGGTGCCCAGCAGAAACCAACGGAGGTACAGAGCCCGCCACTTCCGCCTACTGAGCGCTGGAAGACCGCGAGCCGCCAAACGCTCCCGCCCCCGGACGAACAAGGCAAACGAACGGTCCTCATTGGTGGACTGACTCCCGGAAAGATCGCCCGCTTAGTGCTGAAGGTCGGCATGAAGCGCTACGAAGGCACGAGTCGCTTCTCTTTGGTCAAGGACGCTCGCACCGAGATCCAGGTATTCCCCCTCCCCCCTGGGCCCGGGTCCCAGCTGAATTACTCGATGCGCACCATGGTGTTGGGAGCGCATGAACGACCCGCTGGGGTGCGCTGGCAGAACTGAAGCAAACACCCGTTGTCAGGTACCTGATCTAGAGAACCAAGCCAGACTTCTTTGGACCGGGTGGCGGGGTGCCGAGAGGGGCCGCGCTTGTAGGGAACGAGGGGTTACCGGCCAACCGCCCAGCCCCACCCATTGATGCAACTGGGGACTAGCGCAGCATCGGGGAGCCCTGAAAGCAGCCAGCCACCGGAGGCCCCAGCACCTAGCCCGGCCATGTTCATCGCCCTGCTACCGGGCACCCTAGGCGCCCTTTGGGGCTCTAGCGGGGCCTTCCCACCGACGTGGCTACGTACTGGCTCGGTGCCTGACATTGGATTTCGGGGTCCGGTCCAGAAATCCATGGATGGGGTGACGGGGGGCGGGGATGGACTGCGCTTGCAGGGGATGAGGTGGCAGTCAGCCCCCCCTTCAACAGCCCCTAGACCCCAGACCAATGCGTACCCTCGCCCTATTCCTGCTCACTACGGGAACGACCCTAGCCCAGTCCCCCTCGCTCCTGGTTTCCCGCGGAGATGTCCTGCCCAGCGGTGCGGTCGTCGACACCATTCAGGCGGCGGAAGTCGATTCGAGTGGACGCTGGATCGCCGCCGTGCGGGTCAACAATGGCGGGTCCTTCGGCGAATCCATGATCAGCAGCGAGGGTTTCGAGCTGGGAGAGGGCATGCCGGTTCCCGGGATGGCCAACGCAACGGTGGACAGCACGACCCGCCTGGGCCGCGACGACCTCGGCAACTCCTATGTCACCATGACCGCAAACCTGGCGGCAGGCGGTTTCAGAAGAGTGATCCTGCGCAATTTTGCAGCACCCCTATGGACCAGCGACGACCTCTTGATCGGCCCAGGCTTTGGTCCAAGCGCTCGCATCGCCATCTTCAACCACATCGAGGTCAACTCTGGTGGAGACATCCTCGTCATCGGTGAAGTCAACGACCCCAACCATACGCCCAATCAGTACGACGCCATCGTCCGCCTGAACATTCAAGCTGGTACCGTCGTCAGTCAAACCCTAGTGGTCGATGGGTCCATCCCCCCGGCAGGCCAAACCGCAGGCGTCAACGTGTTCTGGACCCTGGAGAACTCGGTTGTCTTCGGCAGCGCCGGCGATGTCCTGTGGGGCGCGAGCATTGACGGAAGCCCGCTCTTCGGTGCCGCCTACCGCGAACCGGGTCAGTTGCTCGGCCAAGAGGGCATGCCTAGCCCAGTCCCCGGCCGCACCTGGGACAGCCCCTTCATTCCGCGCCTAGACGTGAATGCCGCCGGAACGAGCCTGCTCTCCGGCGACCTGGACGGATCGATCGTGACTGACCTGGTCTACCTGCAGGACGGCCTGCCCATCCTTCAAGAGGGCGACTCCGTCCCGGGCTTTTCGAATTCGAACTACGTGATCCTGGGGGACACGGGTCAACTCTCCGACTCGGGTGAGCTCATTCACACGGCGCGAATCAGTGGCGTGCCTTTCAGCCAAGACCGCATGATCTTCGCAGGACAGGACATCCTGGTCCGAGAAGGCCTCTCGCAAACTTCCAATGGGCTTTCGATCACCCAGGTCGAGCTCAGCGGCATGCAGGCCAGCAACAATGGTCGCTGGATCCTCTTTCGGGGTTGGGTGCCCGGGAACACGACAGCGAGCCTGATGCTCCTAGACCGCGGACCCGAGATCGGCTCGCCCTACTGCAGCGCAGAACCCAATAGCACCGGAGGTTCCGCTGTGACACGCGCATTCGGCAGCACCCTGGTCGCGGATCAGGACCTAAGTCTGACCTGCGAAGGCATGCCCCTCGATGTCTTTGGCTTCTTCCTCGCCAGCACGACCCAGGCGAACATTGCCTTCCCGGGAGGCAGCCAGGGTCGCCTCTGTCTCGGCGGAACCATCGCCCGTTTCAACTCCCAGGTACTCAGCTCAGGCGCAGCCGGGAGCTTCGGTATCTCGGTCGATATGAGCAACATCCCGCTCACCCCGCCAGTCGCCATCCAAGCGGGCGAGACCTGGAGCTTTCAAACCTGGTTCCGCGACGAGAACCCCGGCGTCACCAGCAATTTCGCCCTTCCCGTGGCCGTTCAGTTCCAATGATCCCAACCAATTGGCCATCGATCCGCGCCTGGATGGAGCCGGACAGATTGAGTGCTCCGCCCTGGATCGGGGCGCCTCCGCCGACTCGAAGGGAGAATCCGACGGCGAGCTCCCACCTATCCTGAGGCTGCCCCTCTGCCAAGCGCGCCCCCCCTGCGGGCCTGGCTGCGGATTCCTCTTCGGCTGAGCCCGCACCCTGTCTCGAGCGCTACTGGCTCTGCTCCAACAGGAACGGCTCCAGCGCATCCCAGACCGCTTCGAAGCCAGCGAAGCGCGACCAGAGCGCACGCGAGCCGTGCTGGCCGCCTTCCTTCGGCAGGTAGGACCACTTTCCCTTGCCCGCCTCTGCGGGGATCGCGCGATAGATCTCTTCCCAGACCTCACCCTCCTGGGCCGCCGACGAAATCCAGACCGGGCACGCGAGGGCTTTCGCCGCGCTCGCGATCAGACCGGGATTTTCGCGCCCAAAGTACTCACCCGGCGAAAAGGAAACCGCGGCGTCCACGAGCTCAGGGTGCTCGGCCGCCACCTTCAGGGTCAGGCTGGCCGAGTAGGAAGAACCCATCAGCACAACCCGCTTCGCCCCCTGCTTCCGCGCCCAGGTCAAGGCTGCGAGGATATCCGGTTCGGCGTCCAGGTACTCCATCGGTAGCTCCGCGGCCTTCGCCCGCTCGGCCGTTAGGTTGGTGACCTCGTTGACGCCGCCGCCCGAGCGCTGGTCGAGGGCCAGCACGTTAAAGCCCAGGGTCGTGAGGCGCGGTGCGCTCTCGCGGTACTCGCCCCTCGACCAGCCAGCCTGGTGCAGCGCAAGAATCAGCGGCGAATCGGCCGGGTGCGGTGCGTAGTGATCGGCCGTGATGCTTAGACCGTCCCCAGACTGGAACTCCACGGTCCGCATGCGATCCCCCTCGAGCAAGCCGCCCAGGAAGGCGATAACCTCCGGCACGAGCTCCCGCTCCTCGCCCAGCAGCGCGGCGCCATGCGTGGAAGATCCCTGCACGATCCTCGCACGCGACGCTCCCGCGCTCATCGCCGCGAGTTCGTTGGCCCAGCCCGCGCGCGCTCCGCCTTGCTCATCGGCAGCAGCGATGTAGAGAGTCGAGTGCAGCTTGCCCAGCTCGCCCCCGGCCAGGTTCCGGGCCGCTTCGGTCTTGCCGCTGAGGAAAACGGCCCCGCGTGCACTCCATTTCTCGACCGCCACGCAGGCGAGGTTGGCACCGACCGAGGAGCCAACAACCGCGATGCGCTCGGGGTCCACGCCCGGCTGCTCCGCCAGGAATCCCATGGCTGCCTCGACGTCGTGCGGCACGCCGTTCGGGTCATTGAAGAACGCGCCCCAGTCCGCGATTTCGCCACCGGTCTGGCCATGGCCCCTGAGATCGATCGCCAGGGTCGCCCATCCGCGTGCGTGCAGCTCGGGTAGCAGCGGTGCCCACTCGCTGCGGTCCTGGCGCCCGCCGTGGACAAGTAGCACGGCCGCCACCGGAGCCTCGCCGCTAGGGATGTGCAGCCCTGCGTGCACCTGAACACCATCGGCGCTTTGGAAAGTCACCTCGCTGTCCCCGGCGAGCGCCAAGGGTGACTCAGAGGCGAGGGCAGTGCCCGTGAACGAGGCGCTGGCGATCAACAAACATGCGGTGAGATTGGGTCCCATGCCTGCAGCCTACCGCATGTGGCTGCGCCTTCCCGGCGGCGACCCGTATGGACTCCGTCAGCCCTCGCCCCCGTCGCTGCGGAAGCCGTAGAAGGCCGGGTTCTGCAGGGGGGGAGCCGCGTCCGGCTGCACCATCAGCGTCCGAATTGCCCATAGATCGCGGAAGATGCGGTACTCCAGGGCGGTCTTGTCGAGATAGTCCACCCCCGCGCTACCGCCCGTGCCGGTGCGCCTGCCGATCACCCGTTCCACCATGCGCGCATGCCGCTGGCGGAACACCAGGAACGCCTGCTCGACCTCGATCAAACCCGCCAGGATCTCGCGCGGCCACGCCAGCAGCGGCAACTCTCGGTGGGTCTCGATGAACAGCATCGCCGCACGCACTCGGCGCCGGCGCGCGCCCCCCTCGTCTTCCCCGGGGTTCAGGAACGCGCGCACCCCGGCGGTCTCTTTGGCGTAGAGCGCGTGCACATGGCTGCGATCTGCACCGCGCGAAAACACCTTGACCGCGTGATCCTCGTCGTTCTGCACCTCGCCGGCATGGGCCGCCAGGTACCCCTTCACAAAGTCGTCCAGGCGCTCCTCCGCCTCCGGGTCGTCGTAGGGGACCCCGCCGATCGGGGTCCGCAGAAGCCAGCTTTCGATCGCCTCTTTTAGGGTCGGAGTGTCCGCCAGCTGGGCCTGGACCCGCTCGAAGGCCGGAGTCGATTCGCCGCCCTCGCCCTGCAGGGCAGATAGGTGCGATCCCGGAGCGCCCAGGGGAATGCGCTCGCTCTCCTCCAGTCCGAACAGGATCTCGATCCGCCGCAGCTGATCGGACTGAAAACCGCTCGCGGGCATCAGCTTGCGTCGGAACTTCAGGTACTCGCGGGTGCCGATCGATTCCACCACCTCGAAGTGCTTCACCCCCGTGCGAAAGATCGTGGCGATCCGCCGCAGGCGGTCCGCGGCCCCCGAGAGCTCCTGCTCGGCCACAACTGGGCCGGTGAACAGGTCACGCGCGCTCCTCAGCTCCCTGAGCACCACCTGGAACCAGAGCTCAAAGACCTGATGGACGGTGATAAAGAGCACCTCATCGTTCTCCAATTCCTCGGCGGCCTCCGGACCCTCCCCAGCGAGGCCACCCTGGAGGGAAAGAAGCTCCTGGAGTCGCAGATACTCCCAATAGACCGTCGGGCGGGGCTGGTTCATCACTCCCAGAGACTACCGTCCACGGGGACCCGGCGTCCGCTATCATCCGGGCCCATGACCAGCGCCACCTCCGTCACGACCCTTGCGGCCCAGGCCGTCGAGCTGCTCAATCGCCCCCTCCTTGAACTCGTCTTCGAGGCGGCGACCGTGCACCGCCAGCACCACGACCCCCGGGCCATGCAGTGCGCCCAGCTCCTTTCCATCAAGACCGGGGGCTGCCCCGAGGACTGCGGCTACTGCTCCCAGAGCGCGCATCACGGCACAGACCTCAAGAAAGAAGCCCTGATGCAGGTCGACGAAGTGATCGCCGACGCCGAGCGTGCGAAGGCCGCTGGAGCGGATCGCTTCTGCATGGGAGCCGCCTGGCGCGAGGTCCGTGACGGCGCGGAGTTCGAAGCCGTCTGCGACATGGTTAGCAAGGTCAAGTCCATGGGACTGGAGACCTGCGTGACTCTGGGCATGCTGAAGGAGCACCAGGCCGAAGCCCTTCAAGAGGCCGGCCTCGACTTCTACAACCACAACCTCGATAGCGGCCGCAGCCATTACGACAAGGTCGTCACCACGCGCACCTTCGACGAGCGCCTCGACACGCTTGCCAACGTGCGCAAAGCCGGCATCTCGGTGTGCTCCGGCGGCATCCTCGGCATGGGAGAGGATCGGGCGGGCCGTGCGGAGCTCCTCGCCGAGCTCGCCAACCTCGACCCCCAGCCCGAGAGCGTCCCCATCAATGCGCTCGTACCGGTCGAGGGCACCCCGATGGCCGACCACGCCCCCGTCGATTGGGAGGAGCTGCTGCGCGCCGTCGCCGCCGCCCGCATCCTGATGCCGCTCGCCGCCGTGCGCTTGTCCGCCGGCCGCACCGAACTGTCCGATGAGGCCCAGGCGCTTTGCTTCCTCGCGGGCGCCAACTCGATCTTCGTCGGCAACACGCTGCTCACCACCCCCAACCCCGAGCCGGGCTCCGACGCCGGGCTGCTCCAGCGCCTGGGCATGGTGCCCCACAGCTCGTCGTGATTCCCAGCCCGCTGGACGCGGAGCTGCACGCCGCGCTGGCGGAGCTCGAAGCTGGCGGCCTGCTGCGAGCGGAGCCCGCCGAAGCCCACGGCCTGGACTTCACGTCCAGCGACTACCTGGGCCTGCGCAGTCACCCGGCCGTTGTGTCCGCGATGGCAGCTGCACTGGAAGCAAGCGGCGCAGGCAGCGGCGCCTCGCGCCTCCTGGGCGGTAGCGCCGGCCCCGCCCGCGCCGCCGAACGCGCCGCCGCCGACTGGGTCGGGTCCGAAGACGCGCTGCTCTTCGCTTCGGGCTATCACGCCAACCTCGGACTCGTCGGAGCCCTGGTGGGCCGCGGCGACACCATCGTCTCCGACCGCCTGTGCCACGCGTCGTTGATCGACGCCGCGCGCCTATCGCGGGCCACAGTCCTGGTCTTTGACCACAACGACCCCGAGCACGCCGAGGCCCTGCTGCGCAAGCCCGCCCCCGAGGGACGCAAGCTGCTGCTGACCGAGGGCCTATTCTCGATGGACGGCGACGTCGCGCCGCTGCCGGAACTCGCGGCCGTGGCGCGCCGCACCGGCGCCTGGCTGATCGTCGACGAGGCCCACTCGACCGGCGTGCTGGGCCCTGCGGGCCGCGGCGCCTGGGCTGCCGCCGACGTGGCGCCCGAGGACAGGGACCGACTCGCTGCCCGCATCCTGACGGGCGGCAAGGCCCTGGGCGTCAGCGGCGCGTTTGTCGCCAGCTCCGCAGCCATGCGCACCTGGCTGCTCAACCGTGCCCGCACCCAGCTCTTCACCACCGCCCCACCGCCGGCCGTCTGCGCCGGCCTGCAGGCGGCCATCGCCATCTGCGGCTCCGAAGAGGGCGACGCCGCCCGCGCCCGCTTGCGCGCGAACGCGAAAATCCTCGCGGACAAGCTCGGTCGAAAGACGCCCCCCGGCGCGATTCTCCCCGTTCCCGTGGGTGACGCCGGTCGCGCCGTCGCCGTGGCCGAGCGTCTCGCCGGCAAGGGCCTTGACGTGCGCGCCGTACGCCCGCCGACGGTGCCCAAGGGCACGGCCCGCCTGCGGGTCGTCGTACATGCACAACACAGCCAGGCTGAGCTGGAGCACCTCCGCGCGGAGCTCCTGACGGGCCTCACGGATTCTAGGGAGCAAGCACCCCCTCTCAGCCTCGACCCCACGCCCCTGGCCCGTCCCTTCGTGGTCTTCGGCACCGACACCGACGTGGGCAAAACGGTGGCCTCCGCCGCCTGCGTGCTCGCCGCCAGCGCCGACGGACCGACAACCTACTGGAAGCCCGTCCAGACCGGCGACTTCTCCGACACGCTCGAGGTCCAACGCCTGACCGGCGACTGCCGCGTCCTCCCGCCGGCCTTCGAATTCCCACTGCCCGCCTCGCCCCACGAGGCCGCCGCTGCGGCAGGCTCCGCCGTCGATCTCGAAGCGCTCCGCCGTGCCCTGCTGCATGCACGCGCCCAGGGCAGCAAGCACCTGATCGTCGAACCCGCCGGCGGCCTTTGCGTGCCCCTCACCGACGACGTGCTCACCGTCGACTGGTTCGCTCCCCTGCGCCCCACCTGCCTAATGGTCGCGCGCTCGGGGCTCGGCACCCTGAACCACACTCTGCTGTCGCTCGAGGCCCTTGCCGCCCGGGGCATGCGCCCCGACGCGCTGCTGATGATCGGCGATCCGCACCCCTCCAACCGGGCAACCCTGGCACGCGTCGTGCCACGGGTCTTCGAGCTGCCCCGGCTCGAGCCCCTCTCCCACGAAACCCTGGCCGCGTGGGTTCGCGCGTCCCTATTCACGGCCCTCTTCGAATCTTGAGCGACCTCATCCAGCGCGACGCCAAACGCTCCTGGCACCCTTACACCCAGCACGGCAACGAGGACGACCCCCTGCCGGTCGCCGCCGCCAAGGGTGCTAGCCTCTTCCTGGAGGACGGTACCGAGCTCATCGACGCCATCAGCTCGTGGTGGGCCATCCTGCACGGCCACGCCGAACCCGTCCTGATCGAGGCCGCCTCCAAGCAGCTTCGGACCCTCGACCACGTGCTCTTCGCAGGTACCACCCACGAGCCGGCCGTGCGCCTGGCCGAGCGCATCTGCGAGCACGCTCCCGGACCGTTCACGCGCGCCTTCTTTTCCGACGACGGCTCCACCGCGGTCGAGGTTGCGCTCAAGATCGTGCTGCAGCGCTGGGCCCAGATCGGCCAGCCCAATCGGCGCGTCTTCGTGACCCTCGAGGGCGGCTACCACGGCGACACCTTTGGCGCGATGTCGGTCGGCGACCCCGATCCGTTCTTCCTGCCCTACCAGCCGCTGCTCTTCGAATCCAAGCGCGTAGCTCCTACCCCGGGCAGCGTCGCCAAAGCCCTGGCCGAGCTGGGTGAGCGCGCCGCCGGCGTGCTCGTCGAGCCCCTACTCCAAGGCGCCGCCGGCATGTGCGTGTACTCCGCCGAATGGCTGCGCGAAACGCGCGCGGCCTGCTATGCAGCTGGCGTGCAGCTCATCGCCGACGAGGTCATGACGGGCTTTGGCCGAACCGGTGCGTTGTTCGCCTGCGAGCTTGCCGGCGTCGAGCCAGACCTGATCTGCTTAGCCAAGGGATTGACCGGAGGCGTTTTCCCCCTCTCTGCCACCCTGGCCACCGAAGAGCTCTTCGAGGCATTCCACTCCACCGACCGGCGGCGTGCGTTCTTCCACGGCCACACCTTCACCGCCCATCCAGTGGGCTGCGCCATCGCACTGGCATCCCTCGATCTCTGCGAGGAGCGCGGCACCCCCCAGCTCCTAAACGCCCTCGGCGAACGCATCCACCGTCACCTCGAACCCCTGGCCACCCACGGGTCCGTGCGCAACCTGCGCCACCTTGGCGGCATGGTCGCGATGGAACTCGACCCCGGGCCCGAGTCGCCGGACGGCTACCTCGCCAGCCTCGGCCCGCGCATCCGCCGCATGTCGCTCACCCGCGGCGTCCTGCTGCGGCCCCTGGGCAACGTGGTCTACGCACTCCCCCCCGCCTGCACTACGGACGCCGAAGCCGATCGCATCGCCGAAGCCATGGCGGCCTGCGTTGACCTAGCCGCGAGCCAGGTCTGAAGCGTAGTCCCAGGTGACGACCACCCCACGCTCCGCCGCGGGTGTGTGTTCGACGCCGATTTGATCGGCCGCCTGGGCGAGCAGCGGTTCCGCCCAAGCCTGCAGCTCTTCAAGGCACTCCACCTCGAAAGCCATGGCTCCCACCAAGTATTGAAAGGGCTCGTACAGCCGCATGGCCCCCACAAGATCGCCCGAACCCAGCGCCTCGGCATAGCGCTCCATCAGCGCCTGCATCAGTGGCTCGAACTCCTTGCGGCGCGCCACCGCGCGCTCCATCGACTGCACTGCGCTCAGCTCGAGGCGTTTCGTCGCCCCGCAGTAGGAGCACGTGACCTCTTGGGCTCCACCGGGAGCGGGCAGCGTTGCCCCACAATTACGACAGATCAAAGCCATGGCGCTGTGCTCATTCCGCCCAGCCGAGCACGACCTCACCAGGCAAAAGGCCGAGTTCGAGCGGTACGGAGATGAAGAGTGCGCGTCCGTATCGCGGGCGCGTCGGGTCGGACTGGAGGGGCGCGGGTAGGGCTGAGATCCTATCTGCCACGCGTAGGATCTGAGCACTCGCTTGGGCCGCTCGCGGCGCGGTCCGCGCAACAACCATGCTCGCGCCCGGCTCAGGCGCTTGATCGCCGAGCTCCGCGGGCAACCAAAGCTGCAACTTGCGCTCACTCGGAACGCGCAGCTCGGTTACTGGAATGTCCAGGCCTGCGTACTGACCCGCGAGCACCCGGAAGTCGCCCAGGACGCCATCCAGCGGCGCCTCCAGGATGCGGGAGGCCCGTAGGACCACCAGCTTTTGCAGCTCGACCCGCTCCGTCCCCAGGCGCGCCTGCACCACGGCGATCTCAGCGTCCAGCTCGTCCGCCAACGCAGCCGCGATAGCCTCGCCCCCACCATCCAGGGCAGGGATGGTCGACGCAGCGTCTTCGTTGTCGAAAGTGGTCAACCGTCCGAGGGCTTCATCGCGTGCGCTGCGAACAGCGTTGGTCTGCGCGAGCCGAGCCTCGACCTCCGCGTCGAGCTGCGCTAGCTCGAGCTCCAGATCCTGAACCGTAGCGGCGTTGAAAAGGTCCTGGGCCTCCAACGCTCGCCCGCGATCCAGCCTCACCTGGACGCGGCCGCGCTCAAGTCGCGCCACCGCTAAGTCCACTTCTTCCCCTAGCGTATCGATGCGCAGCTCCGCGGCGTCGAGAGCAAATCGCCGGGCATCCGAGCGCGCATCCCGATCGGCGTCCAGGCGAGCTACGTCCCGAGACCAGCTCTCCAGCAGCTCCGCGGACTGGCTCTCGACCAAACGCCGGGCATGCCGCGCCCGGAGCGCATCGATCTCCGCGCCAATCGCCGTGAGTCGACTGCGAACTCCGGCCTCGGTCACCGCGAGAGCGTCCTGTCGCAGGAGGGCGAGCGGCTGTCCCGCTGCCACGACCTCCCCGGGCGCCACGAGCCACTGGTCTAGAACGCCTGCGTCAGCGAACGCCAGCGGATAGGCGGGTTCGACAACCGTGCCCTGAAGTACGCCCGGACCCGGCCGTCCCCGCAGTAGGAAGACAGCCCCCGCCCCGGCCGCGAGCCACACCAGCAGCGGCAACGGTCCGCGCAGCCAGTCCCTGATGCGCTCCCGCAGGGGGATCGGGATTCTCTTCGGCTCGCTCATAGCTCAGCCCAGGAGTCTCGCATGGAAAGGGCCACGTCGGTGATCTCGGGTCTGGCGCGGAGCGCATCGACCAGCTCAGAGCCGCGGCGTGGATCGCGCAGCCGCACCTCGTGCACGTACTCGATGCGATCGCCGCCATCGTGCGACGTAAGCCGCCGAGCGGTTCGGCAGAACGCGCTGAGAATCGCACCCAGCTGGGCCTCGGCGCCGCTGGCCCCATCGCGCTCGATCGAAAGCGTGAGATGCCCGTCGGAACGCCCCCGCTCTCCAAAGGAAACCAGGTGCAGGTAGACAGTGACCGACAGCAGCATCGCGCTTCCGACGAGCGCCACCATGTAGCGCTGGTTGCCCAGGGCCATGCCAAGCACCAGTGCAAAGAACACGAACATCGTGTCCCGGGTGTCCTTGAGTACGTTTCGAAAGCGGATGATCGCCAGCGCGCCAATCAGTCCGAAGGCGGTGACCACGCTGTCGCCGATGACGTACATCACCAGTGCTGCCACCATCGTCAGCAACACGATCGACTGGGCGAAGGTGCGGCTGTAGCTCAGGCCAGAATGGGTGCGCGTGTAGATCCAGGCCACCAGCTGCCCCAGGAACAGGGCCGCCAGCAGGGACGCGAGCAAGGCCTGGGGAGACGAGTCGAAGCCGGGGCCTCCGTCGAGGCCCCGTAGAAATGCGTTGAGGTCACCCATGGTCGGTCCTTCGTGAGGGTGCTTCGCGAGCGGTACTGCGGCGCCCAGGGATTTCGCCCCGGGCCAAGGCCGCATGGAGGCAGAGCACGTACTTGGGAATCGAGCGCCGCTGGAGCTCGAGGCGGCTCACCAGGTCTTGGACCCAGGGAGGCGAAGAGTCGGTGAACTTGACCTCGAGGATCACCCCCGGCAGGGGCGTTCTGCGGTAGTCGCCACCCCCAAGCCTGGGCTGCCAGTCCCTGGCCGTAGCACGGGAGAGCCCGCGATCCAGCGTCACCCGCACTGGCGCCCCGCCAATCGCCTCGTAGGCCTCGCGTTCATAGCGCACGTGCATGGTCGGCCGCGCGCCGAGTTCACGCACCAGATGAACGAACTCCGCGGCATTGGGCGGCAAGGCTCCGAAGCCTTCGTTGCCCTCGCCCCCGCCCAGAACGGAAGCGAGGTGGTCGCGTTCCAGCGCAGACCGCGCCTTGCGGACAATGCCATCGATCCTGCGTTTGATCTCGACGAACACCGGCTGGGCGGAGTCGTCGCTGTACGAACGAATCCGCAGCTTGAAGCGGTTCTTATGGCCCTCTTCAGTGGATCGCAGGAGGTCCAGGTCGGGGCTATCGAGGTAGAGGCTCGAGAGCGTGTAGCGATACCCCGGCGATCGCGACGCGAAGCGGTCAGGTCGCATGAAGGGCCGGATCAGGGCGCGCAACGCGGGAACGCGGTCTTCCGGCAGGAAATACTTGCATTCATGCCGGGATTGGAGAGTGCGGTCGGGGGGCAGCATGTGGGGAAGATGAGTCCAAGATTACCGCAGGTTGAAGACAACCAAAGCGAACATGGCGGATCCCAACCGGGTCGCGTTCTAATGCACGGGTGAGCAACGCCCATACCTGCTGGCTTCTAGACGGACTGAGGCCCATTCAGCTCCACGAGAAGCAGCTCCCTCAGATCCTGGAAATCGTAGGAAAAGGTGTCTACGCCGGATTTCGTACCTTCCGCGGCAGCGAAATCTACCTCTGGGGTGCCCAGGCCCTGCGGCTCGAAACGGGGCGCATCGGGGTCGGCCTGCCGGATCCACTGGACCTGAGCTTGCTTGGCGCCCGGGTCGCCGAGGTCCTCGATCGCCTCCAGGCCGACCATCCAGGGACCGACTGGAAGGTGCGCATCGACCTGGCCGAGGGGGACCTAGCCCAGCTGGATCCGCGCGGTGCAGGGCAGCGACTCGTCCTCCAGGCCTGGCCGTTGATCGAGGTGGACACTCAGCTCCTCGCGAGCGGCGCGTCCTGCGCCCTGGAATCCCGCCTGTCCCGCATCCAGCCCCACCTCAAGGGTACGCCCTTCAGCCTCGAACGCCTTCGCACCACGTTCCCTGGAGGTAGCAACTACGAGTCGATCCTCGTAGAGGCTGACGGCACCCTCCTCGAAGGGGTCATGAGCGGGCTCGCTTTCATCCAGGGCGACACCCTACGCACCTCCGGGTCCCGCGTCCTGCCCAGCATCACGATCGCCAGCCTTTGCGGACTAGCCGAGGAACAGGGCCTGCGCATCGTCCGCGAGGCCCTGCGCCTGGACGAGCTCGAAGCGATCGACGAGGCCTTCCTCGCATCGTCTGTTCGCAACGTCATCCCAGTCGTTCGGATTGGTGACCAGACCATCGGCACAGGATCCCCGGGCCCACGCACCCTCGCGCTTCTCGAAGCACACGACGAGCGCATGCGCACGGAAGCCCGGCGCCCTGATCGTTCGGGCGAGCCGACCGCTCGCCCATCGTCCTAGCTTCAGCGTCCGAACCAGGCGAGTCGCAACCAGCCCGCAATCAGCAACACGCCGCCGATGGGCGTCACCGCGCCCAGGACCGTGGGCCCGCCAAGGGCCATCGCATAGAGCGTTCCGCTGAACACGGTCACGCCGCCGAGCAACAGCCAACCGACCAGGTCGCCGCCACCCTTGTCCTTCTGCAGGATGCCGAGCAGGATGAGAACAGGGGCGTGCCACAGGTGGTAGTCGACCGCAGTCCCCCACCAGCTGAGCTGTTCCGGGCTGGCCACCTTCTTCAGCCCGTGAGCCCCGAAAGCACCCAGGGCGACGCCCAAAAAGCCGAGCACGGCCCCAATCGAGATCCAGTTGCGATGCATCAGTCTTCGTCCTCGGTCTCCAGTTCAACACCCAGCCCGTTGGCGATGCGGTTCACGTAGGCGTAGTAGGAAGCGACCTCGCAGATGTCGAGAATCGCCGGATCGGTGTACCCCACGGCGCGCAGGGTTTCCACGTGGTTTTGTGTCACCGCCGCGGGCTCCAACGTGAGCTGCTCCGCGTAGGCAAGCATCGCCAGCTGGGCTGCGGTCAGCGGCGCACTCCGCCAGTCTGCCGTCACCGCTTCCACCCAACCGTCACCCAGCTTTGCACGCTTGGCGTGCCGGCGCAGACCGCGCCGGTGATGCACCGTTCAGTAGCGGCATCGATTCGCCTGACTGACCACGACCGCGATCAACTCGCGGTCGAGGGCTAAGAGCTCAGCGCTGGGAGCCATCGCCGATCGATACAGAGCTAGGTGTGCCTCCAGCCCAGCCAGCTTTGGCCCGTGCACCGCGAGGATCGCATCGGTCTGTTGGCCGCGGGGCGTCGCCTGCTCGAGCGCTGTGCGCACTTCATCGCCTGCCGGTGTCGTCTCAATCCAAGCCATCGGCGAAGTCTACCAAGCCTCACTCTCGGACATGGCTTGGACGCGAACTTCGTAGTGAACCGCAAGCTGCTCGGGTAATTCCGACCGGGGCCCCGATCCGGGGGTAGCTTTGGAATAGGGGAAATGAAAATGAATCAACGAGTCGCAGCTTGGAGCAAGTCTGGAAGTCAGGTCCGCAAACCCGCTTCCAAGGTCAGCCGCATTCTGGCCATGGGGACCCTGTGCGCCGGCCTGACCGGAGCCAACGCCTCAGGTCAGGACGAGATGGTGCACAACCTCGAAGGAGAGGTCATCGGCACCCAGGAACGCTTTGATCTGGCCGTGGGCGGTGAATTCACCAGTCCCTGGAATCCGCCGGTGGGAGCGACCGTGGTTGGCAACGGCATCTACGCCGTGACCCTGAACGATACGGGCACGGGCTGGTCCGAACGCTTCCTGATCGGCTTGCCCCTGACCGGCGCGGGCGCTGCCCAATTCGCCCCCGCCCTGGTGCTCTTCTCCGCCTACGGTGAAACCCCCGACGATCTTCTCGTCAAGACAGGCTATTTCGCCAAGGCGCAGACCCGCGGCATGTACGTCATCGCCCCCCTGGCCGCGCACCAGTACAACTTCTCCATCGAGTATGCGCAGCGCAACGTCGAGGCCGCCCTCGCCTGGAGCGCCCGGCATCTGAACCTAGATCTGGACCGCCTCTACGGTCTGGGCTTTTCCATGGGGGGAGGGCTGGCAACCAGCTACAGCGCGCGCCATCAGGACCCCACCCGCGCCCAGTTTGCCGCGATTCTCAACCACACCGGCACCGCCTCGATCCGGGACGTCTACAACCGCGCCGGCGTCAAGTCACTGCTGAGCAACCCCCTCATGTTCGGCGGCGCCCCCTTCGCCGAGCCCTTCGCCTATCGGCGCGCATCCACCGTGGACATCAGCGGCATCACCGGCACCATCGACGCCAACACGGACTTCCTGCGCAACGTGGCCCACCTGCCGATCCGCACCTACGCCGCGCTCTACGATCCCCTCAGCTATCTGGTCAACCAAAGCGAAGCCTTCGACGCCTGGCTGGCAAGCCGCGGCGGTACCAGCGACCTCCACCTGGCCGGTGCTTCCGTGCACGAATGGAGCACCCTGGACGAGGACGAAGCCCTCGACTGGTTCGAAGGCAAGACCCTCACCGCGCCTGGCCCCAACGCGACCCACCGTCTCATCGCCGATCGCGCAGGCGCCTGGCATGACTTCGACATCCTGCCTTTCTTGACCGATCGCTTCGTGCCTCTCACCTGGCACGCCAGCCAGGCCGCCAACCGTCTCTTCCTCGTCGACGCCCGCAACCTTCGCCAGCTCCGCTTCGACCCGGCCGGCATGGGCCTGGACACCACGCAGGACCTCTCCATCGTCTTCGGATCCGCCGACGGTCGCCCCACGAACTTGATCATCACCGGCCTTGCCGTCGCTCCCACCCAGGTCCTGCGCAACGGCGTTCCCGCCACGGACTGGATCTGGCATGCGGCCACCAAGCGTCTGATCCTGCGCGAGCTCAAGGGCAACTTCACCCCCACCTGGAAGATCCTCCCGTAGGCGAAAAGCGGTACGGAGACGAGAATAGACCCACCGCTCTCGGTGGGTCTATTCTCGTCTCCGTACCGCCTTCTGGAAGCGCTAGACTGCCGCCATGGACCTTTCCTTCCGACATGACTTCTGGTGGTCGCGGCTCCCGCCAGACCCCAGCGACGAGGGTCGTGTGCGGCGCCTCGTCATTCGCCCCATCGAAGGTGAGCGGCGCATGGTCGAGAACATTCGCGTGACCCCGGAGGGCGGCATCGAGGGGGATCGCTGGGCCGCAGAAGACCCGCGCCGACCGGGCGCCCAAGTCAGCCTGATGCGCAGCGCGGTGCTGGATTCGCTCGCGACCGACGACGCTCACGCGGCGCTCGCTGGCGACAACCTCATGGTGGAGCTCGACCTCTCCGAAGCCAACCTGCCCATCGGTACGCGGCTCACGGTCGGCAGCGCGATCCTCGAGGTGTCCCCCGACGTGCACCGCCCCTGCGCCAAGTTCCACCAGCGCTTTGGCAAGCGCGCCGCCCAGCGCATTGCGCGATCCAACCGCCGCGGCCTACGCGGGCGCGGCGTCCTCTGCCGTGTCGTGAAGGCCGGTGAGATTCAGGCCGGGGATCCGATTCGCGTCACGGACCGGCCTTAGGGACCTTAGTTTCCCTGTGCCAGGGCGGTGACGGCGTCGATGAACTCGGAGGGGATCGCAGCGCTCGAATCCGCCGCTATCGCAGCCTCCAAGGTGCTCACCTGCTCCATCAGAGCGGCTTGCCCATCGCTGCCCTCGAGCCCCAAAAGAATGGACTTCGCTGCCCCAAGGCGCTCGGAACTCGGGGATTCGGCGTTTGCCAGAACTTCCAGGCTCGCAGCCATCGGATCGACCTCGAAGTCCTCCACGACCGGCTCTTCGGGCTGTGCCTCGGGTTCCGCCTCGGGTTGCGCCTCTTCCATTTCCTCGACGGAACCCTGCCCAGCTTCCTCTCCAGGAGCCAACCCGTCGATCACCTCGGCGTCCTCGTCCGCGCGGACCGGAGAGGCTTCCCCGGTGACCAAGGTCAACGAAGCTCCCAGGGCCGCCAGGAGCAGGAAGATCACGAACATCACGGACTTGGGCATCGAAGGTGCAGGTTGGGTGCTCAGGCGGGAGCCGCATCGGCGGCACCAGCGAAGGGACGTGCTTGGAAGTGCACATTGTGTCGCTCGCGCCACAGACTGGCCAGGTCCTGGATCACCATGGCGCTGTCGAATTCCGCGCACCCGGCCGGAAAGCGCTTGGATGCATCAAACCAGCTGTCGGCCACTCGAACTTTCCCAAGTGGCTGGACGCTTCCGCAGCGCATGCCCAATAGAAACGCCGCGTCTGCCGCCCCCTGCAGGAGAGAGGCACGCGGCCACTCGGGCACCGGCTGGCCCAGAAAATCGACGCGTGCACGACCATCCCGGGGTTCCACCAGAAGGCGAACCTCGTGGAGTCCAATCTCCGCCTGGAACCGGGCGCCGTGGATCGAACCTGGCAATGGCAAGCTACGCGCCGGTCCGAGCCAGCGCGCGTCGACGTCGCGGCGCAGGACGTGGAGTCCAGCACGGACGATCCCATCGCTGCGGGAGCCATCGCGCCACTCCGCGATCACGCCGTGCACACAAGTCGCCAGCGACAGGCCGAGAGGGAATCTCAGCGACCGGCCTCGCTCTGGCGGAGCCACCAGCGCGACCCCAACCGCACTCCCGCGAACCAGGCGTGCACGGGCGCCGGCCGGCAGGAGCAGAGCGGCGACCGTGGGGTCCAATCGGTAAGTCAGGGCAACCCGCCGAGAGATCTGGGTAGCGCGCATGGCCCCAGTATGCCCCATTTGCTGAAATCCGGGGCCCGGCGGTGCGAGCGTAGCTTGCCAACAAGCAGCACTCGGTCGGCGTTTGGGGCCTAGCAGGGCGCGCAGAACCACCGTTCAGGCTGTGGAAAGCGATGGAGAGCGGGAAGGTTGGAGCGGCGAACCACTGCAACCTTCCCGCGAGGGCGGAGACATCCCGCGTCCCTTCACGGTTCCAGTCACCTGGAGCCCCCCGCTCAGGTCCCAGCGAACAAGCGGTATCGGCTAGGCACAGGCCTGAGTCTTCCGCCCCGTCGATCCACATCCGTTGAGTTCGAGGAACCCCAGCAACTGCTCCAGCGCTCCCATTTGGGTTAGGTTGCGCACAGCCATGACTGAGCCCTTTGATCCTGACGCCGCAGCCGCCCCCGGCAGTGGCCTCTTCGGTCTCGAATCGGGCCCGGATGAGTCCACAGTCCATGTGCTTCCCGTGCCCTTCGATGCCACCACGTCCTACCGGCGCGGTACCTCGCTTGGGCCCGCGGCCGTCGCCGCGGCCAGTCATCAGGTCGACCTCTACGACCGCCTGTTCGGACGACCCTACGGGGCTGGGATCTGGCTGCAGCCTGATGACGGCATGGTCGCTGAATGGAACGATGAAGCGCGCGGGCTTGCGGACCCGATCATTGCGGTCGGCGGGCGGCTGGGGCCTGACCGAGAGCTCCAGCGCGGGCTCCAGCGCGTGAACGAACTGGGCGCCCTGGTCAACGAGCACGTGGCGACTTGGTCCTCCGAGCGGCTCGCGGCGGGTCGCATCCCGATCATCCTAGGCGGGGACCACTCGGTGCCCCTGGGCAACATGCGGGCCTGCGCCTACCAGCATCCGGGCATGGGGATGCTGCACATCGACGCCCATGCCGACCTGCGCGACGCATATGAAGGCTTCGAGTGGTCCCATGCCTCTATCCTGTTCAATGCTCGCCGCACGATTCCTGGCCTTGGTTCGTTGGTCCAGGTCGGGCTCCGAGATCTCGGCGGCCGCGAGGCGGAACGGATCTCAAGCGATGCAGAGATCCATGCGGTCTTCGACGACGATTGGGCGCGGGCGCGGATGGCCGGTGAACCGCTGGCGAATCGGGTGCGCGCCGCCATCGCAGCGCTGCCAAGTGAGGTCTACCTGACCGTCGACATCGACGGGCTCAGTCCAGATCACTGCCCCCATACCGGAACCCCGGTACCGGGGGGCCTCAACTGGCCCGAGATGATGCTGTGGCTAGAATTGCTGGTAGAGAGCGGCCGCACGATCGTCGGCGCCGACCTCGTCGAGGTCAGCCCTGGACCCGAGCCAGATCCCGAAGGAACAAGCTGGGACGCGGTGGTCGGCGCACGGCTGCTGTACCGCTTGATCGGCGCTGCTCTCGCCTCCCAGGACAGCCCACCCGGCACGAACTGAGGAGCACGAGCTGCTCGGTCCCGGCCGGGCCGAATCGCGCCCGCTAGATTCGCCCCTGGAGCACGAGGCTGGAGACGTAGGCGACATAGCCCGCGAGCAACAGCACCGCCTGCGCGCGCCCCTTGCCTTTCAGCGCGAACGGGAGCACGAGGAGCGCGATCGAGAAACCCAGCGTCGTCGGAAGATCGCGAATCTGACAGGATTGCACTTCACTGGGAACGAGAGCGATGGGCTTCACCAGGCCCGCTACGCCCATGACTGCCAGGGTGTTGAACAGGTTGCTCCCGATCACGTTGCCCAGTCCGATCCCCGCGTGACCGCGGCGCGCGCTCCCGATGCCCGCGGCGAGCTCCGGCAGGGAGGTGCCGATCGCAAAGACCGTCAGCCCGACGACCGTGGGAGGAATGCCAAGGCGCAGGGCCAGCCCTTCTCCCCCATACATGACGGCACGTGCGCCTACGGCAATCACAACGCTGCCGAGGAGGACGGCGCGAAAGGGCTTGACCACCTCGGGGGTGACCGCCTCAGCCGTGTCATCCGGAGCCGAACTGCCGGACCCGGGTCCCACGAACAACATCACCTCGTAGATGAGAAAGGCCGCCAGCAGAATGCCGGCGTCGATGCGCGTGATCGTGCCGTCCCAGGTCAACCCAGCGAGCAGACCAAGCGACGCGAGCAACCAAATCCCGTCCCGCAACTGCGCACCACCGCGCAGGACCGCGGGCAGGATCGTCGCCGTGACACCGAGCACCAACCCGATGTTCGCCACGTTGGACCCCAGCACCGTGCCGATCGAAGCGCCCGCCTTGCCAACCCAGGCCGCGTAGCCCGAGACCACGATCTCGGGCATCGACGTGCCCCAGGCGATCACCGTCAGTCCGATCACTGTAGGTTCCAGGCCCCAGCGTCGCGCCAGAGCCACACCGCCGTCGACCAAGGCATCCGCGCCGCGGGAAAGGAAAGTGAAGCCGGCCAGAAGGGCCAGGATTTCGAAGATAAGCTGCTGCACGGGGTAGAGATCCGGAGGATTCACAGGGCCGGAAGACCGATGTGGCCGACCTTCGTAGCGTCTTGCTGCTCCGATTGCAGGCCCTAACCCGCGTCTATCCAGCCGAACGGACAGACGAGAGCAGGATTCCCACCAGGGTGGCAGGATGCCCACTTCCCCCCGCGGTCTCCCCCTGGGCTCACCATGACTCGCCCCTCCATCGATAGCCCACTGCGACCACTCTGCTAGCCGCATTCACGCCCGTCTCTCCCGCCATCGCCCAGGTCGAGGCCTTCGAGGTTCAGCGATTCGACCCGCCCACGCCCGGGGCCATCCCCGTCTCGTTCGGATCGACGCTCGACCTTGCGGGCAACCTGCTCGTCACCGGCGATCGCGAGGACAGCACCTCCCGCAATGGCCGCGCGTTTGTCTCCACCCGGGGAGGTCACGACTGGTCCGCAGGCACCGACTTCACCGCCTTCGGCGGCACCCATCCCGATGCATATGGGAACGCCGTCATTTCGGACGGCGAGACCGTCTTGGTGGCTGCTCTCCCGGCCAGCGCTCCCGGCGGTGCGTTCGAGGCCGTCTACACCTCCACCCGTCAGGCCGGATCCTGGGTCGAGACCATCGTCCTCAGTCCGAGCGCAGTCCACTTCGGCGACCAGTCCGGAACCGATCCAACCCTCGAGATGGGCCCCACGGGCCTCGACCTCTGCTCGTGCCGCTTCGATTCGCTTCCCGCAGGTGAAGCCCACCACCGTTGAGAACCACATCAGGATCACCAAGACTGGGCACCAACAGCCATAGAACACGTAGCTGGCAACGGCCAGCACGAGGATTCGCAGGTGCTTGGGGCCTGGGTATTGGAGCCCCAACAACAGCGGCAGGAAGCAGTAGAGGAAGAGGCCCCTTGCGAAGAGCATCGAACGGATGGGAGCTATCCATGAGCCTTCCACTCACCCGGCGATGTGGAGGAATGCGCAGGGGTTTAGGTTCAACCCCCAGGCTCTCAATTCCGCGCCCCAAAGTCCGTTTCCGATGCCCGCTCTCCGGCCACCGGCCCGGAAGGTTCCCGCAGCAACCCGAGGGCCATGCCCCGCTGCCCGCCCGCAGGCTGGGCCTGGTACCGGCGAAAGAGGCGATCCCACCAAGGCAGGCAAAATCCGTAGTTGCGGTTCTGCTCAACTCGTCGCGTGGAATGGTGCACCCGATGCATGTCGGGCGTGACGAGCACGATGCGCAAGGCCCGATCGATCCCCTGGGGCAGCGCCAAGTTCGCGTGGTTGAACACCGCGGAGGCGTTGAGCACCACCTCGAAGATCACCACCGCCGTCACGCTCGGCCCGAGCAGCAGCACGATGACCAGCTTGTAGATCGCCGACAACACCAGCTCGCCCGGATGGAAGCGCACGGCGGTCGTAGCATCGACGTCTTTGTCCGCGTGGTGTAGCCGGTGCAGGCGCCACAGGAAGGGAACCCGATGGCTGAGGAAGTGCTGGAACCAAATGGACAGGTCCAGCGCCACGAAGGCGATCGCCCCCTCGATCTCGGCCCCGAGTTCGGCCCGGTTCAGCAGTCCGACCCCGGCATCCGCCGCCCAGTTCGCCCCCGCCGTCGCCGACAGCAGCGGCAAGAGCGCCATCATCCCCCGCAGCAAGAGCGTCCCCAGCACGACGATCCCCACGTTCCGGAACCAGCGCTGCGAGCGCGCCAGCGACCGCTCCCGCCGCGGCCACAGTGCCTCGAGGCCCAAGAACAGGCCCAGCGCCCCCCAAGCCGCCAGCAGGCGCAACACAGCCTCGCTAAGGCCGAGGATCGTGGTGCTCGGGGGCGGCATCTTGGCAGCTTCGCAGGTTGGTCATGGACTCACCGGGGAAAAATGGCGGGGAAGTCCCTTCGCCGTCTGCATTGTGCATTGGAACCTGCTCCCCTCCATCGCCTGGCTTATCTTCCAGCCGATGGGTGGGGGCGCGACCGCCTTCGCCGCACAGCTGGTCGCGAACGACGAGGTCAAGCCGGGCGGCCTGGCCCGCATTCGGGCCCTGATCGTTGAAGGCATGGCGGAATAGGGCCGGACCGCAGGCCGAGTCATTTCGAGGCTGGCCGCCGAACGCCATACTCGGGGCATGGCATCCCCCCTGATCGGCGTGAATGGCCTGCTGCTCACCGAGCCGAAGCGGCGCCTGGCCCTGGACGAGCCCTACTGGCAGGCGATCCTGCACGCGGGGGGTCTGCCCCTGGCCCTACCCGCGGTCTTCGACACGTCCCAGCTCGATGATCTGCTGGATCGCCTCGACGGGCTGTTGCTGACGGGGGGCGACGACTTCGACACCGAGCACCTGGGCCAAGGCCCCATCCACCCGGCCGCAGATCTGACCCCCGCGGACAAGCAAGATTTCGACACAGCCCTGGCCGCGAGGGCTTTGGAGCGGGGCCTGCCCGTCCTAGGGATCTGCTATGGCATGCAGCTCTGTGGCATTCTGGGGGGCACCAGACTCCTCCAGCACCTCCCCGACGACCGTCCGGAGGCCGGTGACCACACCGGCGGGCGCCGGCATCCCGTCCAAGCCGCGCGCGGATCGAAACTGGCCGAGTTCGTGGGGCTAGACCCCTTCGAGGTCGTTTCCCGGCATCATCAGGCCCTCGACGAGCCCCAGGCCCCCTGGACAGTCAGCGCCCGGGATCCCCACGGACTCGTAGAAGCCATCGAGCTCCCCGACCATCCCTTCGCCGTTGGGGTTCAATGGCATCCCGAACTCTCTGAACCCAGCAGCCCGAACGGCCGTTTGTTCGAAGCGTTCTGCACCGCCGCCCGCCAGTTCACCCAGCTCCCCGCCCAGCCCAGCCCAGCATGAAGACCTCCGTCAGCAAACCGCGCAAGATGACCCCGGCCGAGGCCGAGGCCATGGCCAAGCGCGACAAGCGCCGCATCCTCCTCATGGTGCTGACCCTGGTAGTTCTGGGGGGCTCGTACCTGTGGGCCAACCGGCAGCAAAAGCTGCGCGCGGCCGAAGAACAGCTCGCCACGCCGCTGCTCGACGACCCGGTCGAGGACAGCCGGCTGTACGTGCCTCCCTTCGACGACCGCAGCCCCCTGGAGGGCATCGACGATCGCGCCCAGGAGGGCCGTCTGATCCCCAACGCCGAGGCACTGCGGGCGGTGCTTCGCTACACCCTTGCCCTGACCGGTGAGCACTACACCGAGATGGGCGCGGCTGCGCTGACCACCGAGGCCAGCTCCAAGCTGGTCGGCGCGCCAGCCGACCACCGGCTCGAGCCCTACACCATCCGCGGCGAGATCTTGGATCTCGGCCGACGCGCCGTGGACGGAGCCTCAGGTGGCTACGCGTGGTTCGGAACCCTGCGCGCCGAGGGCGGACCGGCAGCCCACTTCGTGGTCGACCGCGACCCCGCCGACTCCAGCCTGACGAAGGGCAGCTTCGTGCTGATGGAGGGGCTTTTCCTTCAGGTGCTGTCCGTCGAGGTGGGCAGGGAGTGGATCGACGCTCCCCTGCTGGTCAGCCGCAAGCTAGGCACGTCGCACCCCTACCTAGTCCTCAACGAAGATCTGATGACACCCGCTGTTCACGCGGCCCGCGACGACTCGGTGACCAGCCAGGACGGCATCCCCTTCGACGCCCAGTGGCAGCTGATGGCCAAGGCCGTCCAGGAGAATGGTCGAGTGGACTGGGACGCCGCGCCTGAGCTGAATGCCGAAACGCTGAACGCGCTCTTCGAGGACGGCACCGCCTTCCGCGGCAAGCCTTTCCGCATCCCGATCAGCAAGAACATGGACACGCGCACGCGCAGCGTGGGCGAGAATCCCTTGCACATCGACCAGGTCAGCTCCGGCTGGATCGGCAACTACACCTGGAGCGGCAAGGCCGGCCTCGTGCAGTGGATCGGACCCTTCGTCGACGAGAAGCTGCACGATTGGAAAGGCAGCGCCGAGCTCGTCCAGGGTCGCGGCTTCTTCCTCAAGAACGTTCTCTACCAGAGCCGTGACGGCAACCCTGGACGCGTCCCGTTCTTCGTCATGCAGGGCCTCGACATCCACACGCCGGCGCCCGATCAGACCGCCGAGTACATCATGTGGGCGGTTCTCGGCGTCACCTTGATCCTGTCGCTCCTGGTCATCTACCTGTTGCGGACCGAGCGCAGGAGCGCGGCCCGCCTCCAGGCTGAGCTACTGAAGCGCCGCCAGGCCCGCCGCAACCGCAAGGAAAGCGCCGCCGTCACCCCCGGCGCGTAAGGGCGCGTGACCCTCAACCAAGTCGAGGTCGTCACCGACCCGCCCTACACGGTCCAAATGGGTCCGGGGGCGGCCCGTGGCTGGGGCGCCCTGTGCGCCGGCGCGGACCGCATCGCCCTCTTGGCGGACGCTCGCGTGCACGAAATGCACGCCGAGGCCCTCGGTCCAGTCGAGGACCTGCCCTGCCGGCAGCTGCCACCGGGCGAAGCCTGCAAGACCTGGGATGAGCTCGGCCAGACCCTTGAGTTCCTCAGCCAGGCCCAACTCTCGCGGCGTTCGGTGATCGTCGCCTTCGGCGGCGGCGCCGCCTGCGACCACGCCGGCCTCGCCGCCTCCCTGTACAAGCGTGGGTGCGCGGTGGTGCACATCCCCACAACGCTGCTGGCCCAAGTCGACGCCTCCGTTGGCGGCAAGACAGCCATCAACCTGGCCGCGGGCAAAAATCTCGCCGGCACGTTCCATCAGCCCCGAGGCGTCCTGGCTGACACAGAGGTTCTGTCTACGCTGCCCGAGAACGAACTCCGTTCAGGCCTGGGCGAGGTGCTCAAGACCGCGCTCCTCGACGGCGAGAACTCCCTGCGCGATGTCGAAGGAGCCGCCAGCGCCCTGAGCTCCGCCGATCCTTTGGCCATGGCTCGCGTCGTCGCCAGCTGTGTCGCCACCAAGGCGCGCATCGTCGCCGCCGACCCCCACGAAGCCGGCCTGCGACGCGTCCTCAACCTTGGTCACACCTTCGGTCACAGCATCGAGCTGAGCGCTGGCTACGGCGCGATCCCCCACGGCGTCGCCGTTGCAGCCGGCATCGGCCTAGCGATCAACGCTGGCGTGCTACGCGGTACCACGGATCCATCCCTCGTCCAACGCTTTGGCTCCATCGCGGCCGCACTCGCCCTCCCCGCCGGCCTGACCGATCTGCGTCGCAGCAGCGGTCTAGCCCTGGCCCCCGACGACCTCTTGGGGGGCCTCGCCCACGACAAGAAAGGTAGCGTCGGTGCACCGGAGTTCGTGCTGCTCAACTCCGTAGGCCAAGCCGAAGCAGGGATCACCCTCGAGGCCAGCCTGCTTGAGACGCTGTTTGCGTAACAGAGATACCGCGCCGGGTTCCCTGCACTTGGCTAGCACCTCCCACTAGGACGGAACACCGGCTCCAGCCTCGCGTACCGATCCGCCAGGCCCCCTGGTCAGCGCCGTACGCACGACGGGCCCCATGTGCAGGCGCTTGCACATCTCCGGCACACACAAGGAGCTGCTGGGAGGCGGATGAGGCGCCAGTCGCCGGCCTTTCCTAGGCAACCCGAAGAGAAGGTCGACGAACCGAGCCATCGCCTGCGGGATGCAATGCCATTTAGGGGCCGGCACAGATCGTTCACCTGCCCTGGGCGGCATTGATGCGCGTGGCGCACCAATGCCACCCAGGGCAGGTGAACGATCTGTGCCGGCCCCTAAATGGATCGACACACCGGCCGTCAAGAACGGTCGCGAGCCCAGGACCTCGCCGCGTGTTCCCAGCGGTCGAGGTGGATGCGCCTGGGCAGGCGGGCGGTGGGAGCTTCGATCGCGGAATTGCGATCGGTGGACGCTTCAAGCGCCGCAGGGGTCGGTGACATGGAGTTCTGGTGAGAGGGTCCCGCCGTCTGGCAGGCACCCGTGAGTAGCGCGAGGGCAAAGAGAGTGAGCTTCATAGGTTCAGCCTATCCCACTCTCCGGATTTGGCGAGGAAGTCCGCCATTGCGCTAAGCGGTGACTCAGCAACGGGCGAGGTAGTCCCAAAGTCGCCCACAGTCCCAACACAGGATTCCAGGGCGGTTCTTCCCCACTCGATCACCAAGCCTCGACCCCTATGCGCTCCGAATCCCGTTGTTTCAACATGCTCCTGGCCGGTGCCGTCGCGCTGGTTGCCTCCGCGTCTGTGGCAGAGGCCAGCCTGCAAACTGCGTTTCCCGCGTCCTATCGCCTGTCTCGAGGCTTCGGAGCCTCGCCCGGAGCCGAAGATGCCAGTCTGGAGGGAGGAGTTGAAACCACTGAGGACTCGGATGCCTCGTGGAAGCTCTTCGACGGCTTGTTCGGAGACTCCGGAGTCGAAGCGGGTGGTTGGCTCTCCCTCGGCTATCACAGCGAATCGAACGATCTATTCAACTCGGACCCCGATCGCGTCAACCTCCACCAGGCCTGGCTCTTCACCGAGAAGCTCGCCAGCTCGGAGAACGGCGAGCTCGGCTTCGGTTTCCGCTTCGACGCTGTGTTCGGTACAGACGGCGGCGATACGGTCTCGTTTGGCAACAGCATCGGCAGCGACGGCGACGGGCAGGGCTGGGATGCGGGATCCAACTTCCAGCGAGGTTCGGGCTATGGCTGGGCACTGCCCCAGGCCTACGTCGAGGTTGCGAGCGGCGACCTGTCTGCCAAGATCGGGCACTTCTACACCCTGATCGGCTACGAAGTGGTCGGCGCACCGGGCAACTTCTTCTACAGCCACGCAATCACCATGTACAACTCCGAGCCCTTCACCCATACGGGTGCGCTCGCGAGCTACACGCTGAGTGACGACACCACGCTCTATGGCGGGTGGACCGCGGGTTGGGACACCGGCTTCGAACAGTTCGGCGATGGCAGCAATTTCCTCGGCGGTGTGTCGACCTCCTTGAGCGACGATGTCGCGCTCGCTTACATGACCACCCTGGGCGACTTCGGTGCGCGCGGATCGGGGGGCTACATGCAGTCCCTCGTGCTCGACGTCGCCGTCAACGAAAAGCTGAACTACGTCGCGCAGTCCGACCTCCTGCACGTCGGCAGCACGGGCGAGGACCACATTGGCCTCAACCAGTACCTCTTCTACAACTTGGATGACACGACCGCCCTCGGCCTGCGCTTCGAGTGGTGGAAGAGCGACGCGATCACCGGCTACGCGCCCCACGGCGGCACGGCCCCCACGAGTGGCTCGGTCTCCCACTTCGAAACCACCTTCGGCGTCAACTACAAGCTTGCGCCGAACATCATGCTGCGGCCCGAGTACCGCTACGACTGGTCCGAGGGTGCCGACTACAACCAGGGCACCTTCGGCTTCGACCTCGTCGCGACGTTCTAGCCAAGAGCAACACCAGGACCGCGGCACCGCTAGCGCCAGGTCACCGCGAGGGCCGAGCTGAAGTTCGATGTCGGATCCGGGTTCAAGTCCCGGTACCACACCTGAAACAGCCAGCGTTCGCCAGGGCTGGCTGGGACAGGACCGTCGGGCCCAGAAAGGGCCGCGGCATCGACCTGAAACTCCAGGACGCCTGTCGAGCCGGTGGACTGCAGCTGATCGATGCCCCGGCCGATTGGTCCGCCGAGGCAGAGGTTGCCCTGGCTGCCGCCAGCGCCCGGGAGGAACGCCTCGACCGGGCTGGCCAGCGGATAGGCGAACTGGCCGCCCGGCAGGTGGGCCGCCCGCAGGGTAAGTCCGGTCTGAGGCGGGCCGCTCGCCGAGAGGTCCCCATAGGCCACGAGCTCGGCGCTAGCACCGGCCGAGTTCACGGACGCCGGCGCACAGACGGGAGCAAGGGCGCAGCCGGCCAGTGCGAAGGTCCCGGGCGAACCGAGGTCACCCTGACTCGAAGCGAAGCTTCCCTGCGGGTCACCGGCGAAGGCCTGTTCCCAGGAGTAGACCTGGTTCAGACCCAAGACATCTACGCAAGCGAAGATGCTGAAGTCCTTGGGTCGCGCAGTACCGGGAAAGGTCTCGTCTCCGTACGCCAGGTGGTCCTCCAAGGCGCCACCGGGCGAGAATAGGCGCACCTCGTCGTTGCGACCAAAATTGGCTACGTGGTTCGGACCTAGAATCGGAACCTCACCAGGAACCTGCCAGGCAGCTCGAAAGGAACCCGGGAGCACGTCGACCACCAGTAGGCTCTGCCCTGGAAGCAGCGGAGGTGCGAGCGACAGATCGAAGCCGTCGCCGATCGCCGAACCATCCCGCAGAGTCCATCCATCGAAATCGACCACACTCGTGCCAAGGTTGGTGAGCTCGATGAACTCGCCGCTCGATCCCTTGTAGAGAACCTCGGTGATGCGCACATCGAAGGATGGGTCTCCAAGGGAAACGGGGGCGCGAGCGGCGCTGAACTCACCCGCGAAGGGGTGAATCTCTACGCCGTCGAACCCCGGTGCGATGTTCGCAGCACGCGCTTCGACGTAGTAGTCGACCGCGGCGCCGGCGGCGGCCTGCACCTGATCCTGTGGAACCACGCCGGTGTAGATTCCGTCGCCAGCCTGAACGTCGCCAGCTTGTCCATCGTCGCTCATCGGCGTGACGACAAAGGGTCCGCTAACGCGACTGTGGAGCAAGACTTCGCCGAGGCCGCTCGCGGGACCGGCGACGCTTGCGCTCACTCGAATCGTATCTTGCTGCGCAGGATTCGCAGGAGAGTGAACAAGGTTGCTGATCGTGGGCCGCTCGTAGTCCATCACATAGGTGGTATTCAGAAAGCTGCGCTTGTTGGCTATGTGGGATTCGATGCGTCCAATGGCAAAGTCGAGCTGGGCCTGGTTCGTGATCAGATCGTGGGGGCTAGCGAGAATCTTGGGCGCAGCGAGGTCACGCAGGGCGAGGAGGCGCGGCCCGATGACGTCCCAGTGGAAGATCCCGTCCAGAAAGTGCTGGTGGTATGTCTCCAAGCGGCGGTCCCAGGGCTGTTCCTCCAGGAGCCTGGAAAGGGGACACTCCGCAGCGTCTCCAGGTCCGCAAAACAGATCCGGCGGATTGCTGGTTAGCGTGTTCAACAGGGCCTGGTCGGCGTCCCAGGGCAGGGGCACTAGGCGGCCGCCATGGGAGCGATCCTCATAGAGGAAGTAGTTGTTGCCGCGCCAAAGGCCGTCGACGTTGCGCGTCATGGACTCAAGCGCGAGAGTGCGGATCAACGCGTCGATGTCGAGCTTGGCCTCGAGGATGGAGTGCACCTGGCCGGCGGGCGCAAACGCGAGGATCTCGGCAACGTCTCGCACGTCATGATAGAGAGTGGCTGGATCGCCGCCCTGGGCCGAGTAGTCACTCACATAGTCGTCCGCCTCGGACCCCTGGTACTCGAAGGGAAGCGGCAGGAGCAAGTTGTCCTCATTGCGTTCGTAGCGGTGGCCATCGTCATCGCCGAAGACTCGCTCGAAGAAGGCCTTGTCAACCCGTTCGGTGTTGGTGTACACGCCCAGATCCTGGAGGTCGCCTTCAGGACCGGCGAGCACGTGAATCAAGTTCGCCCGAGGAGCAGGCAGGTAGTCGGCAGCCAGCCACAGAAAGACGACCTCATTGAACACGCTCGATTGGCGCCCGTTGTCGAGGCTGAGCTTGTCGAAGCCCTGGATGTCCTGGCCCTGCACGAATGCATCCAAGGTGATCTTCAGGCTCTCCTTTAGGTTGGGACTGCCGGGATAGCCGGTGTATCCCGAATCGCCTTTGTGTTGAACCCCCACGCTGGAATAGGTGACTCCATCGACGCGCAGATCGGCCTTGACGTACTGGCCGGTGTCGTACTTGGCGAGGAGTTCGCTGTGCCAGTTTCCGTCGGGGAACACGATCTCGATCGTGCGCAGCACGTCTTCATCGTAGAAGTCGACCTGTGCGGGCGCCGCGGCTAGGGCATACCCGAACGGGGGACAGAGCAGGCTGAACAGGAGAGCGATCCGTCGAGTCATGGGCAGGTCGAAGGGCGAGACCGGGGGGCTTTGGCACCAGGAAAGGGGAGCCGCGATCGTTCACCCACGGTGTTTTTCGACTTTCATTCAGGGTCGCCCAGGGCGGGAAACTTGCGCTAGTCTCGGGCCATGGGAATTCGCATGTGTCTATTGTTCCTGCTGACCGGAACGACCCTTGGGCAGCACCTCCAGGACCCGCGGTTGCGCCACGAGGTCTGGGCGAGTGGGATCGAGCGCCCCCTCGGCTTCGACTTCATCGGCCCAGGCGAGCTCTTCATCTTCGAAAACACCACCGGGCGCGTAATGCACCTGCGCAATGGCCAAGTGGCCAACGAGCTCCTGGATCTGGTGGTTGGCGACCGTGGGGGCTTGGGCCTGGCGGTTTCACCCGACTTCGCGAATGATCGATTCGTCTTTCTGCACGCGACCGAATCGGTTACCGGGCAAGACGGCGGTGAGTGGTCAGGGACGCGGATTCTCCGCTATCGCTACGACGGGGAGGAGCTTGTCGATCCGCTGACCCTCCTCGAGGTTCCCTTCGACCCGAACCAGAACAACGGGAATACGCATGACTCGGGCACGCTACGCTTCGGTCCCGACGGAATGCTGTACGGCCTGCTCGGCGACAAGTATCGGGGGAGCCTAGACAACGGGCGCATCGAGCAGAACACAGGCCTCGCCCCATCGGGCTGTGGCGTGATCTTCCGCCTCGCACCCGACGGGACGATCCCCAGCGACAATCCCTTCGCCAATCACCCGATCCCGAGCGTCCGGCCCTGGTACGTCACAGGCTTTCGCAACTCTCTTGGCTTGACCTTCGATCCCCAGACGGATGCCCTGTGGTTCACCGACAATGGGCCCGACAGCTACGACGAGCTCAACCGCGCTGTAGCCGGCATGAACGGAGGCTGGCTGAAGATCATGGGCCCGGACGAACGGGACGCTGTCTACTTCGAGAACGGAGACACCGCCTATGGGCGAGACGACCTCGTACTCTTGCCCGGCGCGGTCTATCGCGATCCCGAGTTTTCCTGGGCGAGCCCGATCGGAATCACGGCGGCGGGGTTTGTTCCAGCGCGGCGATTCCCCGAGGACCTGTGGGGCGATCTCTGGATTGCAGACTTCCTGGGGCGACTATCGGCCTTCGAGATGTCCGCCGAGCGCTCCAGCATCGTGCCACCCAGCCTGTCGGCCGATCGCGTGGCGGACTCCCCCGCAGAAGCGGAGGAACCTCGCTTTGGATCGAACTTTGGAACGGTGACCGAGTGGCGCTTCGGACCCGACGGCTATCTCTACCTGTGCGACTACTACGCGGGCTTCCTGCGGCGCATCCGGCCAGTGGTGGACCGGGTCGAGCCCACGGGCATCGAGATCCTCGCGGGCAAGCTCTTCTCCGGCTCGGTCGAGGACCTCGGGGGTCTAGAGACCGGCGAGCTGATCCTCCATCGCCCCGAGCGGAGCGGGCAGGCCCAGCTCCAGCTGCTGTGGCAAGTCGAACTTGCCTACAGGCTCGAGGCAAACGATCCCCTGCAGCTCGAGTTCGATCTAAGCAGCTCTCTCCGATCCGGAGCTGGTGGGACCCGGGTGGAGGCCTTCCACCCGGCTTCAGCATCCTGGACCCCCGTCGGAAACCACCCTGTCGGGACCATGCTGGGGTCCCATGTCGATGTGCTTCCCGCGCCCGCGGAGCAATGGGTCGAACCGGGCACGGGGCGCGTCCGCCTGCGCCTGGAGGTTCGGGCTCACGCGCCGGCCGCACCAGGCTTGGTGGGTTCCGCACCGGCCTCCGTTCGCCTGCAGCTCAATCTCAACAGGGCTCGGCTGCGGGCGACGCTTCCCTAGCTCGCGAACGGGCTGGCAATGCCAGTGCTGGACGCATCAGGTCTTGCTGGACGCAAGGTTCCAAGCAGCGATCGAGCTGTCCGCAACGTTGTTGGGGTCGAGGGCCAAAGCTGCCGGATAGAATCTTTGGGCGATCCCTAACGAATGCGCGTCATTCCGCAGCGCATACGTCCCCAGACGCCCCCACCCTGGACCTCCCCATGAGCGACGAAAACTCCGGCCTTGGCATGCTCGCCATCGGCTGCGGCCTTGGCGCACTCCTCCTCCTCGGCGCCGGATTCCTGTTCGTCGGAACGACCTCGGTCAGTCCCGCTGGACCCGGTGGGGTCTCCGCCGCAGTTCCGACTGCGATGGAACGCGGCTTTCGGATCAAGGGTGGCGAGCTGTTGCCGGCGGCCGATGGCCAGCAGAAGTTCATCGTCGAGGTAGAACTGACCCAGGGCTGGACCCTGACCCAGTTCCGACTCGACTCCATGAAAGTGATCGCCGACGCAATGGACTACCCCGTGGCGCTGGTGGGCCCACTCCCTCAGGTGCCTATCGAGCAGAGCTTTCGCCTGACTTTCCAGTCTTCCCATCCAGCGCCCACGGAGTCAGACCCGGCGCCCGTGTTCCAGCTCGATGTGAACTCGAAGGCGAACTCTGGCTTCTTCGGCAGCAAGGCCCAAAGCGACAGCAGCTGCCTGCTAGAAATGATCGGTGCCCGCCTCGTCCCGAAATAGTCGGACAGCGAGCTTGAACCTACCAGCTCGTTCCGAAAACGACCGACACCTGGTCGTAGTTGGCGCTGACCCCGGAGCTGAAAAGGTCCACGTCGGTGCCCCGTAGGCCACGCCATTCCAGCGCCAGGTACTCGTTGTCGCCGACGTACACCGCAAGGCCAACCCGGCCGTAGAGCCCCAGGGATGTATCGTCCCGTAGCTCGTTCAGGACCTCATCTTCGATGCGAGCGTAAATGGTGGTCAGCCCCCCGCCCACGTAAGGGACCAGGGTTCCGGAGCGCGCATTGATCGACAGGCGTAGACCCACCGAAGCCTCGATAACCCGGCCATCTAAGGTGACCGTGTTTCCGCCCGACTCGTCCTTGTCCCGAGAGAAAGCTGCGCCCAGCTCGACGGCGATCGGCCCGTCGGCCACCGGAACCAGCAGACTGCCGCCCCACACGGCCTGGGTGCGCACCCGATCGAAGGACGCCCTAGGTAGGGCACGGTAGCCCGCATACACCTCGAACCCACCGTAGCCCCCCGTCGAGCGCTCGTAGGTCTGGGGTCCGGTCTGGGCGCCGAAAATGGTGCTGTTCCCGTAGAAGCGCGGTCGGGCCAGGCCCCGCAGCCAGATGTCCGAAGCGGCGGGCTCGGAGGAGGCGGGCTCGATGGAGGGTTCAGCCGCGACGGACCCCAGGGCCGGAACGACAGGGTCGGCGGGGACCACCATGCTCACGGGGGGAGCCGCGCAGGACGCGAGCGCAAGAGCGAATAGGAGGAGAGCACGCATGACGGCTCAAGGCTATAGCGCAGCGCCCGCGGAAGCGCACATTACCTTGCTGGGATGTGCCCAAACACCCGATCCGCCGCTCCAAGTCGCCGGGCAAAACACCAGCGCCTTGGGTCGATCGATGTGCCCCCCAAGGCTAGCCTTCGCCCGTCAGGGTCCAGCTGGAGCCATCAGAAGACCGGAAGAGCAGCTACGAGCCGCTCCTTCACCTGGGCCAGTCCGGGGTCCTGGATGCGGTTGTCCAGCTCGAAGGGGTCCAGTTTAAGATCGTAGAGCTCCTGACCCTGGATCGTCTCCATCCACTTGTAGCGCGGTGAACGGATCGCGCGCAGCGGGGCGCCCCCACTTCCACCCACCGCGGACGAAATTTCCGCGTAGAGGAATCGCCGACGCCCTGGACTCGTGGGGTCCCGCAGCACCTCGGTCATGTCGATCGAGTCCGGTGGAACCGCCCCACCGCCCGTCAACCCGATGACGGTCGCGAATACGTCGGTAATGCTGACCAGCGCTTCGCGCTCGCCGGCGACGACGTCCGGCCCCAGCACCAGGAAGGGTATCCGCACTCCCCCCTCGTACAGCGTCGCCTTCGCGTGCAGCGGGTCGTGGGGGGCGGTCACCGCCCCCTTGGGCGTGCCGTTGTCCCCCACGATGAACAGGTAGGTGTCGCTGAGATCGATCTCGGCGACCAGCCGACCGAGTTCGGTGTCCATCGCCTGCACCATCGCGCGAAACCGATCGGCATCGCTACTCGGCTGTCCGTAGGTATGCAGGTGGGACGGCGGCACGTGAAAGGGCGTATGGGCCGCATTGAAATTCACGTACAGGAACTGCGGTTCGGGCAGGACCTGCAGTGCACCGAGCGCATCTTGAACGGTCGCCGACGTCGCGTATCGGGGCTCGGTCGAATGCACCCCGTTGGTCGTCCTGCGCCAGTCCCAGTACCCCGTCAGGTTCAGGTTGTACATCGACCCCGTATGGCCATCGAAGCCGCACTGCAAGGGATGGTCCAGGCGCTCCCCCTTGCGACTGAGGTGCCACTTCCCGATGGCCCGGTTGCTGTAGTCGGGCAAGGCGTCCGGCAGCATCCACCCGTCGGGGTCGAGGTGCGGACCAAGGGTGACGTGGGGCTTGATCGTCGCCGTAACCCCGTGGCGGCTCGGGTAGGTGCCGGTCAGCAGGCTCGCCCGCGTCGGGCTGCACAGCGGCATGGCCCACGCGTTCCGGAACCAGGCCCCCTGCGCCGCCAGTCCGTCGAGCACAGGGGTGCGCCCGGGGTTGGGGTGCTCGGCATAGATCCCCATCCGGTCGACACCAACGTCATCGAGAACCACGAGGACCACGTTGGGCTGCTGGGATGAAGTTGCGATAGCCCCAAGCCCCACGCATGCGACAAACAGCCGCGCCAACCCCAGCGCCATTGTACGAGCGATGTTCATACACCGAGCCTACCCCAATCTCAGAATCCTGCTGACAAGCCGGAAAATCGTGCCCCTAGGGGCCTGCACGGGCACATATGCCCCCTGCCCCCGCCCCGAGCTTGAGCATCAGGTAGCGAATCAGGGCCGCCTGGAGCCCCCTGAAGAGAGGCACTCCGCCACACCCAGAGCTCCTCCCTAGCACCGCCCAGGTTTGGACCTCTCCTCCGCCTTCCCGGTACCGACCACCGCACTCGGAGCGTAGTGTTAGCCCGCTCAGCTTCACCGTTGCCCCCGCAGCCCACTGCGAATCGCGTCACAACCAAGCCCATGCAAATCAACCACTGGGGCGCTCTTCTGCTGCTGGCGCTCTGCGCCGGATGCGCAAGCGCCCAGCACCACGAGCCCGTCGACTGGAGAGAACTTCCCCATCACTTCTCCGTTCTCACCGGTGCCACCATCGAAGAGGAGGAATCGGGCCCAACCATCGGCCTCGACTACGAGTACCGCGTGAGCGACTTCGTCGGGCTCGGCGGTGTTGTGGAGTACGCCTCCGAGGACATTGACGCAACGACGGTATTGGCCGTTGCCGACCTGCACCTGACCCACCAGTTCATCCTGCAGACAGGCCCCGGCTTCGAGAGTCGCGGGGGAGGCGACACGGAGTTCGTCTACCGCCTGGGTGTCCTCTATGAATGGGAATGGGGAGGGCGGACGCTATCCCCCCAGCTCCACTACGACGCGACCTCTGGAGAGGATGCCGTGGTCCTGGCGCTTGCGGTCGGGGTTTGCTTCTAGCCTTGAGGGCACGAACCTGGCCGCGGAACCGGCACAACGGGAGCGCATAGGGGGATTCGAGGCCCTAGCGCGGCGCCCACCGGACCGCATACAACCTTGCTGCGATGCCTCCCATCGGACACCCCCAAGCGCCTGACCCGCCGTCCCCGGAGGGGCCGGACCGGCGCGAACTCGATCCGCACTACGAGCCTGGGAGCCTGGATAGCTTCCCTCGGGATGAGATCACCGCGCTCGTAAGCCAGGCGGAGGCCGGCCGGGCGCGCCGCGAGGCCTTCCAGGCCTGGGCTCTGGGGGCGGGGCTAGCACTGGTGGCCCTGGGCCTGCCCACCGAAAGACTGTGGGGCTCGGACCGGATTGTGACCCAGGTGGCTGGCGAAGGCCCGAGCGCCTTCGGGCTGGTCGTCCCTGTTGCCAGCGCCCTGCACCACCTGGGCGGCTTCGCGCCCGAGCGCGCTCTCTACCTGATCGCTGCGATCAGCTACGGACTGCTGCTCCCCGCCCTGCGCGGCCTGCTGCGTACGATCGGTTTCCCCCACGGCCTGTCGCTGGCCGCCGCCACCGCAGTGGTCCTGGGGCCGGGCATCTGGACCGCCGCCACCCTGCCTCTCGGGTTCCTGCCAGGCGTACTCGGAGCGACTCTGCTGGCCGAAACCCTCTTCCGCACGGAGCAACGCACCAAGCAGGGATACCAGTGGCGCGCGTCGATCTTCTCGCTGCTCGCCTTCCTTCTGGGCCCGGAGAACCTCCTGCTGGTGCCCGCCGCAGCCTGGGCGGTGACCCTGCACCCCACCGCCAAGGCGCTTCCCAGACTGCTGCCCGCCTTCAACCTCGTGCTCGTCCTGGGGGTGGCCCTCGTGGTCCTCATGACCAGCCCCGGGGGAAGCCTGCATAAATGGAACGACCTGCTGGAGTCCCTCTTGGCGGGTGGGTCGATGGATCTCGGCTCCAAGGTGCGGTGGGTCGTGTGGATGCCTGCATTCCTAGGAGCGGCGGCCTTCGGTCTCTGGGCCCTCGCCTGGGGCAAGCGGGCGCCCGAGGAATCCCCGCCGCCCCACTGGGTCTACGCCTGGTGCCTGGTCGCCCTGGTGCCGCTCCTTGGGGGCGACCTATCCCACGGTCCCGCGGCCGGCTTCCTGGTCCCGGTGGCCGCCGTGGGACTGGCGGACTGGCTGATGCGCATCGAGCGCGAGGAACGCACTCTCCCCCTCGCGATGACCCTGGTGATCGTTCAGCTCGTTGCCGCCTTTGCCGTCTCGGGATATCTGCGCTGGACCGATCCGCTCGGGGAGTTCCGCGGCGTCGCCCGAGCCAGCCTCAATCCGACCGACCATGTGGTCGCCGCCAACCCCGAACATCGCTACCTCCTGCACCGCCGCTGGGGTCTGAGCGTGAGCGACCCCGGCGATGGGTTCAGCGCCCCGCAACCCGCGACGAGTGCCGTGGTATGGGTGCGCTGGGATGAACCTGATGGACCCGCCGAACTTCCCGTCATCGAAGGCACCCAGGTCTTCGCCCTGACTCGAAACGGGCTGGAACCGGACCGCCCGTAGCCCGAAGGGCCGGTGGCTCCTGTCGAGACAGTCCACATCGTGACAATGCGTCCGAAGCGGGGGCCCAAGCATCGACAGCAGGCGCGGTCTTTGCTCTACTTGGGCGCTTTGCCCGAGCCGGGCGAAGACCGCCGGCTCCATCCCCCTGGGCGCCGCGCGGGAGCAGACTCTCCTTCCTCCCCCAGCACCCCATGCCGCGTCGTGACGACCTAGAGTCGATCCTGATCATCGGCAGCGGACCGATTGTAATCGGTCAGGCCTGCGAGTTCGATTATTCCGGTACCCAAGCGTGCAAAGCCCTCCGTGAAGAGGGCTATCGCGTCATCTTGGTGAACTCCAATCCGGCGACGATCATGACGGACCCGGAGACCGCCGATGCCACGTACATCGAGCCGATCACTCCGGAAGTCGTCGAGATGATCCTGGAGAAGGAGAAGCCCGACGCCATCTTGCCCACCCTCGGTGGGCAAACCGGACTGAACACCGCGCTTGCCCTCTACGACAAGGGCGTGTTCGAGCGCCTGGGCGTCGAGATGATCGGCGCCGATTCCGACGTCATCCGCAAGGCGGAGGATCGCGACCTGTTCCGCGCGGCCATGGTGCACGCGGGGCTCGATTGCGCCCGCTCGGGCATCGCCCACGACATGGAGGATGCGCGCCGCGTCATGAGCCAGATCGGGCTCCCCTGTGTGATCCGCCCCGCCTTCACCATGGGTGGCGCCGGCGGGGGCATTGCCTACAACGTCGAGGAGTTCGAGGAGATCGTCGGACGCGGGCTCGACCTTTCGATGAACACCGAGGTGCTCATCGAAGAGAGCCTTGTCGGCTGGAAAGAGTTCGAGATGGAGGTCATGCGCGACGTGAACGACAACGTCGTGATCATCTGCTCGATCGAGAACCTCGATCCCATGGGAGTGCACACCGGTGACTCGATCACCGTGGCCCCTGCTCAGACGCTGACCGATCGCGAGTACCAGAACATGCGGAACGCGTCGATTCTCATCATGCGTGAGATCGGCGTGGAAACCGGCGGCTCGAACTGCCAGTTCGCCATCGACCCCAAGACGGGTCGCATGATCGTGATCGAGATGAACCCGCGCGTGTCCCGTTCATCAGCGTTGGCCTCGAAGGCGACGGGCTTCCCCATCGCCAAGTTCGCGGCCAAGCTTGCCGTGGGCTATACGCTGGACGAAATCCAGAACGACATCACGAAGGAGACGCCGGCCTGCTTCGAGCCGTCGATCGATTACTGCGTGGTGAAGATGCCGCGCTTTGCCTTCGAGAAGTTCCCTGGTGCCGATACGACCCTGACGACGCAGATGAAGAGCGTCGGGGAAACGATGAGCATGGGGCGTACCTTCAAGGAGTCGTTCCAGAAAGCGATGCGAGGCCTTGAGACCGGCCAGCCAGGCTTTGGCCTCAACCCCCGCGACGCCGTGCGCGGGCTCGACGGATCGGACAAGAGCGCCATCGGCGCCCTGCTGCGCCGGCCCAACGCGGAACGCATCCTGCATGTCCACACCGCATTCCGCTCTGGCTGGAGCCTGGCGGAGATCCACGAGGCGACCAACATCGACCCGTGGTTCCTTGAGAACATGCGCCAGCTCATCGAGTTCGAGCAGGAACTCGCCGGCGGTCTGCTGACCCCCGACCTGCTGAAGCAGGCCAAGGTCTACGGCTACGCGGACACCCAGATCGCGCTCGCCGTTGGCACCACGGCGGAATCCGTGCGGGCCATGCGCCGGGAGCAGGACCTTGAGCCGACCTACAAGCTGGTCGATACCTGCGCCGGAGAGTTTGAGGCGATCACGCCTTACTACTACTCGACCTGGGAAGACGAAACCGAGGTCCGCGTCACAAACGACCGTCACATCATGATCCTGGGCGGCGGTCCCAACCGCATCGGCCAGGGCATCGAGTTCGACTACTGCTGCGTGCACGCGGCCT
>CAYWNK010000018.1:0-41509 GCA_964459495.1 uncultured Planctomycetaceae bacterium
GCACATCGCTACCCATGTCGGGGGTTAGTGCGCGACGAAGAAAACCTGCGCGCACGTTTGCGGCGCTGGGCGATCCCACTCGACTCGAGCTGGTTGCGCGCCTCAGCGGCGGCGAGCAGCAGTCGATTACGGAGTTGAGCGATGGTCTGGCGCTGTCCCGTCAGGCGGTCACCAAGCACCTGCAGGTCCTTAGTGATGCTGGCCTCGTCAGGCGCAAGCGCATCGGGCGGGAGAGCCGTTTCGCCATGCAGCCCCAGGCCATTGCCGGCGCCAGAGACTACCTCGCGCGGGTCTCCGCCCAATGGGACGCAGCAATCGCCAGGCTGCGCGCGCTGGTGGAGGAATGACCTGCGGCCAGTCCATTGCCTGGGGCGGAGTACGCGCCCCGGTCTTGGGGCTGGACCGACTCGAATTGCACGCCCAAGCCACCCGATGTGTTCGAGCCTGCGCCGCCGCGGTACCAGGTTTGGATGGAGTCAGCTCGGCCGGAGAGGATGGCGTTGGCGGCTCCGGGCTTGGCCCAGTCAATCGTGGACTCCAGGATGCCCGTGCCCGTGGGAGCGAGGGCGAGGCGTAGGAGGGCGGTCGGGAGCGCGGCGAGGAGCTGGATGCGCTGTCGAAGCGGGGGGGGGGGGCGAGCGCCGGAGGGGCAGCGAGAGCTCTACTGCCATTGGAAATGACCCAACCGCGCGGGTGTTGCAGCGATTCCTGGGGAAACGAATCGAGGCCCTGGGCCTTCGGAGGGTCCTGCGCGGGGCCCTGTGATCCGGCCTGTGAAGCCCAGTGGGTGCCCAGAGCGGAGGCTCAGAAGTCCCGCGTCCCTTTCTTGTGGCCGGGCGGCCTTGGTTCTCACCCTCGTGCGCCGTCGCTTCGCGCTCTTCCCGGCGTTCAAAGCCAAGTTCTGGCCCGCGGTAGCCTGGGTCCACCTGATGTTCGCTACAGTCCGTTTCCCGTGGACTGTTCCATTTTCCCTGTTTGACTCGCAACCCACTGGTGCAGCTGCACGTGGAGGATCCTGCGCAGAATCTGCGTGGAAACCGATGGCCAGGAGGGCGTTCTACCCCCCGGCGCGAGCATCCGCTTCACCTTCGACGCCACGCGCAGCGTTGCGATGAGCCGACCGGACGACACGCAGAGCTTCTCCGCCCAAAACGGCGATGAGTTCACCAGCGACATCTCGGTGCTCTCAGGCCAAGTCTGGTCCTGACTGCGCTTCCGGGTGGACTTCGACCAAGGCGGCACCATGTCGCCCCTTGGCCAGGCCCTGCCCGCGCTCGATCTGCTGCGCGTTCCTTTCGAGCTGCGATAGCCCAGGACTCATCCGGGGCTAGGGCCGCCAGGCGCTGGAGCTGGGTTGGCATGTGCCGATGGGCCTGTCCCGATGAGTTGAGGATGGTGTCGTGCAGCACCGCCCTTTCATCGGTATCTGTCTTGGCCTGCGGGCTGGCCGATTCGTATGCGGAAGGAGCTCTTTGTAAGAGGAGCCAGGCCGGAGTTTCTCCGGCTTTCGGTGCAACCCTCAGGTGGGGAGCATCGGATCTACCTCAAACGGAGTGGTGGAGAAGCATGCGCGCGGTGGCAGCTGGACCTTGGACCCTTGACAGATTTGTCGATCTGTGGTCATTGGGGATCCTCTCATTTCTTGCTTCCTCACTACCCTTGCCTGCACTCATGTTTGACTTCGAAGATCTGTTCGCCAAGAGGGACCCGTACTCCGATTTCGCGACCGTGATTGCGGACCCCACTGAACTAGACGTGACGTCTACAGCCAGAGGCTTGCTCGGAATGGCCCAGGCTGACTTCGAGGCGGTTGCCCAAGAGATTCGGGAGTCACGGCCAGGTATGGACCTTCGTCCACTGGTCCTATTCACTGCGGAATCCGAAGCGCTCTTGGCCAACCTCAATGATGTCCTCGACATGACGGCGGCGTATGTGGCACTCGCGATGCCATCGATGCGTACGGACGAGGGGTTCGCCGACTGGCTGCACGAGCAAGCCTTGGCCGCGGTCCATGCGGTCGTAGAGCAGGATGCGGAGAACATGCGCAAGATGGCAGAGTTGCCGATGCCTCTCTCGTCGCACTTCGCATGCCTTCACGAAGTCATGGAAATCCCACTTCAGAACCTTCGTCTCGCTGCTGCAGCTGTCAACGAGCTTCCCAGTGATCAGAGAGTTCCCTTCGTTCGAATCTTCCTTCAAGCGGTTCCGCCTGAGCAAGTCACCGAAGAGCTTCAAGCGCCGATTTACGAGGTCCTTGAGAATGCCAAGGAGGGTATCGCTGCGCTCCACCTGCAGCAAATCCACAAGCTTCCCGGAGACGACCAGTGACCTCACGCCTGGACGCTCTTCTTGAGGAGCTGATTCAGCTAACCAGGGAGGATCGTGCTGCCCAGCAAGTTATCGAGTTCGGGCAGCCAAGGCTTGAGATCTATGGCTCCATTGACCCCGTTCCATCCACTGGGTCGTTGCCTGAATCCGACCTAATCGCCCAGGCTCTCATGGCCAGGATCGCTCGGCTTTGGCTGGATACTCTCTACGCGTCGGAGTTCGGATCCCTCTACGTCGCCGCAAGCGGCAGTCCCTACGGGGAGGAGCACGGTCGAATTGCCAGATTGCAGACGGAGTGGGAAAGCCTGTGCCGTTTTCCTTCCCAAGTGACACGCTACCTCGCCCGGGATGTTCGCCGGTGGTCGGGGTCCAAACTGCCCACGACGAGCTTCTTGATCTTGAGTGCATCCGCGGTGCTGTCCGCCGGCTCCTCTGGCCTCATGAGAGTTGTCGAGTGCTACACGGCTGCCCTCAGGGGTCACTGGGTGGCTGCTTCGAAGCTGGCAATTGGTCTGGTCAGCAAGCATGCCACCGACCGTTGGAATCGTCTTGCGGTGCTCTTGGCAGCCAACTTCCAACTCAATGCTGGCAAGTGCCTACAGGCTCTGCAAGTGATTGATCGCCATGCTCCAGGCTGGCGGACATTCGAGTTCGAGACCGTCCGGCTAGTTGCCGCAGCTCGTCTTCAGGATGCGGCTACGGCAGCAAGCGCATCGAACTGGCTCGACAGTCAAACTCACCTAAGGAGTGCTACCATTGAAGCTTCCATTCAAAGGCGTCGCCGCAGAATCGCAGCGCACGTGCAATCCCCCATGCCAGGGCACAATGAATCCCGTGCACTACATCAGATTGATTTCGGCGAGCGTTCTCAGGCATTGCTCATGTGGTAGGGAGCTTGCGAAGGGCTTGCTCGCAGGGGGAGCGATCACCCTGTTGCTCAGCGCCCACTCGTCGGCAGGGGGAGCATCCCCGGGTGGTGGTGAAATCAAGCCGCACAAGGTCACCGGGCCTCACAACGATCGTGCGCCTAGTCAACCACCGCCTCCCTGAGCGCTTTGACGCCCGGCCACTCTGCGAGATCCTCTTGGACTAGCGGTCCTGAGAGCGGTTCACGCGGGTCGATCGGAGCCGAGCGACACGGCCTCTCGCTATGGGTGCATAGAAGCACGACGTGAAGCCCACTTTCTTGGCCGTCCAGCGAACCTTCATTGCAGTCGAGTATTCAGTATGCGACATCAGCTCAGCTCTAGGACTTCGGCGCTCCTTGCGATCGTTGTTGTCGCCTTGGTCGTTGCCGCTGCATTCGTCTACCAGCTTGGCCCGCAGGACCCCCAAGGCCAAACCCGGGGGCCTGCTCTGGCGGGGAGTTCTCATGGAGCACGGACCCACGAGCCGGGGGGGGCGGACGTTCCAGCGGCGAACAATCCCCTCAGTTCTTCTCCCAGTACAGCTGGCCCTGGGCCTGTTCGGACGCAGGTTGGGCAGCCTGTGGAGGGGCGGACCTTTCGGGTGATCGGCCAGCAGGAGAAGGTGGAATCGATCCGTGTGGTCTCGCTGCCGCAAGGAGCAGCTGCTTCGGGGAAGGCGCCGGTCACTGGCATCAATCGGTGCGCCCCCATCACTGCCTCCGGCGTCACTACGTTCACAATCCCGCCAGGTCACGTCGGGCTCCTGTTTGGCGCGGGCGTCACCGCTCAGTGGTTGACTAGGGAGACTCCCGAGGTACTGACGGTTGAGGGAGGGGCGCCGCTTGCAGTCCGCTTGGGCAACGATTCAGCGACCGACCTGTTGGATGTACAGATCGAAGTGAAGGGGCGGTCGACAGGTCAGGTGCCTGAGGCAGGCGACTTGCCTTGGTCGTGGGAGGCCTCAGTGGAGGGTGGGAGTTGCACAGTGCCCTTCGTGGCGGGGGTCTATCGAATTCGCGTGAGCGACGGTCGGCGCGTGGGCACCTGGACAGGTGAAATCGAGGAACCCAGAGAGATCACGATTGCTCTTGCCCCTGGCTTTCACGCGAAGGGCTTGGTCTCTGGCTACCCAACCAATCTTGAGGTTGCCGGACAGATCGAACTACGGACGGTCGAGAACGAGCTGCATAGCCCGATTCGGCGAATCAGTATCAGCCGGAGTGGGGCTTGGTCGATCGACGATATCGGTATTGAAGTCGGTGCGAGCTACTACTTCCGCCTGGTGCACCCGGGGAGTGTTCCCAACCAAGCGGTTGTCCAGGCGCCGGAACCGGGCGAGCGTATCGAGCTACCGCTCGAGTGGACGCCAGGGACGCATCAGTCTTTCCTAGCACAGGGTTTGGACGGCAAAGGCGTTCCAGGTCTGCGGGTTCTGATGCAATGGTCTGCTGCTTCGGGGTGGAATCGTCAGTACGCCACTACCGATCGGGACGGTGTCGCAGTCTTTGAGCAATGCCCCACAACAACGGCCTACATGCGGACCGTTGGAGTCGGATTCTCGAACGCGAGCCAGGGGCCTTTCACGTTGCCCTCCGCAGGAGAAGAGCCGCTGGTTCTCGTGGCCAACAGGTGCTTGGATGTTCGTGGGACCATCGGACCGGCAGAGCTCATCGGTGATGGATACACCGTTCTCTATTGGTCGGACGTGGGCTTCCCCTCGGAGGTGGAGTTCGAAGCTGGATCGGGCGGCGACTTCCTACTTCCTGGGGTCCCCTATGGGGCCGTCTCACTCTCAGCGCACTCCCCGCTCGGGTCGCTCACCGAACAGGTGGATCTCGAAATCACAGATGGTGGGACTCCGGAGCTTGCCCTCACTCTCACTGGACTGTCCCGCATGACGGCGCGAGTCGTCGACCATGCAACCGGATCTCGCGTCGAAGGCGCCAGGCTTACCGGTCATCGTCTTTCGGGGGCTGGCAAGCGCATCTCTCGCTGGGAGGTACCCGTGGCGCAGGACTCCAGCGGGTTCTTCCGCAACTTTGATGTCCCCAGCGAAGGCCTCCTATTGGAGGCCACAGCTCCCGACATGGCCCTTGCGACGAAGGTGGTGCTTGGTTCCATCCAGGGCGATGGCCGGGTTCACTCTATCCGACTGAAGCAGCTACAGCCGTTGACCGTGAACCTCATCGGCGCCGATCAGGGCGCCAGCTACCGATACCACACTTCGAACATCCATGGTTCGAGTGACGGCCCTTTTGGCGCCGGTGGATCGGTCCGTTTCGAAGCATGCGAACCCCTGTCGATCGGACGGTTTCGGGTTTCGACGCCAGATGGTTCCCTGTACCAGGTGAGTCAGCGTCTCGGGGGCGGCTCTGACTGGGTGATCGCGGTTCCGGTCGATACCGGCCGAGTCGTGATGGTCGACTTGGGCGAGGTTCTCCAAGCCGGTTACACCCACCCCTTTCAGCTCCGGACGCGATATCGGCACCCCGATGGTCAGGAGATTATTCACACCAGGCACGTGGGGGAGGGAGCATCCGCCGCTCGATGCGCGGATCTCCCGGAGGTGGCTTGCACACTCATGCTCTACAGCGGCGATGAACACGTCGCGAGCCAAGTCGTCGATCTGACGGCATCCGGTGATATCAACGTTTCGCTTTCCCCAGGCTTCAGCCAGGGCAAAGTCCGTCTGATCGCCAACCCGCAGTCTACGATTGCCCAGTCCACCCTTGCTATGAGCCCTGTTGGTCATCCAGGTCACTGGTTGATTGTGAACAGGGACGACGATGGCAACTTGGCGATGGAGGAGCTGGGGGCTGGAGATCACTGGCTTTGTGTGGCGTATTCGGGTCACGCGCCATTCTTCTTTCAGTGGTTCTTAGAGCCGAACAGGGAAGGCAATTCGGTCCAAGAAGTGATCGTCAAGCCTGGTTGTAGGCTCATCATGAGGGCCAACAGTCCTGCAGATGGGCTCATTCCAGTTCCGCTCATCGTGTCGAGTATTCGCTTCCCTGGGCTTGAGCTGGAGGTCATGTCCGGCACATCTGAAAGCCCTGAGGCGCTTCCGGTCAGCCCCGGTAGCTATCGGTGGCGTTTCTCCGTGCCTGGATACTGGCCCGAAAGCGGTATCGTGGATGTCTCGATCGGCGATCAGCTTGTCGACATTGCCCTGCGTAAGATCGGTTCGGTCAAACTCCTCGGAGCCCCGAACACCGAAGTGGTGATCTGGTCAGTAGCCGACGATCACGCGACGAGTGAATGGGCCCAAGAAGCTCCCGGAGCTGGCGCCAGCCGCTTTTTGCCTTCAGGAGATCTACTTCTTGAGCTGCCCGAAGGAGCCTACACAGCATGGGGCGCTGGCACGGAAGGCGCGGGTGCCGTGGCGTTTGAGGTCTTGGCCGGGGAGCAAGTTACCGTGCAAATCGAGTGAATGGGAAGGCGCCTCGACTGGGGAAGCTTGTCAATCGGAGGGCCTTGCGGCTGGGACCACGTATGCCCCGGAAGTCGATCGGGGCTCAAGCAGCACCTAGAAAGGGCGGTTGCGCAGGAGTGTTGCTCTGGACGAAACCCTGGAGCCACTCATCCTGGCTTCCGAGGATCACCCCTTTGTCGACCATGCAGGCAGCCACCTTCACCAACGCCGAAGCTGACAGTTTGGAGATGGTCGAGGCGGGGCACGGCCTCTGCAGCCAAACACGATCTGCTGCGGGGGCTGGGGGTGGGGCGCTGCATCGACTACCGCAGCGAGGACTTCACCGAAGTCGCCAAAGGTATGGACGCGGTCATCGACTTCGTCGGTGGCAAAGAGCACGTGGCCCGGTCAATGCAGACCCTGAGCCGCGGCGGCAAGCTGATCGTGGTCCGGTCACCCGAGGATCTGTCCGGCGCCGCGGCATGCGAGGTCCAGGGAGTGAGTGCCACCAGACTGCTCGTCGAACCGGACCACATGGGCCTCAAGGGTCTTGCGAGATGCTCGCGGCCGGGACGCTGAAGGTGCTCATCGCCGGTTCCAAGCCCTGGACGGAACTCGGTGCCCTGCACAAGCTCAGCGAGGCGGGCTCCACGACGGGCAAGCCCGTGGCCACAATCGCCTAGCCTCCCTAACGCATTGGGCCCCGCAGGCTATGGTCGTCAACGCCGTGGCTACTCCGGACAAGGCCGGCCCCGTGAAGGCTGAGCTGGTGAGGTGGATTCCTCTCATCCGGGCCCAGCGAAGCTGGATGGGGATTTGATGGTCCTAGCTGCCGATTCTGGCGACCGTGCCGGCTTGGCCATCGAGTCGCACTCGGTCTCCGTCGCTAAGGGCCGAGTAGATCCCGCGGCAGTTGACGATGGCGGGCTTGCGGGCCTCGCGCAGGAGAATCGAGGCATGGGAGAGTTCGCCGCCAAGCTCCGTGATGACGGCGCCAACGCGGGGGAAGAGCACCGCCCAAGAGGGTTCGAGGGCAGGTACGACCAGGACCGTCGCGGGCGTGAGCAGGGGCTCGGGGCTGACGGCTTCGGCCTGCAGCAGTGCGACCAGGTCGTCCGCCAGATGCACCGGGCCCTCGAAACCGTCAGGAGAAAGCGACACTCCACGGAAGAAGCCGTCGGCGTCGGCTGGCACCTGGGCCGCGCTCTCTGCGGATTCGAGGCGGGCGGCGACCGCTTCGGCGTGGGCGGTGTCCGGAACCCGGATGGCGGCTAGCCCTGCCTGGACCATGCGGCGCGGCGCGAAGTTCACAGACTCAAGGTCGCCTGGGCTTTCCGCGAAGTCGGCGTGCGACAGCAAGAAGGCGTCCTCGGGCGCGAGCTTCCTCGATTCCGCGGCCGCCAGGATGCGTCGGCGCAGGTCCAGCCAAATGCGCATGAGGTCGTCGCGGAAAGACTCGCGGCGCCGGTCCAGCGCGTAAAGTGGGCCGCGGCCCCCGCGCCCCGGCGGACTTGGGACATGGGGCGAGGGATGGGCGAGGTCGGCTAGCAGTACGTCCCGAAGCTCGATGAAGCGCGGCCGGGCTGGATCGCTCTCCAACGGACCCCGATGTCCGAAGGCCGCGACCCAGGCGTCGAGGCCACTCTCGCGATCGACCGCGGGGACCGAGCGGAGAGCATCGTAGTCCTCCATCATCGCCTCGGTGGTCACGCGCGCCCGGCCACGGATGCCGAGGCTGCGACGCACGCGGGTCAGTCCTGTCAGCGCGCCGTTGATGGCGAAGTTCGTGCGCAAGGCTACGCCGAGTCCGAAGGCGGTTGCGGCGTGCAGAGCGGCTAGATCGGTTGCGCGGTCGACCTCCCGCTGGAAGGCCGCGAGGGCCTTCTTGGAGCGCAGGATCGTCCACAGGTTCTTGAGCTGCAGGAGTACCAGGCGCGGCGACTTGAAGAGAAAGCGGCCGAGGAGCACGCGCCCATCCTCGGGGCCGCCGGATTCGCCGCCGACGCCCTCGGTGACAAAGGTCCGGGGCAGGCCCCAATGGTCCATCAGGCGGAAGAAGAAGCTGAAGTTCAGCCAGGCTCGGCCGCCCAGGGACACAGCATAGGCGTCGCCCCAGTCCGCGACGGCCGGGTCCACCTCGGCGAAGTAGCCGAGGGCTTCAGAGCCGGCGAGCTCCAACGCCGACACGATCCAGGGGCTCGGAGGGTCGCCGAGGATCTCGCGATGGTTGGCGAGGGAAAGCAGCGGGTTGCGCCGCACTGGAAACAGGGCGGGTCGCGCCTGCAGCAGAGTGTAGACGTCCCCGTCTCGGGTGAATTCCACGTCGAGGTTTCCCGCGCTGCGCAGCTCCGCGCGAAAGGTCTTTCCGATCTGCTTCAGCCAGTTCGAGAAGTGATCTCCCCGTTCGAGCTGGCCGCGACGAACTTCGCCGCGCTCTTCGCCTGAGGTGAGCGCCTGGTTGCCGCCGGGTGCGGTGGTGCACTCGAAGTGGTAGCCGTCGAAGAACAGGATGCCGCCGCGCTCGGGGCGCAGCAGGGGCTGGACGAACACGCAGCCCAGGGGGCGAGCTTCGCCGTCTTTGGGGAGCGAGGCGACGACGGTGCGTGCGGCTTCGGAGAAGCCTGCAGGGTCCTCTGCGTTGCAGCTCGCGAACTGGCCGGCGGCCGTACTTTCGGCGCTGTCTTCGGTGGGGGACGCGGAGCGCACAATCCACGGACCCGGGATCGAGGGCGGCGGTGCACAGCTTCCGAGCTCGAGGTCCGAGGCAAGCGACCACACCGTCGGGGGAATCCGCAGACCAGCCCGCGCGGCGCGCCTCAGGTTGTAGAGCTTGGGGACGGAGCGGTCACGGCAGCTGGCTAGCGGCTTCCACGGCAAGGCTCACCTCCCTCACCCAGCCCTTGGGGTCGTCGATCATCGGGTAGTGCGCCCAGTCCGGGAACGAGCGCACGGGAATGGTCGCGCCCAAAGCGCGCTCGGTGACAGCCAGCTCCTCGGGGCCGACGACCGAATCGAGCTCGCCCCACCAGGCCTCCAGGCGCTCGAGTGCGGCCGGACGTGCTTTCACCTGGGCCTCCAGTTCGCGGAGCAGACCTGGGGTCAGCCAGTCGAACCAAGCAGCGAAGGAGTCCCCGTCTGCGTAGCCCGCAAAGAAGCGCCGCGACCAGTCCGGGCTCGGCTCCGTTCGAAGGTGGTGGCGCTGGAAGCGGGCCTGGATCCACTTGCGCTGAAAAGCCCAGGCGAGCAGGTGGGGCGTGCCCGGCAGGCGCATGATGCGCGGGAACCAGCGCTTCTCCAGGCCCCACAGCACCGCGCCTTGGACCACGATTGGATGCTTGGCGAAGGCGCCGCGGGCCCGCAGGGAGAGCGCGACCAGGCCTCCGATTCCGGTGGCGTAGATCAGCCCCCCTGGATGGGCCTCCGACCAAGTCCCATGTCGGCTCTCCAGTTGATCCAGCAGATCTTGGAACGAGGCGGCCTTGGGGTAGGGGGCTTCGACAAGGTCAAAGGGCTGGCCTGCCGCTTCAATCTCCTCCCGCACCCGTTCCAGACGCACCGGGTCGTGGCCGTTGCCCGGCAGGAATAGCACCGAGGGCGTTGGGCTGGTGGAGCCGGGCCGCTGCGCGGCGTCCTGTGATCGTCGGCTACTGGCCACGCCTGTTTCTTCGTCCTGGGGGGTGCAATGGATGCGCAGAGCTGTGGAAGCCCGCGCGAAGGTCGATTCCGGCTCCAGCCTGGTGGCCAGCTGCGCGAGCGCCCGCGACAGCAGGCTGCGTGTGGCCACGGGGCTGCGTCCCATCTCGGCGCTCACCTGGTCGAGGTGCGCGACCGGGGCGCACGGGCGGAGGTGCGCGCGGCGGAGCGCTGGAACGGTCTGGCCAAGCGGATCGGAGCGATGCTGCTGCTGCCCCAAGACCCCTACCCTGTCGGTATTGCCCCTGGAGACGGCACGACCTGGGCGCTGGACGAGCGCGCGGGTCGAGATCCGGGCTCGGGATCGAGGGGGAAGCCCGGAGGGGCAGATCGGCGAGCTGTTCGGATGGATCGCGGAGAATTCGGGGTCGATGCAGATCTCTCGGCTGCGGCGCCGGTGAAGCAGACGGGTCCATTGGGATGTGCACCGAACCGCCGACAGGATCGTCCCCAGCTCTTGGGGGGGCCGTCTGGGCCCATCGGTCCGTACGTGAGACCTTCGAACTGCTATTTCCCTAAACAGTCGGGATCCTCTGTTTGGACTGGGTTTCCATAGGGACAACATGTAGCAGAATTCATGTTTGCCAGTGTTGCCTAAAAATCCTGAGCGACTTGCGACAAAAGGGAGAGAGATCTTAGGTGACGACGCTTTGAACGGGTACAACCTCGCCCATGGCTAAAAAGAAAGCAGCCCGCAAGAAGCCGGGTCCGAAGCCCGGTTCTACACGTACGCGGCGCACAGCAGACGAGCGCCTCGAGGCGCTCAAGCAGCAGATTGCTTCGATCGAGGCCCGCGAGAAGGCTAAGGAGCTGAAGGACGACCCTACAGCCCGTTACGCCATCAAGGTGGCCCGGGAACTCAACCGTGGCGTGAAGCTTGCGAAGGCGACCAAGGACAGCGCCCTGCAGCACGCGGTGGCGGATGCTCACCAGGCCATCGGAAGCTACCTGGAGGGCAAGGGTCTCAACGTGCCCAAGGCCCGCCGCCCGCGCGGTCGGCGCCCCGGCCAGTAGGTCAACGACACTGCGCGCATCGGCGCGATCGGCAGGGACCCCCTCAGGTGAAGACTCGCTTCAGCGATGCTTCCCTGAGGGGGTTCCTTCCTTGGCTGGCCCGATGCCGCGGAATCAGCCTGGCGCCGGGTCGGCCGGCTTCCCCAGGGGCCTCTCGATGGCGGCGGAGAACCCGCCGTGAGTGCCGGGAAGCCCTTGATAGAGTCAGCAGCATGAAGATTCTCTCGGTGGCGATGGTCGGTCTGGTTTCGGTGGGGATGCTCTTCGGGTTCCAAGGGACTGGGAAGCTCGACGTGGGTGTGGCCTATCGGAGCGCCCATGCGGCTGGGGATCGGGCGGCGATGGCCGAGCTTTGGAAGGAGCACCCGGATCGAATCCTTGGGACCTTTGACGCCGACCTTGAGGGCGGATTGGCCGTCTGGGAACAGGGGGAGGAGGGTCACGGGGCCAAGACCGCAGAGCTGTTCGCGCGGGCACTGTGGGGAGCACAGGTGGCCAGCGAGGCCACGGGCCGGCGGATCTTTGGGGACTACGCGGGGTCCTTTGTGAGTTGGACCGACGAGCAGCGCAGGAGCTTTCGGGCCGGGCAGGCGGCGTTCGGGGCCTCGCGGAAAGCGCAGGGGGCCGGCGACTGGGAGGAGGCCCTGGAGCAGGGGAGGGACTGCCGCGTGAGGGCCATGGCCCTAGGGGACTGGTGGGGCGCAGCCATGGGCTACATGGGGGAAGGCGTGTCCTTGCACAAGCTTGGACGGCACGAGGAAGCCGCGGCGGCCCTGGGCCTGGCGCGTCTGATCAACCAAGACCTGGGGCTGGTGGGCTCCGAGCTGGGGGCTGCGGTGCAGCTGGCCAAGTGCCTGGTCGAGATGGACGCCGGGCCGCGGGCGGCGGCTGCGGTGGACGCCGCGCTAGGGCTGGCGCGCCGACTTGGCCAGGAAGAAGCCGAGGATGAGCTCAAGCGAATGCAGGCGGAACTCGCGAAGTGAGCCGGGCACGAAGCTAGCCCGAAGGTCGGAGCAAAGCAGCGCCCCCCGAAGCCGCCTCGCAGGTGGCTTCGGGGGGCGCCGGGGGCGGCCCAGGGCGTGGGACTAGGAGTCCATGCGGCGCTGCTTCAAGGGCGCGGGCAGGTAATCGAAGAGCTGCCGAGCGGTGGCCTCTTCGCCGGCCGCGACGTTGAACGCGCGTACGACCTTGTCCATCGTCTTGGCCGTCAGGTGCCGGCCCTTCATCGCCCGAGAGACCATCTTGTGGGTCATCTGCTCCGGCGCGGAGCGCACCAGGTCGGCCGGGGAGAGGGACTTCTCCGCCATGCGGGCGGCAAGGGGCTGGGGGCCGTGATCGCGGGTGGTATCCATGGAATCTCGGCAGGGTACGCGATCGGTGAGTGGCGCTGGGCAGGGGACTGCAAACTTGGGCCAGCCTGGACCGACCACCGTGCGTGGCGCCAGGTGCCTCCGCCCGTGGCGGCCCTCGACGGGGCTGCTACTTGCGGGAAGTGTTGCCCAGGGCAATCGCCAGAGGGCAGCGGGCGGGGTCCAGGCGTTCGCCCCTGCGGTAGCCTTCGAGCAGTTCCCTTGAGCGTTCCGCAAGCTCCCGGCGGACCTCGCGACGTTTCCCGCGAACTCGAGCGATCTTCATCGAGTCATAGGCGGTGGTCTGGTGCCGCATCCAGGCGATCGTGGCAGCCTCGGCGCGTTGCTCGATGGAGATGCGCTGGGTGCGGGCAACGGTGCCGCTTCCCACGGGGGTCGCGTGGGCGGCAATGGCTGCGGCCAACTGCCTCTCCAGCCCGTCGTGGATCAGGGAAAAGGAGAGGAAGCGCCGGACCTCCTCGGCGAAGTCTTGCACGTAGCGTTCCTGCTCCTTGGCCCGACGCTCGCGGCCCGCGTCGAGCTTGCGCTGGTAGGCCGGGTCGGCTCGCTCCGTCTCCAGGTCGCTGCGGATCTTCTCGATCGTGGCCGTTGGGGCCCAAACCCCTAGGCCGATTTGGCGCCTGCCGCGCTTCTCTGCCATGACCCAGTGCTCGCCGGCTTTCTTCACCCGGCCGGTGGCGGCGGCGTCGCCCGGGGGCAGGAGTGACCAAGCCGGCGGTACGGCTCGTTCTCGGCCCGATTCATCGATGACTCGGCGCTCGGCCGGGCCCGGTTTCACCTTCTTGGATTCGATAGCCATCGCCTTCGCTCCGCTGGACGGAGGGCCGAGGATTCTAGCGGCCAGCGATCCACAGCAAAGCGATCGTCGCGGTTTGGATTTCGCAGTCGCTCCATGGAATCGGGCGGTCGAGGGTAGGCGACATCTCGACATCGAGCAGTGGATCGACGGACTCGATCCCGTCGTCACTCTCTACCGTCCAGTACCAGCCCGAGCGAATCGAGACGTCGGGCTCCGTGGGGAGCCACTCCGCCGAGCCCTCCACGATGAAGTAGGCCTTGTAGGGCTCTTCCCTGCGCCATTGGGACGGGAGTCGTTTGGTGAGGTTTGCTCGGCTTACCCCGGCTTGCTTCCAGTAGCGATGGTTCGTGCCCCCCAGGGCGGAGGCGTCAAGCTCCGGCAGGCCGAGCATCCCGGGCATGACCGTCGCCCGGGATTGGTTGCCGCAGCTGGCTTGCCAAGGCACGATCAGGCCACATGCAGGAGAAGAACGCGGGAGCACTCTTCGTCGTTGCGCAGGTCGTCCTCCTGGTGGCGCTGGCGTTGCTGCCGGGCGGCGGGGACTGGCCGACGCCTCTTTGGCTCCGATGGACCGGGCTCGCCATCGGATCCGGGGGGATCCTGCTCGTCCTTGTGGCGGCGTCGAAACTGGGCTCGACGTTCACCCCAACACCCGTGCCGCTCGAACGCGGGGAGCTCGCGACGACCGGACTCTATGGTCTCGTACGGCATCCCATCTACAGCGGTGTGCTGCTCGCGGTGCTGGGCCTGACCCTGCCTTCGGGCAGCTGGACCACACTGACGGTGGCTCTGCTGACGTTCGGCTTCTTCTGCTGGAAGGCGAGCTGGGAGGAGGCGCGGCTGCGGGCCAAGTTCCCAGGCTACGGCGAGTACGCGGACCGAACTCCGAGGTTCGTTCCAGGCCTGCGGCGGAGCGGTCGGGGTCCCGGGCAGTCCTGACGGTCCGGGGGGGGGACCGTTTCGGGCACTTCACACCCCGCCAGGCAGTGTTTCCGGGATCGCGCGATCGCGAATGCGAGGGGCCCTTCCCTTTTCCTAAGGGAGTGTTGAGCCGGCGTTGAGGGAGGGATAGGCGAGTCTGAAGGTGGTCCGGCGCTTGATGTGGAGGGAACGGGACCTTTGCAGGGAGCTAACGCAAGGCGCCTAAGCTCCCCGCCCTTCAGAGGACCCGACTTCCCAAGTAGATGATGCAAAGACTCGACGACGCATTCCCGGCCCGGCAGCGCGGCATGATCCTCGGCGCCCTGGTGGTGCTGGGTTGTTCCCTGGTGTTGGCGGCGAGGCCGGCCCAGGATGGACCGGGGCTGGTGGGGGAGAGCGTGGATCTCACGCGCAGCGCACTCGAGCAAATGGTGTCCACCAAGCAGCTCATTGCGAAGGAAAAGCGCGAGTGGAGGGTGGATCGGGAGCTGCTCCAGGACCGCATCGAGCTGGTCCAGGGGCAGATCGACGACCTGCGCGGGTCGATCGCGGACTCGAAGGCGAACGCGGCCGAAGCGCTGTCGAAGCTGGACGAGCTGAAGGCCCAGGACGCGGAATTGACCGAGGCCTCCTCCGGGCTTGCGAGCATCGTCGCGGAGCTGGAGACGCGCACCCGGGACCTGGTCCTGCAGCTGCCGGCTCCGATCGCCGAGCTTGTGGAACCCCTGAGCCAGGAGCTCCCCGAGGATCCAGCTGCCTCGGAGGAGAGCCTCACCGGTCGCTTCCCGCGCCTGCTGGGCATCCTGAACATGGTCGGCAAGTTCCACCGGGACATTCATGTGCTGCCTGAGCGCATCACGCTCGAGACCGGCGAGGCCGCTGAGGTCAATGCCATGTACCTGGGCTTGAGCCAGGCGTTTTACGCAACCGTGGACGGGGTGCACGCCGGAACAGGTGAGGCCACCGAGGAGGGCTGGGTCTGGACGCCTGCGGCTGCGGCGGACGTGGCCGGGATTGCGCAGGCGATCGGGATCTATCGCAAGACGGCCAGCGCCGGATTCGCTCGCATTCCCCTCACCATTCAATAGTCAAGGCGTTCACCATGGATACGAAACACAAGATCCGTTGCTATGCGGTCGTTGGCTCGCTGGTGCTGGGGAGCTCACTCACCAGCGCCCAAGAGCGTGAAACCGTCCAGGAGGCGGCGAAGCCGTCGTTTGAGCAGGCTGCCGCCTCGATCCAGGCCAAGCTGGACGGGAGTCTTGCAGAGCTGAGCAGCCTGCAGCAGTCCATCGAGGCCGAGAAAATCCCGCTGGCCAAAACGCTTGCGAGCCTTGAGGCGGAGTTGGCCCAGGTTCGGGCGGAAGCCAGCAGTTCGTCCCGCGACCTGCAGGACTCGACCCTCGGCCTGACGAACCTGACGTCGAAGATCGCTGCTCGCCGAACCGAGGTCGAGTATCTCATCGGCCTGCTCGCCGAGTACCGGGACGAGTTCGCTTCGGGCCTACACGCCGCCGAGGATGACCTCTACGCAGAGGCGGTAGAAGCGGCCCAGCTGGCCACTGAGAACGACAGTCTGTCCGAGTTCGAAGTGATCGAGGCCCAGTCCAAGATCCTTGGCGTCTCGATCGACCGTCTCTTCGACGCCATGGGGGGCGCGCGCTTTGACGGCACTGCCGTGGATCCCAGCGGCTTGGTTCGGGAAGGCACGTTCGTGTTGCTGGGCCCTGCTGGTTTGTTTCGTTCGCACGATGGCACGATGGTCGGCACCGCCGAGCGGCCGGTGAACTCCAACGGTGCCGCTGTGATCCCTCTTCCCCTTCCGGAAGACGCTGAGGCCGCCGGGGAGCTGGTGGCGAGCGGAGTGGGCCACTTTCCGCTCGACCCAACGCTCGGTGACGCTCACAAGACCGCGGCCACTGAGGTCACGCTCCGCCAGGAATTCGAGACCGGGGGGCCGATCATGTGGCCGATTCTGGTGATGGCGGGCGCAGCATTGCTGGTGGCCCTGCTCAAGTGGGTTCACCTTCTGTTCTTTCCGAAGGCAGGCCGCCGCAAGGTACGCGCTCTCCTGGAAGCCGTGTCCCGCGGGGATGCCGACGCCGCTCGCCAGCGGGTCTCCAGGATCCGTGGCCCTGTGGGCCGCATGCTGTCCGCGGGCGTCGCGCACATGAATCGCCCGTCGGAATTGGTGGAGGAGGTCATGTACGAGGACGTGCTGACGACCCGCATGTCCGCCCAGCGCTTCCTGCCCTTCATCGCGATCTGCGCGACATCGGCGCCTCTGCTCGGGCTACTCGGCACGGTGACCGGCATCATCGACACGTTCAAGCTGATCACGGTCTACGGTTCGGGAGATGTGAACACTCTTTCGGGAGGCATCTCCCAGGCCCTGTTGACCACCAAGTGGGGCCTCATCGTGGCGATTCCCTCGCTGCTGCTGCACGCGTTCCTCTGGCGCAAGGCGCGGGGCATCACCGGCCGCATGGAGTCGGTGGCGATGTCGTTCGTCAACGAGGTTTCCAAGCGGCCCGCCGCTGGGGATCATCCGCAAGCCGCCCTGGTCGATCAGGCCTCACGCTCCAGCGATTCCGATCTGGTCCGCCGCCAGGTGTCAGAGATTCTGGGCGAGATGCTTGGGTCCGGGGCTCCGAACGGGAGCGGGCACGTCCAGACGAACGGGGCCTCGCTCAGCTAGTCGCGATGGACGCTCTCTTCACCAAGGTGTTGGCCCGTGGGGCCGACTGGTACGCCCAGGCGCTCGGCATCTGGAGCCAAGGGGGCTGGGGCATGTTTGCCCTGGCCGCCATCGGCCTGGTGATGTTCTGGATGGGCTTCAAGGTGCTGTTCGATTTGCGCGACAAGGGCATCCACTCGGTCCCCGAGGACACCTGGCGCGAGTGGATCGACCATCCCCAGCAGCGGCGTGGCCCGGTTGGAGCCCTGCTCGATCGGGTGGCCGGTATGCCCAGCATCGGCGCCACGACCAGTGCCTTTGACCAGGTGCGATCGACCGAGTGCGTGGGCTGCCAGCGCGACCTGCGGGTGATGAAGATCTGCGTCAGCGCCGCGCCCCTGGTCGGTCTCCTGGGGACCGTCACCGGCATGCTCTCGACCTTCGGGGCCCTGGCCACGGGAGGCGGTGGGGACAAGACCATGGGCATGGTGGCGGCCGGGATTTCCGAGGCCCTGATCACGACGGAGACGGGCCTTGTCATCGCGCTGCCAGGTCTGTTTTTCCAGTACGCCCTCCATCGGCGCTTCCAGATGTATGAGGCGTTCTTGGCGCATGTCGAGGTGGTTTGCAACCAGCAGCTCCAGGTGCGCCTCGACCACCAGCGTCGCCAAGCCGCGCGGGCCGTGGCCCGCGAGCGCATCCAGCGCGCCCTGCGGCGGACCATCCTCCCGAACAACCTGCCGATTCCGACCCCCTAGCAATAGCTGACGATCCCATGGGACGCTTCCGAGAAGAACTGGATGCAGACGAAGAGGGCGGCATCGACATGTCGCCGCTGATCGACTGCGTGTTCATCCTGCTGATCTTCTTTATCGTGACGACCGTATTCGTCGAGGAGACCGGCATCGACGTCGACAAGCCGCAGGCGGCTTCGGCGGCTCAGCTGGAGAAGAACAGCATCCTGATCGCGATCAGCGCCGAGGGCGATGTGATCTATGGGGGCAAGAACATCGGCGTCGGTGGGGTGCAGCGCATCGTCAAGCAGCTGACCCAGCGCGAGATGCTGCCGGTCATCATCCAGGGCGACGAAAATGCGCGTTCTGGCGTCATGGTGAAGGTCATCGGTGAGGCCAAGCTGGCCGGCGCAGAGACCGTCAGCATCGCAACGCGCAGCTAGCGGAGGCGCACTATGGAGCCCAAGCGAACACTGGAGACCAAGCGAACTTGGGGGAGCGGACTCCTCCGCCAACTTCTGGTTGGCAGCGGCGCTGTGGGGAGTACCCTCGGCTGCTTCCTGGTCCTGCCGGTGATCCAGGCGATTGCGGAGCGCGGCTCGGACACGGTGCTACTTACCGAGGCCGACGTGGCGCAGCTCCCCCCGCCGCCGCCAGAGGCACCTGAGCCCGAACCCGAGCCGGAACCCGAAGAAGAGGAACCGCCTCCGCCGGAGATGGCCGAGACCCAGCAGCCAATGGATCTCGCGCAGCTCGAAGCCGCCCTCAATCCGGGCGGCGGAGATGGTTGGACCACAGCCAACTTTGCGCTGGACCTGGGCCAAGCCGCAATGGACAAGGCTATGTCGGGCGATCTGTTCGACATGGTGGGGGCTGATCAGCCGCCCCGCGTGCGTACACGGGCGAACCCAGTGATCGACGCCAAGCTGAAGAAGCGGCTGAAGAAGGCCGAGGCTCGGGTGACTCTGATCTTCTTCGTGGATGAGGACGGGCGCGTTCAGAATCCCAAGGTGGATCGAAGCACGGATCCGGCGTTCAACCGTTCGGCTCTGACCGCGATTTCCAAGTGTCGCTTCGAGCCCGGCAAGAGCGGCGGTCAAGCGGTCACGCTGCCAGCCAAACTCACCTACGTGTATCCCAAGAAGTGATCCCCATGAAGCCCTCCCTTCTCCTCGCCATGGCTGCGGTGCTCACGGCATGCCAATCGGCGAACAGCGAAGCCACGACCGAGGTCCGCACCGCTGACCCCGTGGTTCTCCTCTCACCGTTGCAAGAGCCCGAGGTGGATCCGGACCTACCCGTTCGCGAGTGGATGGGCGAGCATGAGCTGGCCCTGTGGTCGAGTCCGGGTTTTCAGAGGCGCTTTGCGGAAAGCTACGTCGCCCTGGGGGAGACCGAGCCCGAGCTGAGCCTCGAGGAGACCCAGGTGATGATCGAGATCGGGGAGGCCCTCGGTTCCGAAGAGGAGGACGAAGCGATTGCGCTGCTCGAGGCCAACCTCGGAGTGGAGACCAGCGCTCTGTTCGACTACACCCTCGCGAACATCTACTTCCAGCAGGAGCGCACGGAAGACGCGGTCGCCACCTTCCATTCCGCCCTGGCCAAGTTCCCCCGCTTCCAGCGGGCCTGGAACAACCTTGGGCTGGTCAGCGTGCTCTCGGGCGACTATCCGAACGCCAGGAAAGCCTTGGCGCGGGTCATCGAGATGGGCGGCGCCACGGTGGATACCTACGGCTTGCTCGCCTATGCGCACCTGCAGTCCGGCGATCACCTGGCCGCCGAGTCCGCCTATCGCATGGCCAACCTGCTGGACCCGGCGAACACCGACTGGAAGATGGGCATGGCCGAAAGCCTGTTTCACCAGGGACGCTACGACGCGACTTCCGCGCTGTGCAACAACATGATTGCGGCGGACCCCGAGAACGCCAACCTGTGGCGGCTGCAGGCCCGCGCCTACCTGGCGATGCAGAAGCCCCTCGAGGCGGCTCAGAACTTCGAGTTCCTCGACAAGATGGGGGAGGCGGACTGGTCGAGCCTCAACTTGCTCGGGGATATCTACACGTCGGAAGAGGTCTACGACGAGGCCGCGGCGTCCTACGCGCGGGCTATCGAAGTGGATCCAAGCGGGGATCCGCTACGCTCCATTCAAGCGGCCCGCGGGCTCGCCAGTCGAGGCGCGGTCGAACCGACGCGGCTTGTGGTCCAGGCCATCTCGGCCCACATGCCGATCGAAGGCAACATGGACGTCGAGAAGGGCCTGCTCGAGTTGCAGGCCCGCATGGCCCGATTCGAGCTGAACGGCGACGCGGTGACGGTCGCGCTGCAGGGCATCCTCGAGCTGGATCCCCTCGACGGCGAGGCGCTGGTCCAGCTTGGACAGCACTACCAGTCCGAGGGAGAGACCGAGCTAGCGCTGCTGCAGTACGAACGAGCCTCGGAGATCGAGGACTACGCGGCGAAGGGCAAGCGCCTGCATGGCCAGCTGTTGGTCAGTGAGGGGCGCTATCAAGACGCACTGCCCCTGTTGAAGGAGGTTCAGGAGTTGGACCCGACGCCTGGGATCGCAGACTACATCCAGGAAGTGCAGCGCCGGGCACGTCTATAGCGGGCTAGCGGGCTAGCGAGCGCGGGGCGCGCGCAAGCTCGCAAGCTGCTCAGCGCAGGGCGCATGCCCGGCCCGTGCGCCGCGCGCCCACCAGGTGCGGGCTAAGGTGTCATCGGCGTCGACGCCATTGCCGGTCGAGTACAAGAATCCAAGGCGCAGGCAGGCTTCCGGTTCCCCGGCCTCGGCGGCGGCACGGAAAAGGTCAGCTGCGCGGCGGCTGTCCTGGGTCACACCTTCCCCGCGCATGTGCAGAAGGCCGAGGTTGCTGATCGCTGAGGGCAGCCCGGATTGCGCGGCGCGCTCGATCCAGGCGGCACCGTGCTCGGGATCGGCGGCGACCCCATCGCCCCGCAGCAGCATCTTGCCGTACTCGGATTGACCCGCGGGGAGGTTGCCTTCTGCGGCGCGTCGCATCCACGGTGCAGCCCGTTTGGGCGCGCGCCTACCGGAAGGGGCCTCGAGAAGCATCCACGCCAAGGTGAAGCAGGTTTCGGGCCAGGCTGAGGGCAGCGAGACCGCGGGGGCATCCAGCAGAACGCTTAGGCTCGCTTCTGCGCTGTCGATGTTGCCATCCTTGAGTGCGATCTGGGCGTCCAGGAGCCTCAGCTGGGTGGAGCTGCCCTCGGCCTTGCGCACCACCTCAAGTTCGACGCGCGCCGCGCTGTAGCTCCCCTGGGCGAAGAGGCTGCGAACCAGGTCCATCCGGACTGCAGAATCGGCGGGCGCGAAACGCAGGGCCTCTCGGAACGCACGCTGGGCCGAGTCGTGCGCACCTGCCAGGCTGTGGGTCCTACCCGACAACGACAATGCGTCGATGTCGTGGGGGTCCATCGACAGCAGATTCGCGAAGGCATCGAGGGCCTGGGAATACCTGCCGTTCTCGGAATAGACCAGTCCCAGCGTCCGCCACAGCTTGGCGTAGCGTGGGGCCTTCTTTCCGGCCTGCTGCATGCTCGCGATCGCACCCTCGATGTTGCCCGCACGGGCCAGCATTCGACCGAGGGCGAAATCGAGAACGGCGGATGAGTCGGGTCCAACGGCCCGGGACAGGGCATCGATCGCTCCGGGCAGGTCGGTCTCTGCCTGATACTCGGCCTGACGCAAAGCCCTGGTCTCCGCAGGTAACGCAACAGGGTGTCCATCTTCGAGCACGATTTGGTGCTGGAACTCGGTCGATTGCGAGGCGCCGGAGACCGCGGGAAGCAGCAGGGCGGAGGCAATCAAGAACGAAGTGTTAAGGACGAACTTGGGAGCGCGATCGATCACTTCTGACATGGCCATACCCGTGGCCATCGGCTTTCGGTGGGGAGGGTCTTGAATCTGCAATCACGATTCACACTCGGGCGGGTCCGAGAGCTTTGGAGTTCTATGAACGCGTTTTCATGGACCCTTGAATTCACGCGCCTAACTTCCCGGCCAACGCGTTGAAGCAAGGGCTCCACTGCCCCGCGCACCTCCTTCTACCACCATCCCCAACGAGACCTTCCGTGACTCGATTCACCAACCCCACCCTGCTGCTGACTGCGGCCGCTTTGGCCGGATCGGCCAGCGCTCAGACCGAGGTCCTCGTGACCTCCGACATCGCTACGTCCACCACCTGGACGGCGAACAACACCTACAACCTGCAGGATCAGATCTTCGTTCTGCCGGGTGCCACGCTCACCATCGAGGCCGGCACCGTCATCGCGAGCACCACCAACCTGGGCGGATCCCTGGCCGTCACCAACGGCGCCCAGATCTTTGTGCAAGGCACCGCCTCCGATCCGGTCATCATGACCTCGCAGGCCGACGTCGCCACGTGGGTCGGTGGGAACCCCAAGAACGGCACCTGGAGAGCTTCGGCCAACGAGTGGGGAAACCTCACGATCATGGGCGACGCCTACATCTCCGAGAACAACACGCCCGGCAACAGCCCGGCCCCGAGCGCGTCCAACGTGGCCGCTATGGAGGGTCTCGTGGCTGCATTTCCCGGCGACACCAAGGTGCTCTACGGCGGAGGCAACGATGACGACGACTCCGGATCGATCAACTACCTGTCGCTGCGCTACGGCGGCAACGTGATCGGCCTGAACAACGAGCTCAACGGACTCTCCCTCGGAGGGATCGGTCGCGGGACGGACATGAGCCACGTGGAGATCATGAACAATGTCGACGACGGCATCGAGATCTGGGGCGGCACGCTCAATCTCAAGTACTTCTCCATCTGGAACATCGGCGACGACAGCTTCGACGTCGATCAGGGCTGGCGGGGCAAGGCCCAGTTCGGCCTGATCGTCCAGGGCTACAGCCTGGACGCCAACCAGGGCTCGGGCACCGGCGACAACGCATTTGAGGTTGATGGCGCCGAGGACTCCGACTGGCAGCCGGTTACCACGGCCTCCATCTACAACTGCACCGTGATCGGCCAGCCGGTCTCGGGCGACCACGGTACCGCCTGGCGGGACGGCGCACGTGTGCAGTACCGCAACTGCATCTTCATGGACCTCGGCGATGAGGTCATCAGCAACGATGGCGACGACGGCGACGGCGCCAGCGGCTACGGGCACAACGGCACCCTGACCTTCGCTCAGACCTGGTCGACTCCGTTCAACCAGTTCTCGCCGGTCAACGCGCCCGGCAACCCGGCGGCCTTCTACCAGGCCCAGACCTCCGGCAACCTGTCCGAGATGGAGGACAGCGTCTTCTTCCGCAACCTAGCCTCCGATGCCTACGACGACGCCAACAGCGTCAACGTCTTCGCGGCCAGCAACAACAACGTGATCATCCCCGGCTTCGCGGTGGTGGATCAGCCCATCCAGCAGATCGATCGCGGCGCTGCGATCCAGGTTGGTTCCGCCAACCTGACCCAGCTGCCGGTCACCTTCCTCGATCCGACTCCGGCTGGGCCGGCCATCAACTCGGTGGGGATGGCCCCCGACGACGGCTTCTTCACGCCGGTCGGCTACCGCGGCGCCTTCGCCCCCGGCGACAACTGGCTCCAAAACTGGACGGCCGCGGCCGCCTTCGGCTTCACCGAGCAGGGCGACAACATCGGGGAGATCTACTGTGCTCCCGGCAACCCCAACTCGGTGGGCTTGACCGGTACCATCTCCGCCAACGGATCTGACATCCGCAGCGAAAACAACGTCACCCTGACTGCGTCGAACCTTCCCCTGAACCAGCTTGGGATCTTCGTCACCAGCATGACCAAGGGGCTCATTCCCAACCCCGCCGGTTCCCAGGGCGACCTCTGCGTCGTCGGCAACATCGGCCGCTACAACCAGGTCGGACAGCCCTTCAGCTCGGGGGCGAACGGCAGTGGTTCCCTGGTGTTGAACCTGGGCCAAACTCCCACCACGAATGGCTTCACCAACGTGCTCGCTGGTCAGACCTGGAACTTCCAGGCTTGGCACCGCGACCTCGTCGGCGGCCCGACTTCGAACTTCACCGACGCCGTGTCGGTGAACTTCCAGTAGTCCGAGCCTGCGCGGGCGAAGGGCGCGCCGTAGCCCAGGCCCCGCGCGGAGCATTTGCGGACGCATCCTCGCTGGGGGTGCGTCCGCTTGAGCACAGCGCAGCGATATCCATCCCGACCCCCTGTTGAACCGAACCATGTGCCCCCTCCATCTCGCGCTCCTTGTCTTCGCCGTCGGCACACCCAACTCAGTCGCTGCGCTCGTCTCCCAGGCGGACGTCATCGCTGCGGAGCCCGTCAAGGATCCGTGGTCTGGAGAGTCCCTGAGCGCGGGTCAAGTTTGGCTGCTCGAGTCCGCCTACGCGGCCGCTTCTGCCTTTCCGCTGGATCCGCACATCAAGAACCGTTCACGCGCCCAAGAGGCCGTAGTCGTGGGGGCCTTTGAACTCGACCAGCCCGCTCTAGCGCGACGCTTTGCCCAGGGCATCGCCAACTGGCGACGGGGTGCTGCCCTGGCGGACGTGGCGCACTACGCGGTTCTGAAGGACCTGCAGGTCGGGGTGCAAGAATTCATGGACGAAGCGCTCCAGGTCGTCTCCGAGCACGAAGGGCAGCGCGACCAAGCCTGGCGCAAGGAGCGGATCCTGGGCAAGCTCAACCAGGTGCAGGCGCTCCTCAAGGGGAACGGGACCAAGGGCTTTGCCGAGCTCACCGACGGGGAGTTCGAATCGGAACTCGCCATCATGGATCAGGTTCTGCACAACGGGACGTTCGAGCAGGTGCGAGCTGCGCTTAACGGACTGGCACTTTCCTACGGCTCGGTGTTCGACGTGCCCGAGCGGCGCGACGCCATCGAGGCCAAGATCATGGAGTCGACCGGGAGGATGCCTCGGCTCGTGCATCTCCAGGTGGGTTTCACGCTCGTCGACCAGTGCATTGAGCACAGCGACTTCGAGCGGGCCTTGCGCTTGCTCGGCAGCACTCGGGAGATCTACTCCGGCGGTGACTGGCTGCTGGCTGACAAGGTTCCCCTGGTCGCCCGCATGGCATCTCTCCGTTTCCGAGCTGGCGAGAAGGCCGCCGCTCTCTCCGAGGCCAAGGGCGCCTGGCTTGCCTTCGAAGCCGAACGCGACAACGTGGTCAACATCGAGCGGGCTGATGCGCTGATTCCCCTGGCCGAAGCCTACGTGGACTTCGGGAAGCTGGACCGCGCCCATGAGCTCTACTCACTCGCCATCGAGGAAGGGATGGAGAATCCCAACTCCCGTCCGCGGACCGACGACCTGGTCGCCGCTCTCGTCTCCATGGCAGTCCGTGGTGTCGAGCCAAGCGATGCACTGATCACCCGCGTGAACGAAATTCGCGCGGGCCTAGGCGAGCCCTGGTAAATCGGGGGGAGCTACCTTTTTGCCGTTCCCGCCCGGACCGGAGATCCGTTCCCGGAGGTAGGTGAGGTCGCTGCTCGAAAGGCCATCTTCGCTGACGTCCGCGTTCAGCTGAACGGGCAGGTCAGCCGTGTTGTCGGACTTGTCGGCGCTGGGCAGGATGAGGTCGGCTAGGAGCCCCTGCCAGGGGCCTAGAGCTCCAGGCTTGCCTGGCCCCAACAGCCAAGGCCGAGCGTGCCGCAGTTGGTGGCGATGGCAGGCGCCTGGTCGTTGCTGTTGTCCTGGAGGACCGGCAGGGGCCCAAGCTTGCAGAATGTCGTGGCAACGGCGTAGGCCGCAAGGCCGCCCGATTGACTGTAGTCGTGATCGTCGTTGTTGCTTCCGACCTTGGAATGAGCGAGGTCCTGGGCAGGCGAAACGGTGGCAAGAACGAGCGCGAGAAGGAGCTTGAGACTTCGCCTAGTGAGGAATGAGGGGCGGCGCAAGAGGCGGGCCAGATCCGACGCGAAGCTTCGGGAAATCCCTGAATACAGGCCAGGGAGTGCGATTGTCTCGATTCAATTCAGCTTGAAAACGGCCCCTCTTTCTCGATTCGAGAGCCGCTAGTTTCCGCCGCAGTCACGGGGATTGGGCTAGCTGAGTTGTCATCCCCGCGGCCTCCGGAATGGACCATGCTTCACAAGCCCGCCAGCCGGTGGGATCCACCTCCGAATCGCAACCTGCCATGAGACTCCGCCGCAATCCGTTCTACCTGCCGATCGTCTGGATCCTCGCAGCTGCCTTCGGCGCTGCCCTGCTCCGCTTGGATAGTGGGTCGGTACAGGGCGCCAGTTCCACGCAGGAGATCGCCCAACCCTCTGCCCTACCGTTGATCCCGGTAGACTCCGTGCATGCCGCTCGGACCTCTGGCGATCGCGTCGGCCCTCGCCTGGGCCTCTAATCCGCAAGAGAGCGCCCAGCAGGTTCTCGCCGAGGCCTGCTACGCCTGTCACGGGCCCGATGGGGGCAGCCGCAGGGCCAACCTGCGATTGGACCGGACTGGTTTGGCCGAACTCAAGGCGCAGGGCTCGCCCCTGCTCCACCCGGGGTCCGAAATTTTGGCCCGCGTGCGTAGCGCTGACCCGGGCCTGCGCATGCCACCGCCGGAGGCCAAGCTCGAGCTGAGCCCCGGGCAAATCGGGCTCCTCGAAGAGTGGATCGCCGGAGGGGGTCGAGTCGAAGAGCACTGGTCCTACGGACCGCTGCGTCCCGGAACCGAGGGCATCGACGGCGCGATCGAGCGGCGTGCCAGCGAGGCTGGACTCAAGCTCGCACCGCCCGCGGAACCGCGCACATGGTTGCGCCGGGCCGCCTTCGTCCTCACGGGCCTGCCACCGGACCAGGATCAGCTGGAGCTTTTCCTCGCCGACGACAGCGCCGGCGCCCACGATGCGGCACTCGACCGGCTGTTCGCCTCGCCGCGCTACGGCGAACGCATGGCCGTGGATTGGCTCGACGTAGCGCGCTACGCGGATACCTATGGCTACCAGTCCGACGTCGAGCGTCCGGTTTGGCCCTGGCGCGACTGGGTGATCCGGGCGTTCCAGGAGGGCATGGGCTACGACGAGTTCGTGCGGCTCCAGCTCGCCGGCGACCTCATTCCGGGGGCCGATCAGGACTCGCGCCTAGCGACGGCTTTTCAGCGCCTGCACCGTCAGACGAACGAGGGCGGCAGCGTCGAGGAAGAGTACCGCCTCGAGTACGTGGGTGACCGAACGCATACCTTTGGAACGGCCTTTCTCGGGCTGACGCTGGAGTGCGCGCGGTGCCACGACCACAAGTTCGATCCGATCAGCCAGGCGGAGTATTACTCCCTGTCGAGCCTATTCGCGAACATCGACGAGTCGGGGCTGTATTCGCACTTCACCGACGCCACGCCGACGCCGGCCCTGACGCTGGTGCCCGAGTGGGAGCGTGCGACCCGGGGACGCCGGCTGGAGGAGCTCGAGGTGGCGGCGGAAGCGGCTCTGGCGGGGCCGCAGCCGGTCCCGCGGGTCGAGGGCTGGTATCCCCTGGACGAGATCGGTGCGGGGCGCGAGCTGGTGAATCTCGTTCCTGGCGGCGATTCGGGGAGTGCCGGTGGCGGACTGCGGGCCGAGGGCGGGGCGATCGTATTCGACGGGGACTCGCCCGCGCGCTTTCCAGGAATCGGCCAGCGGCAGCGCTGGGAGCCCATGTCCTACGCCCTTTGGCTGCACATCCCTGTCGCCTACGAGCGAGCCGTTGTGCTGCACCGCTCCAAGGCCTGGCACGACTCGGGGAGCCGCGGATATCAGCTCCTCGTCGAGAATGGTCACGTGTCCGCCTCGTGGATTCACTTCTGGCCGGGCGACGCCATGCGCGTACGAACGCTGCAGGGGGTAGAGCCCGGGTCCTGGGTGCATGTGGCGGTGAGCTACGACGGATCGAGCCGTGCGGCGGGGGTCCAGATCTGGCTCGACGGCAAGCCCGCCAAGCTCGAGGTGGTGCGCGATGGCCTGCGGCGCAAGATCATCGATGGCGCCGAGGGTGACCTCACCCTCGGTGAGCGCTTCCGGGACCGCGGTCTGCGCGGCGGTCAGGTGCGTGGGTTGGTGGTCTTCGACGGCGCGATCGACGGCGGAATCGCGCAGGTGCTCGCGCTTCACCGGGCGAGCCTGCAGGACCTGGATGCGCTGCTCTCCGCGAGGAAGCGAAGCCAATCGAATCCGCCGGCCGACCGGAGCGCGCTCGCCGATCTGGCGAGGGAGCGCGATCGTCTACCCCAGATCATGGTGATGGAGGAGCTGCCGGAGCCACGCCCGACCCATATTCTCGTGCGCGGCTCCTATCTCTCTCCAGGCGACCAGGTCCAGCCGGATGTTCCTGCGGCGCTGCCCCCCTGGCCCGAGGGCGCGCCGCGCAACCGCCTCGGCCTGGCGGAGTGGCTGCTGGACAGTGCCGGGCCCCTGACCGCGCGCGTTGCCGTGAACCGGCTGTGGCAGCAGGTCTTTGGGCGAGGCCTTGTGGAGACGCCCGAGGATTTCGGGGTTCAGGGCGTGCTGCCCAGCCACCCCGAACTCCTCGATCAATTGAGCCTTGAGTTCATCGACTCGGGTTGGGACGTGCGCGCACTGCTCCGTAGGTTGCTGCTGTCGAGTGCGTTTCGGCGCAGCTCGATCATGGGCGAGGCCAACCGGGAGCTGGACCCTGACAACCGGCTCCTGGCGAGCGCGCCCCGCGCGCGCCTCTCAGCGGAGATGCTGCGCGATCACGCGCTCGGTCTGGCCGGGCTGCTGGTGGAGCGGGTCGGCGGCCGGCCGGTGCGGCCCTACCAGCCGAAGGGCATCTGGAAAGAGGTTAGCGGCCGGGCCTACACGCCGAGCACTGGCGATGGCCTCTACCGCCGCAGCCTCTACACGATCTGGAAGCGCACCGCACCACCTCCGTCGATGGAGCTCTTGGATGCTGCCAAACGGGATGTGTGTGTTGCACGCCGGCAGACGACGAACACGCCGCTGCAGTCGCTCGTGCTGTGGAACGATCCCCAGTTCGTCGAGGCTTCCCGTGGCTTTGCTCAAGCGATGGTCCTCGCATACGCGGACGACGGGGAGCGCATCGAGCGAGCATTTCTGAGGGCCACCGGCCGGGGGCCGATCGAGACCGAGAGCGCAGCCTTGAGTCACCTGTTGGGCGATCTGCGCGCGGAGTTTGCGCAGGACCCTGCTGCCGCCGCCGAGCTGCTTGCCGTCGGCGCCAGTGCGCCGGAGCCCTCGATCGATCCCGGCGAGCTCGCGGCTTGGACCTGCGTCTTGAATACCCTCGTCGCGTCCGACGCCTGCGTTGTCCTGCGCTGAAACCGGCAAGATGAAGATGGAAGACCATAGCGATCCCCAGACCGCATCCCGGCGAAGCTTCTTGGCAGGCGGGGGCGCCTTCGGTCTCGGCGCACTCGCACTGGGGGGCATCGGGGGGAACCCCGGTGATGCTCTCTCGCCGCACTTTCGTCCCCGCGCGAAGCGCGTCATCTCGCTCTTCATGAGCGGTGGGCCGAGCCACATCGATCTGTTCGATCCCAAGCCGCTCCTGCGCGAACGCAACGGCGAGGAGCTGCCCGAGAGCGTGCGCCGTGGCCAGCGCCTAACGGGCATGTCCGGCAACCAGTCGAGCCTGCCGTTGGCGGGATCGCTTTTCGACTTTGCACCCGCTGGCCAGTGTGGCGCGCAATTCTCCGAGCTGCTTCCGTACACGGCGGGCGTCGCCGATCACCTTTGCATTCTGCGTGGGATGCACACAGAGGCGATCAACCACGATCCCGCGATCACTTTTTTTCAGACGGGGTCCCAGATCGCCGGGCGCCCCTCGATCGGGGCCTGGATGGACTACGGGCTGGGTTCGGTGAATGGGAACCTGCCTGCCTACGTCGTCATGGTCACCAAGAACAAGGGCGGGCAGCCCCTGTACTCGCGCCTGTGGGGCAGTGGCTTCCTACCGTCCAAGCACCAGGGCGTTCCCTTCCGCGCGGGGGCGGATGCGGTGCTGTACCTGTCGGACCCGGCTGGCATCACGCGGTCCCGGCGGCGCCGCATGCTCGACGCCCAGGCCGAGCTGCATCGGGTGCAGGCCGAACGCACCGGGGACGATGAGGTCCTTGGCCGGATCGCTCAAGCGGAGCTTGCGTTCCGAATGCAGGCGTCCGTGCCCGAGGTCACCGACGTTTCGGATGAACCCGACCACGTTTTTGAGATGTATGGCGAGGACGCCCGCAAGCCCGGGTCATTCGCGGCCAACTGCCTGCTCGCTCGGCGGCTGGCGGAGCGCGATGTGCGCTTCGTGCAGCTTTTCCATCAGGGCTGGGATCACCATGGAGGACTACCTGGCGGGATCCGCACCCAGTGCAAGGAAACCGACCAGGCGTCGGCGGCGCTCGTGCGCGACCTTGAACAGCGTGGCCTGCTCGATGACACGCTCGTGATCTGGGGCGGCGAGTTCGGACGGACGAGCTACAGCCAAGGCAAGCTGACGGCGACCAACTACGGCCGCGATCACCACCCCCGTTGCTTCAGCATGTGGCTCGCCGGCGGCGGTATCCGGGGCGGCGTGACCTACGGCGAAACCGATGAGTTCGGATACAATCTTGTGTCGGGCGGTGTTCATGTTCACGACTTGAACGCGTTGATCTTGCACCTGTGCGGCATGGATCACGAGCGCCTGACCTACCGCCACCAGGGCAGGCGCTTCCGCCTCACCGATGTCGAGGGCCTCGTCCCTGGGCATCTGATCAGCTAATGCTCTCGCCCCGGCCTCTTCGACCGTCTGAGGTCCCCGGCCAGCCCAGGGTCTGGCTTGCCGTGGGCATCCTGACGAGCGGCATTCTGGTCCTGTCGGGTTGGGTGTCCAATCTGCTCCCGATGGCGATCGAGGACCCGCGAATCCTCGGCCATCATTCCGCAGCGCTGATCATGTGCGGCGTCGCACTGGTGATCTGCGCAGTGATCGGATTCTTCACCTATCCCGGTCCCGCGCGCAGGGCTGCGCGCGTGATGGGCGGAATCGCCGCGGCCGGCGTCCTATGGGCGCTCGCGAACGACGGTCATTCGGCGTGGCTTTGAATCGACGTGTGCGGCGGCGGTGAGCCGAGGGCTGCCGCGATCGAGTCGAGCAGACGCTGGGTCGAGTAGGGCTTGGCGACGAAACGGATGTCGGGGGCCAGGATGCCGCGCGGCGCCAACACCTCGGAGGGATAGCCCGACAGGTAGACCACGCGCAGGGCGGGCCGAGTTTGCGCGAGCTGGGTGGCGAGCTCGGGTCCGTTGAGGCCGGGCATCACAACGTCGGTGACGAGCACATCGATGCGGCCATTGTGGGTTCGGGCGCGGCGCAGTGCTTCGTCCGGGGAGTCCGCGGAGATGACCTGGTAACCCGCGCGTTCGAGCAGCTGGGCCGTAACCCTTCGAACCTGCACGTCGCTGTCGCAGACTAGAACCGTAGTCCCCTGGGGAGCCGGGCGCAGGACATCGGGCATGGGGGGCGCGGGCACTTCCAGGCGGGTGGCGACCGGGAGAAGAATCTCGGCGCGGGTGCCCGCTCCGCTCTCGGACTGCAGCGTCACGTGACCGCCTGCCTGCTTGACGATGCCGTGCACCGTGGCGAGGCCCAGGCCGGATACCCGGCCGGGTCCCTTCGTGCTGAAGAAGGGCTCAAACGCCGTAGCAAGGGTATCCGCGTCCATACCCATGCCGTTGTCCTCGACGACCAACCGTACGCAGGGGCCCTGCAGGCCGTGCCCCTGGCCCGCGTCTAGGTTGCTGGCTGAGACGCGGATCTTGCCCCCAAGGGGCATGGCCTCCGATGCGTTCACGACCAAGTTCATCATCACACGCTCGAACTGGACCGGGTCGATTTCAACGGGGCGCAGATCGGAGTCGATGTTGAGTTCGAGTGCGACGTCATCGAGCACCACACGCTCGAGCAGAGTGCGCGTATCCATGAGCGTCTGGCCCAGGGCGATGACCCGCGGCCGTTGGGGCTGGTTGCCGCTGAACTCGAGCAGCTGCCGGGTGAGGTGGGCGCCCCGCTCGCTCGCATCCTGGATCGCAGCAAACTTCTGGCTCAGGCCGGCGCCGGCCAGTGTGGCACTTGCGTGCCCGAGCTCAGCTTCCCCGTGGATCACGGTGAGGATGTTGTTGAAGTCGTGGGCAACGCCTGCGGCGAGGCGGCCAACGGCCTCGAGCTTCTGGGCCTCGTGGGTCTGCTGGCCATGCTGCTCTCGCCCGGCGGCCGCTCGCCCGAGCTCGTTGATTTCCTGTTCGAGTTGGGCTTCTTTGATGCGCTGCGCCTCTTCGGTGACGCGTTTCTCGTCGAGTTCTCTGGTCAGCGAGCGGATGCGCCCGCGTGCGGCGGCGCTGCGCAGGCCGGCCAGCGCGAGCATTGCGAGGGCGATCGAGGCGGCGAGCGCGCCGTAGGCCCAGGGCGTGCGGTACCAGGGTGGCAGGACCTGAAAGGCCACCCGCGCCACCGGGCTGAGATGGCCGCCCGCGGTCCGAGCTTCGACCTGGAGTTCATAGTCGCCCTCTCGCAGACCCGGGAAATCCCGGTAGGTCTCGCTAGACCACGGGCTCCAGCGACCGCCAAGTCCGATGAGCCGCGATCGGAATCGATTGCCGGAAACACGCTCGAACGAGGTCCAGCCGTACTGGAAGCGCAGACTGGCTTCGCCAGCAGAAAGCGAGGCGAGGGCCGGACCCTCCACCGGTGTGCGACCCTCGATGCCCTCTGCGAGAACCCGGACGCGGGGCGCAGGCAGGGTGAAATCGCTTTCAACGGCGGGGTCAAAGAGGGCGAGCTGGCCGTCCGACGAACCGATCCAAAGCCGGCCGTCGGGCGTACTTGCAAAGCACAGCGCATTCTCGAGCTCGGCGCTGCGCAGGGGATCGCTGAGCTTCCACTCGCCGTTCCGGTGGGTGGCCCGCACGGTTCGATTCTCAGCATTCCAAAACCAGAGGTCTCCGCTGGGGCCTTCGGTCAGGTTCAGCGCGCCCCCGCCGTACTTCGCCAAGGCGGACTGCAGGGTGTGTTCTGGGGTGAAGCGACCGGTGTGGCTGTCGTAGCGGGCCAGGCCACGCGGGAAGCCGAGCAGCAGGTCGTTGCCCACCTGGGTCAGGGAGAGGGGCTGGGACGGAACGCCGTCCTCGGCGTCAAGAAAGTCGCCTTGGACCGGTGCGGTGCGGAAGTCCATTCGGAAGATCTTCCACGCGCGGCGTTCGGTCATGCCCGGGATCCACAGGCGCCCTTCTGCATCGACATGCATCCCCCGCACGGACTGCAGCACCGTGCGCCATGTGTCCGGTTGCGTATGTCCAGGGTTGCGAATGTCGATGCGCGCGAGGTGCCCGGGGCCGGCGGCGAAGATGTGATCATCATCGGCGGCCACGAGTGCCGTCGAATCCTTGCTCGCGCCGGTGAGATAGGCCTCGCCCTCGAAGATGCGGTAGACGCCGGTCGAAGATGCGACCCAGAGGGCGTCGCGGTGCTGGAGCAGGTCCCAGGCCGCGCCCTCGACCCCGGGGATCCGGACGAAGGTGGTCGGGGCGCCAGGCTCGGGATCGGGGTCGGAGCCGAGTAGACCGTCGTGGGTGGCGACGTAGTGGCGCCCTTCGAACGATTCGATGTCGAACACCGAGCTTCCAATGCCCTGCTCGTCACCAAAAACGGCGACGGGGGAGCGGAGCTGAATTCGGCTGACCCCGCCGAAGGTGCCGGCCCAAAGTCCGCCGCCCTCGTCTTCGACCGCTCGACCGAAGGAGGCGTTCGACGTGAGACCAGTGCTTTCGTTCAGGATCGAAAGCAGCTCGCCTTCGGGGCCTGCGATGAGAACGCCGCGGGACGAAGAGACGCTGAAGCCTCCCGAGGCAAGGCGGCTGGCGTTGTAGAGCCGATGCCCTTCCAACGCCGTGGTCAGCTCTGACTCCCAGCTTGAGGTGCCAACCGGCGACCAGATGTGGATGCCGTGGTCGGCGGTGAAGACCAACGCGTCTTCGTCCCCGGTGGGGAGCACGGCCTGGACATCCATGCCGCGCAGGGATTCGGTGTTCGCCAGCGGGGTGGTCTGGCCGTCCTCCAGTCGCCGAATGCCCACCCGGGGCAGGGCCACGTAGCAGTCCCCGCGCAGTGCGAAGACATGGGTGATTCGCTGGTCCTCTTGATCGGGCTCGACCTCTACCCAGGTGTCAGCGCCTGCACCTGGCCGGCAGCAAAACACGAACTCATCGCCGCCTGCGTAGATGGTGCGGTCGTCGCTGGTCGCGATGAACTTGACCATGCCCGGCGAGCGCTCGGCCCAGGCCTTGGGTTCCAGCCAGTCCACCGCCGGTGCGCCGTCCGGCTCGAAGACCAAGCGTCCGACGCCCCGACTGGAGCCCACGTAGATTTCGCCCAACGGGGAGCGGAGAAGGTGGGCGACGAGTCCGACGCTCTGCGCGGAGGCATTCCAGGACACCCCGTCGAAAGCGCTGAGGCCCAGCCCATGGCCCACGACGACGCGGCCCTCGCTGCCGATCTCCAGGGAGAACACATTCGCATGGGTCTGTGCTTCCTCAGAGGGATAGGTCTCGACCCAGAGCGGGGCCTGGACGGGCGGGGCAGACTCCAGGACGACGGGCCCCTGGGCGCTCGGGGCTTGCGCGGCAAGGACTAGGGCAACGAGAGGGTTGACGACCATCACCGCATCGTAGCTATCGGAGGGGCCGACTCAAAAAAACCGCGACCCGCTGCGAATCTGCAATTGGCCTGAAACCGGCTCCTGGCCGATCAGGTTTCCCCCCTGAGCCGCGTATGGGGGATCAGATGCGCGCGGCTTGGGAGTGGGGATGGCTCGACGGTCTGCACAGCCGTGGCTCCGCAGACGGAGCCGTCCCCACACCATTGTCCCTCCAGGATTCGGCTCGCTTCCCGATGGACTGCAGCAAGGTCCCGCCTGGGTGGGACGCGCTAGCGATTTTGCCTAGCGATGCCGCCGCAGCCTCGACCGGAGACCCAATTGCCGCCACCGGTGCTGCCACAGCCGCCCCCGGCGATGCCAAATCGACACCGAGTCATAAAGAAGGCTCTTCCTGCATGCTCGACGAGCGCGTTTCCGCTCCCACCACCGCTGCCAGATCCGCCGCCGGGTAGGGCATTGCCGCCGCCGCATCCAGCGCCCGTTCCAGCGCCAACCGCCTGGGCCGAGCCGGAAGGGAGGGCCGACAGGGCGGCAACGCACAGGACCAGGAGAGGCTTGGGCATGGCCTTCCTGTAGGCCAAGGATGGACCTGTGGGAGGGCGTCTTTCTTCAACCCTATGTCAAGGCTCTGTCGAACCCGGGCTGCGCTCCCAGGGGCGGTTCCGGGGTACCGCCGGGTAGCCGGAGTGCCCCGTCTAGCCCGCCAGGGAATCGTCCCGGCCGATCAGGACGAGTTTCTGCCAGATCTTGCGGGAGAGGCCGGTGCACAGATCCTCGATTTCGTCGACGGCCTGGATGACCGGAGCGTCGGGAAAGTCCTGGGCGTGGAGGGCGCCTAGCTTCGAGAGGAGGGCCAGCATCTCGGTGCAGTAGTCGAGGTAGCGGGTGAGGTCCTCGTCGGACAGATTCCGGACCGGGGAGGCCTCCGTGCTGCCGGCGCGGCGCATGGAGACCGGGTCCTTGGTCAGCTGGTGCATGTCGACGACGTGGGCCATCGAGCGCACTTCGTGCAGGGAGTCGAAGGCGTTGCGCCGCTTGCCTTCGGTCTCGCGGGACAGCAGGTAGACGGTGAATGCACCCAGGAAGACGGCTGTACCCAGGGCCGGCTCGAGCACCTGGATGAAGGCGAGAAGGCTGCGGATTTCCTGCGTGCCGACGTCCTTCAGGAGGAACGGGATGGTGAGCAGAGCACCGAAAACCAGGGCCAGCATGAGGAAGATGAGCAGCCGCAGGCCCGTGTGGGGGCGGCTGAACTTCACCAGGCGCAGGGACACATCGCGGCTCAGGCTCACGAGCTCGGCGGCGATGCCGGCGAGGCTAGATTCCGGAAAGCGCTGGCCGACTCGAACGGCCAGCTGCTCCACCGTCGCGTGGATGCGCGTGGCATCCAGCGAGCGGTAGCGGGGTGTCTGTCCTTGGCCCGAAGTCGTCATGGGGGGCCACGTCAGAGCGCCGGGTGGGCGTCCCTACGGGGTCTAGGGGAGTCTAGCATCCGAAGTCGAAAATACCCGAGCTCGGCGGGAGCCGCAGACTCCTACGCCCAGCGCACCAATCCGGGGAGGGCGCGGGCGTCGAGGGTGTCGTTGCGCGGCCGAACCCGTAGGCCCCAGCCGTAGGTGCCCGAAGCCTCGACGACGTGGTGACCGCGGAAGGTCGTGGTGCCCTCGGGGGTGTGCTCGGTGCGGGCGTCGGGGGTGAGCTCGATGTAGTGCGCGCCCTGCAGCGAGCGCTCGCCGCCGGGGTGGCCGAGAACGAGCTCGGCCAACAGATCGTCCGCGGCCAGCTCGGCGGTGTACACGTTCATGCTGACCTCGATGCGGTCGCCGGTGCGCACCGCTGAGAGGTCGCCGACGCTGGCCCCTTGAATGTGGACGTGCTCGAATCCCTGGCGCAGGCGCTGCTGTTCCGCGGCCCGCTGGCTGGCGGCGGCGAAACCGTCGGCGGTCATGTGGTGGGCGCTGGCCGCGCAAGGGGCGTAGGCCCGGGCGAGATACTCCTCGACCATGCGATCGGTGCCGAAGAAGGGGGGGAGGGTCGCAAGGGCGTGGATGGAGCGCTTGAGCCAGGCGGCGGGGAGCCCCGCAGCGTCGCGCTCGTAGTACAGCGGCATCACTTCGTCCTCAAGAAGTCTCAGGAGCAGGTCGTTGTCGAGCTGGTTCTGTCGACTCTGTTCCACGAAGGTGATGTTGGGGCCAATGCCCCAACCGTTGCGTCCGTCGCAGCCCTCGAGCCACCAGCCGTCGAGAACCGACAGGTTCAGACCACCGTTGGCTGCGGATTTCATGCCCGAGGTGCCCGAAGCCTCAAGGGGCGGGATCGGGTTGTTGAGCCACACGTCGACGCCCTGCACAAGGTGCTTGGCGATCTCCATGTCGTAGTCCTCGAGGAAGATCACGCGGCCCAGGAAAGGTTCCTCCCGGCAGAGGCTGGCCACCTCGCGAACGAGGTCCTGGCCCTTCTCGTCGGCCGGGTGAGCCTTGCCTGAAAACAGGAAACGCACCGGGCGGTCGGTGTTGTTCACCAGATTGGCGAGTCGCTCGCGGTCGGCGAGCAGCAGGTTGGCGCGCTTGTAGGGGGCGAAGCGCCGCGCAAAGCCCACGACGAGGGCATCGGCGTCAAGCGGCTCGAGCATGCGAGCGAGCAGCTTGGGGTCGTCCTGGCGACGCGTGAAGGCGTTTTCCAGGTTGGCGGCGACCGCCTCCATCAGCCGGGTTTTGAGCGTGCGGCGGGCGGCCCAGAGCTCGGCGGGAACCACGCGGGCTTCGGCGGCCTCGAAGTCCGCGATCACGGGGGCACGCTCCTCTACTCCAAGGCACGCGCTCACTTCGGGCGCGGTCCAAGTGGGCAGGTGGATGCCGTTGGTCACGTGGGTCACGGGCACTTCGTCTTCGAGGAGTCCCGCCCAGAAGGGATGCAGTAGGGAGCGACTGACCGTGCCGTGCTTTTTGGCCACCCCGTTCACGAACCCAGCCAGGTTCATGCACAGGTAGGTCATGTTGAAGCCGTGCTCGCCGCCGGCGTCGCAGCCCAGTCGGTAGAATTCCTCCCAGGGCAGGCCGAGCCAATCGGCTGAGTCGCCGAAGTAGCGCCGGACGAGGTCCTCGGCGAATACGTCGTGGCCCGCAGGCACCGGGGTGTGTGTGGTGAAGACGGTGCCGGCGCGCACGGCTTCGCGCGCCTGGGCGAAGCTCAGGCCGGAGCCGTGGACCAGGGCGGCGATCCGCTCAAGCGCGGAGAAGCCAGCGTGGCCCTCGTTCATGTGGCAAACGGCGGGCCGGATGCCGAGGGCGTCGAGGAGACGCACGCCGCCCTTGCCGAGGACGATTTCCTGGCGCAGCCGATGCTCGCTGTCGCCCGAGTACAAGCGACGCGTCAGGCCACGCAGATCGTCGGGATTGCCGGTGACGTCGGAGTCGAGAAGAAACACGCGAACGCGCCCGACCCGCAGCTCGAAGGCGCGCAGGCGCAGGGGGCCAACGGGCAGCTGCACGGTGATCTCGATAGGCTGACCAGAGTCGTCCTTGCAGAGATCCAGGGGCAGATCGGCGGGGTCGTTGGGCCGCTCCAGGTTCTGCTGTTCGCCGGAGGCGAGCAGCTGCTGGCGTACGTAGCCGCCGCGGTAGAACAACCCGACCGCGACCAGGGGGAGGTTGCGATCGCTGGCGGACTTCAGATGGTCGCCAGCTAGGACACCGAGGCCGCCCGAGTAGATGGGCAGGCTGGGGTGGAGCCCGAACTCGAGGCAGAAGTACACCGCGGGCGCGGCGGGAGAAACGGCGGGCTGACCCTTGTGCTCGACGGTGCGGGCGGGGGCTCCAAGGTAGGCGTCAAAGCGCGCCATGACCCGGCCGAGGCGGTCGAGGTAGTCGGGATCGGCGGCGACGCGGTCGAGGTCGGCGGGCCAGGCCTGGCGCAGGAACGTCACGGGGTTCTGACCGACGGCCTGCCACAGGCGCGGCGAGATGTCGGGGAACAGGCGAGCGGCCTCCGCATCCCAGCTCCACCACAGGTTGCGCGCGAGGCGCGCGAGACCTGCGAGAGGCTGGGGAAGACTGGCGCTGGCGTCGAAGCGCATCAGACGCGGCTGGTTGGAGGGGCGCGTCTCGGGAGCTTCCTCGGAGACAGGGAAGCGCGGCGAAGAAGCGGGCTCTTGGCCCTGGCTGACGGTCATAGCGCGTTGGTGTGCTCGGACTTGTGGCGGAATCGAAGGGACGCAGGCGATGGTTCCGGCGCTGCAGCATCCGCGACGTTCTCTGGTCCCGTCGCGGGTGATGGCGCCAAGGGGCAGAAGCCCCGCTTGTGTCGCGGGCGTCCACTCGCGTGCGGAGTGGCCTAGGGGCTGGGCCCGGAAAAACTGCCTCGCCGCCCCGAGTCGGTGGGCGATCGAGCTTGGGGAGCCCTAGACGGGTAGGGGGGCGGCGGTCAGGCGGCGGCGGAAGTCCTGGGCGACATTCATCCAGGTGATGTAGGCGTCGTGGGGCGTGGCAAAGGGCGAGAAGTACTTGTGCACATCCCCATCGGAGAAGAACTTCGTGCACATGTAGTAGAAGTGATCCGAGGTCGACAGGCGGCGCCAGGTTTCCAGGAATTGGGCCTCGCCGCTGGCTCCGTTGAGCTCGACGAGCTTGAGGAGCTCGAACAGCGTCGAGTGGGCTGCCTGCTGCATGGAGTTGTCCAACCAAGCGGTGAGATCCCGCTCGGCGTCGGCCCACGAGACCGGGCTGGGGATGTTGAGCTCGGGGCCCGGCTTGTGTTTCTCTACGACCTGGGCCGGGGTTCGAAAGCGGAATCGCCCGCTGGCAAGGGCGGCAGCGGGCAGCTCGGCGAGGAAGCGCAGGATGCCGGTTTCCTCCCACTGGTGTTCCCCGAAGGTTTCGAAGTCCATGAACAGCCCCACACATTCGTCTTCGCCCGGCAATGCGTCGAGCCAGCTCGCGAAGCGCTCGGTGGATAGGGGCCAGTCTGGCCAGTTGCGGTCGGAGAAGCGGAAGGCGATGTCGTCGGAAAGGCGGTAGGAGCGCAACAGGGCCCGGATCTTGCCGGTCCCGACCGGGGAGTAGACCCGGTGGGCGCTACGCCCCTCGAGGAGCTGGTCTGCGCCCTCCATCAGGATCGCGCTGTAGCCCGCCTCTTCGGCGAGCTGCGCGATCCGGTTGGACGTGATCAGCTCGGTGTTGCGGAAGCTGGTCGGGCGCTGTCCGAAGAGGCGCTCGATGCGCTCCGAGTGGCCCGCGACTTGGGCTAGGAACTCCCCTTCGTTTTCCAGCACCGTCAGGGAGTGGTGACTGGTCTCGGTGAGGAATTCGACGCAGCCGGTGGCCGCCAGGGCGCGGAAAGCTTGCAGGGTCTCCGGCGACCAGCTCTCGAACTGCGAAAGGGCTGTGCCTGAGATCGAGAAGGCGCAACGAAAGCGGCCTTCGTGCTCCTCGCACAGGCGCTGCAGGATCGCGGTGGTGGGCAGGTAGCACTTCTCGGCGACCCGCTGGAGGATGCGCTTGTTCTCTTCTTCGTCGAAGTAGTCCGGGGCGCCCTTCTGGCCGATGTCGAAGTAGGAAAAAGGCTGAAGTCGATAGGGCTGGTGAACCTGGAAGTAGAGGACCAGCGAGGTCTCTTGGGAGGCCTTCATGCGACGATTTCGCGGTAGATGCGTTCGAGGCTGACTCCGCGCGAGTTCCAGCTCATGGAGCTCGCCTCCTCGCGGCCGTGTTCGCTAAGGGCAGCGGCGAGGGCGGGGTAGGAGATGGCCGCAAGGATCTTGTTGGCGAGCTCGTCCACGTCCCAGAAGTCGACCTTGAGCGCGTGCTCGACGACCTCCGAGACACCGCTTTGCTTCGAGACGATCACGGGGACGCCCTGAACCATCGCCTCGAGGGGCGCGATACCGAATGGTTCGGACACCGAGGGCATGACGTAGAGGTTCGCCTGGGAGTACATGTGCTGCACGTCGGTGCCGCGCAGGAATCCCGTGAAGCTCACGTGTCCGCCGAGCCCCAAGCTGGCGGAGAGCTCGATCATGCCGGGCAGCAAGTCGCCGCTACCCGAGAGCACGAAGCGAGCGTCGGGTCGATGCTGGATGACCCGCGCGGCGGCGCGCAAGAAGTACTCGGGGCCCTTCTGCATGGTGACTCGGCCCAGGAACAGCACGGTCGGACCCGGTTCACCTGCCGCAGGAGCAGATCCCAGGCGCGTCGACGCAGAGGTCGCCGGCGTGACGGCGTTGTGCAAGACGCGCAGCCGTTCTTCCGGCACGCCGTACTGCTGGTGCACTTGTTGGCGGGTGAACTCGGACACACAGATGGCGCGGTCGGCGTTGCGCAGGCCGTTGCGCTCAAGCGTGACGATGCGGTGGTCGGGGTGGTCGCCGCTGCGGTCGCGTTCGAGGGCGTGGGCGTGCATCACGAGGGGCCGATCGGCTCTCCGGGCTGCCGCGATCGCCGCGGGAGCAGTCATCCAGTCGTGGCCGTGAACAAGGTCGAATGACTCATGCTGGGCGAGATCCGCGACGATCTCGCCGTAGCGCTGGATCTCGTCGAAGAGGTGTTCGCCATACCCACCGAGCAGGGGCGGTGCGGGGGCCTTGCCAGCTGGCTCGCCGGGTCCGCGCTTGGCTCCGTGCACGGTGAGCTTGCCAAAGCCGGGCTGGAAGGTCTGGCGGTAAGTCCGAGCGGTCTGATACGGGCTCAGGGGGCTGTCGATCAGGATGCTGCGGCGCCCGGCGGTACCCGTCCCAGGGGGCGCGTCGGCCAGCGGAGTTCCGGGCAGGGGTCCCGGGTCTGCGAGGTCCTTGGCACGGCCGGCCGTTGGAGCTTCGACCCAGTCGAGCGGCACCAGGGGCAGTGAGAGTTCGGCGGGTCGTTGGCGGGCCGGAGCCGGGGCGCTGGGGTTGTTGGCGCCTACGACACGTGTCCCGCGGGCGTGTTCTCCGCCCATTCGGCGGGGCACGACGAAGGTGACCTCGACGCCCGCCGAGCTTAGGCCCTCACAGATTCCCTGGCAGGCGGTACCGAGACCGCCCGAGATGTGCGGCGGGAACTCCCAGCCGAGCATCAACA
>CAYWNK010000019.1:0-41268 GCA_964459495.1 uncultured Planctomycetaceae bacterium
CCCCGGCAAGGGCTAGATCCGGTCCAGCGCCCCCGGCTACGCTGCCCCGGCATGTCCCACTCCGGCCAGCAGCAGTGCCCCTGCTGCGACTACTACACGCTCCCCAGCCGCGGGAGCCACTCGATCTGTGCGGTCTGCTATTGGGAGGACGATGGCCAGGACATGGACCGTCTGGACGAGGTCTCCGGTCCCAATCACATCACCCTCCGTCAGGCCCGCGCCAACTTCTCCGCCATGGGAGCCTGCGACCAGGCCGCTGTGTCCCTGGTGATCTCGGAGTCCGAGCGCCAGCCCCTGCGCCGCGAAGTGCGCGCCACGATCTACTGAAGCCACCCATGGACTCCTACTACGCCCTGCGCCTGCCCTCCTATGCCCGCTATGCCTTCGAGGCCGTGCGCACCCTGCACCTGCAGGTCTGGTTCGAGAACGGCAGCCGCTGGGTCCGGCTCGATGTCCTGCGCGACCTGCTCGGCAACGACGCGCCCTTTGTTGTCCGAGTGTTCACCGAGGGCGAATCGCTCTCCGAGCCCTGGCGCGAACTGGAGGACGGCGAGTACCCCTGGTGGCGCGCCGAGACCGCCGAAGAGGCTATCCAGTCCTGCCTCGATGGCCTCGCCGAACGGGGCCCCATCCAACGCGGCATGGCCAACCGGCCGGCGAAGTAGACCCAATCCCCATGATCATTCTCGCCCTCCTGCCCGAAGACAGCCCCCCGAATCTGCTGGTCCTATGGTGGACCTGGCTTGGGACCCTCGCCGCCGCCGCCCTGGCGAATCTCTTCGCCAAAAAGGTCCTGGTGCGCGCGGTGAGGGCCATCATCGAGCGGACCCGCGCCACCTGGGACGATGTCTTCGTCCAGCACGAGGTCTTCCAGAAGCTGAGCCATGTGGCGCCCGCGCTGGTGTTCTTCGGTGCTGCGCCCCTGCTGTTCCCGGCAAGCGGCCAGGAGCGCTACGTGGATCTGGTGCAGCGCCTAGCGAACGCCTGGATGATCCTGGCGGGCGGACGCGCAGCCAACGCCTTTCTAGACGGCGTGGTGACCCTTGGGCGCCGCCAAGAGAGCACCCGCGACAAGCCCATCCGCAGCTACGCACAGGTCGTGAAGATCGTGCTGTGGCTAGCGGTCGGCATCCTGGTGGTGGCGACCCTGATGGAGAAGTCCCCCTGGGCGCTGCTCACCGGCTTGGGCGCCATGACGGCCATCTTGCTGCTCGTCTTCAAGGACTCGATCCTGGGCTTCATCGCCAGCATTCAAATCGCGAGCAATGACCTCGTGCGGGTCGGCGACTGGGTCGAGGTCCCGCGCTACGGGGCCGACGGCGACGTGATCGACATCGGCCTCCACACCGCCAAGATCCAAAACTGGGATAAGACCGTCGCCGCGGTGCCGACGCCCGCGTTCCTCACCGAGGGCTTCAAGAACTGGCGCGGCATGACCGAGTCGGGCGGCCGGCGCATCAAGCGCTCCCTAGCCATCGACATGACGAGCGTTCGCTTCCTGGAGAAGGCGGACCTCGAGCGCCTGGGCCGAATCCAACTTCTCGCCGACTACCTGACCGAACGCGGCAGCGAGATCGAGCAATGGAACCGCGAGCGCGACGTGGCCGCGACCCAAGCCAACGGTCGCCGCCTCACGAACCTCGGCACCCTGCGGGCCTATATGCAGGCCTACCTCGAAGCCCAGCCCGAGATCGCCGACAACATGACCTTCCTCGTGCGCCAGCTCGCGCCCGGCCCCGAAGGCATCCCCCTCGAGATCTACGTCTTCAGCAAGGAACAGCGCTGGGTCCAGTACGAGGGCCTGATCTCCGACATCTTCGACCATCTCCTCGCGGTCCTGGCGGAGTTCGACTTGCGCGTCTACCAGCGCCCGACCGAGTACGTGCTGCGCGGCTAGGCCGGTTTGGGGCACCAACCGGACGTCACTCCGCGTCGAGCCGCTTGACCAGGGTCTTCGGCGCCACCGCGCGGTAGCTCTCCTCGATCCAGGGGATGACCAGGGATGTGGGGATGGGCTCGGCTCCTTCCCACTTCGCGGTGACCCAGCCGCTCTTGCCTAAGCCGTAGCCCGTTGGCTCGGTGAAGGGCAGGAGCAGCGCCTCCTCTGCGGATTCGGGAAGCTTGAGCGAAATGGTGAACCCGGCGCCATGGGCCCACAGGAAGACGAAGACCTTCTTGCGGACCTTGATCGCGACCTCTCCCCAAGGGTGATCTTCCCAGGCTTCTGGGTAGGCGAGGGAGTGGTCACGAAGGATTCCGAGTGCCTTCATCGTGGCCTTCGAGGGAGCTTTCCCCGGCGACTTCTTGGGGGGCTTGGAATCCGCCATGACTGAACCTACTTGCGACGGGGAAGCAGCGCGATCCCGCCGGCCTGAAGCCCGACCGCAGCAGTGGCCACCCGTCGGCCGCTGCGCAGGTCGATGACGTCGAGCGTGCCTGGCGCGCTGCCACGGTTCTCGTTGCTCACGAATGCGTAGGCGGAATCGGGGCTGGTGACCACGCCGTGGGGCACGGGAGCGCTGGCCTCGATGCGGGCGCGCTCCGAACCCGACGCCAGGTCCCAAACGCCGATCTGCTGGGCGCCCTTGTAGGTGACGACCAGCGTCTTACCGTCGGCGGTAACGTCGGCGTTGTAGGGGGCCTTGCCCGTCGCGAAGCGGCGCGTGACGGCCCAGCGCAGGGTATCGACCTCGACCACCTCACTAGCCCCATTCAGACAGACGTAGACGAAGGGGGCCACGGGGGACGGCGCCGCCCAGGTGGGTTTCGTGATGCCATGGTCCGGTGCGCTCGCCTCCTCGGGTCCGTCGGTGCGGCCCGTGCGGCGCGGCAGGCGACCTGTGTGATCGTGGTCGGGACCGATCGGGACCGGGCGACCCGCGGCTTCCGCGGCGCGCTTCGCCTCCAGCTGAGCGGCCAACTCCGCCGCGCTGGGACGGGGCTCCAGCGACAGACTGCGGCGCACCTCAAAGCGCAGGCCGTCCAACTCCACCAGGGTGCCGTCCATCATCGAACACACAAAGAGTCGATCGCCGCCCGGCGCGAGCCGAGACCCGTGGGGCATCGCACCCACCACCGTCCGCCCGACCTCCACCATCTCCTCGGGGTCGACGATCGACACGTCCGACGGACTCATGTCCCCGTGCAGGTCGAAGTTCACGCAGTAGAGCAGGCCGGTGTCCGGCGACACGCAAAGGGTCGCGGGGAACAAACCGAGCTCACAGGTCCCGAGCACGTCGCCGCTGACCACGTCCATCTTCAACAGACTGCCGTAGGGCAGGCCATGGGCCAGCGTCACGTACCAGGCATCCCCCGAGGGGTCGACACCCAAGCCGTGGGGTCCTTCGATCTCAGTGGGCAGGGAGCCGACGGTGTGCACGCGCTCCACGCTCGCCGTAACTCCGTCGAACGCGATCTGCACGACCTCGTCCGCCGACTCGGCACAAACGAGTACCCGGTAGGGCGTATCCAAGAGCGCCTGCCCAGGAGCCTGCTCCTGGGCGATCGGCGAAGCAGCGATCAGCGGCGCCAGAGCGACGAGCAGCAGCGCACCCACTAGCCTTCCCCCTGAATCAGCTTCAGCACCCAGAGGCCGGAGTTCCAGTCCGACAGGAACAGGTTGCCCTTGTGGGGCTGCGGCCCCCAAACCATCGGCGCATTCGGCACAAAGCCCTCAGGGTCGGTGGGCAGGTACCAGGCGATCTCGCGACCTTGGCGGTACAGGTCCCCCATCAGCTCGCCCGAGATGTCCACAGCGCGCACGCCGCCGTTGTAGTAGGCCACGTAGAGGATGTCGTCCTGGACCCAAAAATTGTGCGTGCCGGCCTCGGGCACCTGGTAGCGGGCGACCTCGACCGGGTTGGCCTTGTCGGTGAAGTCGATGAAGTGGATCCACCCCCGGGGATAGGTTGGGCGCCCGGTGATGTTGAGCCCGTAGGGAAAGGCCTCATCGCCGGCGATGATGTAGAAGCGGCCGGTCTCGGGATCCTCGTAGGGATAGGCCGCGTGGTTCCAGCCCGAGGGGTAGGTGTAGCTGCCCATCACGACGGGGGCCTGGGGACTGCCGCCCATGTTGCCGCCCCCGACGTCGATCATCTGCACGCCGTCACTCCAGTTCGAGGAGTACGCAACACCGTCGACCACCCACACGTCGTGGATTGAGTGGCCGGGCGTCTCCAGCTCGAAGCCCCCGACGGTCTGCGGGCTGATGGGGTCGGACACGTCGAGGATGTCGAAGCGCCTGCCGCCCGACAGCGCGTAGACGTGGCGTCCGTCGGCAAAGACATTGTGCACCCCTCCCGTCAGACCCTCGTTGTACTCCGAGATCACGCGCGGCTCACGAGGGTTGCTGACGTCGACGAGCACAACACCGTTCTTGCGATCCGAAGCTCCCTCACGGGAAAGTACGCACAGGCGCCCGTCCGGGCTCACCTTGACGTCGTTGACGGTGCGCGCATCGACGGTGACGGTGGCGACACGCTCGGGCGCGGCGGGATCCGTCACGTTCCAAAAGTGCGCCTCGCCGTTCGCCCCCCAGGTTCCAGTGACGGCCCAATCCTCGCCGTTCACGCCCGTCCAGACCCACAGGTCCGAGGTGTGCGAGTCGAGCACGGGGCCGCGCCCCACGAGCTCGAACTTGCCGCCCACGTCGCGCGGCGCCACGCGCAGAGTGTGTTGGGCCACCGCGCTACCGCAGGTCGCGGTCACGGTGTGCAGGCCGGCGGCCTCCGCGACAAAACGACCGTCAAGGGCCACCTGGGCACCGGCGGCGGCACCCAGGTCGTCGTCGGGCCGGGAACTGAGGCTGTATTGGATTTTCGCGGAGGGCAGGGGCTTGCCGTCGATGTCCCGCGCCGTGGCCTCAAAGCGCAGCACGTCACCTGTGCGAGCTGTGTCGGGCAGGGACCCAAAGTCCAGGCGGGCAGCGGGGTTCGGAGCCACGCGCACGGGGAGCTCCAAACGCTGGTCTTCTAGGGCGATGGTCAGCACCGTATCGCCAGCCGCGCGGGCTTGGACCTCGCCCCAGGGGGTGATCGTTGCCACGGCGACATCGCTGCTAGCGACCTCGAAGCTAGGCGACTCGCGCAGGCCCTCGAGCACGTCCACCGCCTGGATCTCGAGCGCGATGCGGTCGCCCGTGAACAGCGCCGGCAGATCGCCATCGAGCCGAATTTCGGCGAGCCGTGGCATCGGCACGTGCACGAGCACCTGGGCCTCCAGGCGATTGCCCTCCTTGCGGCGCGTGCGGACGATCAGCCTGTGATCGCCGGGCGCGAGGGCTTTCACCTCGCCGTCCCCATCGACTGACACGCCACGACGGCTGCGTGAAAAGAAGAACACCTCTTCGTCGGTGGGCTGGCCGTCCGGGCCCGCCACAAAGGCCTCCACGATCGCGCGATCGTTCACGGCCAGCTCGAACTCGAGCGGGCGAACGACCAACGTGCGCTCGGGGCGAGCATCCTGGGCCGCATCAGGTTCGGTATCCGTCGCCGGAACCTCCTGGGCAAGGAGCGGAGAAACGAGGAACAGGCCCGCGAGGGCGAACGGCAGCAGCATGGGGTCGCGCATGGGGAGGAAACGGGCAAGGGGCCCGCTGGCTCCATGCTACGCGGTGGGCGCCCCGGTCGCAGCGAGTCCGTCCAACACCGCGCGCTTGACCTGCTCGATGTTCCGGCCGGACGTGGAGACAACGAGTTCGCACTGGGCGTAGCGCTCGGCGCGGCGCTCCAGGATCTCCTGGAGCTCCTCCATGGCGCGGGGACGCCCCTTCGTCGGCCGCTGATCACCCTGGGCCAGGACGCGTCTCAGGTGATCCTCCGGCGTCGCCTGCAGCCAAACCGTCCGGCAGGCATCCCGCAGGCGCGCGAAGGTGGCCGGTGAGGTCACGATGGAGCCTCCCGTGGCCAGCACCAGCCGTTGGCCCTGACCGAGGACCGTCTCGAGGGCCTCGCGCTCCAAACGCCGGTAGGTGGGCACTCCGCGCAGGTCAAAGAGCTCGGCGAGGCCCATGCCCCCCATGCGCTCGACGCGCTCATCAAGCTCGACAAAGGGTGCCTCCAGCTCGAGGGCCAGTGCGCGGCCGACGGAGGTCTTCCCAGCTCCTCTCAGGCCCACCAGCGCGATGCGCTCGGAGCGCCGCAGGTCCAGGGGCAGGTCGCAGAGCTGCCCAAGGGGCAGCCGCAGGGCGCGCGCGAGGCCGGCCAGCTTGAGCAAGGAGAGGTTGGCCCGGCCAGCCTCCGCCTCGGTGACGTAGCGCCTGGAAAGGCCCGCCCGCAGGGCCAGCTCCGACAGCGTCCACCCCGCCGCCTCCCGCTCCCGGCGGAGGCGAACGCCCAGGGCAGACAGGAGGGCTTGATCCGCAGTCACCTGGGCAGTATGATTCCCGACCAGGCAAAAAGCCAGCCCCTTGCGGCAGGATAATGCCCACATCATCCGCATCCGCCCTGTCCCCCGGCTCGAATTCCAGGCCATTCGGGGACGGCCGTGTTCCCAGGAGCCGACCGTTGACCACCACAGCCCCCGCCCAGTCCGAGCGCCTCACCTTCCAGACGAGTCCCGACCAGTACCGCCACTGGAGCCTCGATATCCAGGGGCCGGTCGCCACCCTGGCCATGAACGTGAACCCCGACGGGGGCCTGCGCGAGGGCTACGAGCTGAAGCTGAACAGCTACGACCTCGGCGTCGACATCGAGCTGGCCGACGCCATCCAGCGCCTGCGCTTCGAACACCCCCAGGTTCGTACGGTCGTTCTGACGGGTTCCCTGGACCGAGTCTTCTGCGCGGGCGCGAACATCGTGATGCTGCGCTCCAGCGCCCATGCGTTCAAAGTCAACTTCTGCAAGTACACCAATGAGACGCGCTGCGGCATCGAGGACGCCTCCGAGAACTCGGGCAAGCGCTTCCTCGCCGCGCTGAACGGCACCGCTTCGGGTGGCGGCTACGAACTCGCCCTGGCCTGCGACAAGATCCTGCTGGTCGACGACCGCAACTCCGCGGTCTCGTTCCCCGAGGTCCCCCTCTTGGGAGTGCTCCCCGGCACGGGCGGGCTGACCCGCATCACCGACAAGCGCATGGTGCGCCGCGATCGCTGCGATGTATTCAGCACGATCGCCGAGGGCATCAAGGGCAAGCGCGCCGTCGAGTGGGACCTCGTGGACGCCATCGCCCCCTTGTCGAAGTGGGACGACGCCATCACCGAGCACGCGAACGCCCTGGTTACTGAAGTCCCCGAGCGCGACGCCCAGGGCATTTCGCTCACCCCCGTGGCCTGCAAGCCCATCGAAGCCGAGGGCAAGCGCGGCTCCGCCTACACCTACGTCACCCTGGAGTTTGACGACGAGTCGCGCACCGCGGAACTCACCGTCACCGCTCCGGACGCCTGCCCCACTAGCGCGGACGAGGCCCACAGCCAGGGTTCCGCCTGGTGGCTCCTGCAGGCCTTCCGCGAACTGGACGACGCGCTCCTGGACATGCGCATGAACGAGCGCCAGAACGCGCTGGTTCTGGTGCGCGCAAAGGGATCGGCCGACACCATCCGCACCACCGACGAGCTCCTGGCGAGTTCCGATCACTGGTTCGTGAACGAGACCAAACACTTCGTCAAGCGCACCCTGAAGCGGATGGACGTCAGCGCCCGCAGCTTCTACGCCATCGCCGACGAGGGCACGACCTTCGTGGGTACATTCCTGGAGCTCCTGCTCTCCAGCGACCGTTCCTACGTCCTCAACGACCCGGAAATCCCCGTGCATCTGGGTGTGACCTCCATGAACGCGGGGGCCCTCCCGATGGCCAACGGCCTGTCCCGTACGGCGACCCGCCTGCTGGGCACACCCGAGATGGCGGACGCCATCCTGGCCCACGCCGGCAAGGAGTCCTTCGACGCCGAGACCGCCGATGAGTTGGGCTTGGCGACCTACGCCCCCGACGAAATCGACTGGGAGGACGAGCTGCGCCTCGCGATCGAAGAGCGCGCGAGCTTCTCCCCCGACGCCCTCACCGGGATGGAAGCGAACCTGCGCTACCCCGGCCCAGAAACCATGGAGACCAAGATCTTCGGGCGGCTCACCGCCTGGCAGAACTGGATCTTCCAGCGCCCCAACGCCGTCGGCGAGCGCGGCGCCCTGTCCTGCTACGGCACTCCCGAGCGCCCCGAATTCCAGATCGAACGCACCTAGTTCCGCATTCGAACTCCACGCGAACGAGCCCATCCGCATCCCTTTTCTCCGGAGCCAACTCCATGTCGATCGACTACAGCCAGAAAATTCCCAACAACGTCGACCTCAAAGACGACAAGCGCCTGCAGCGCGCGCTCGAGCGTTGGCAGCCGGACTACATCAACTGGTGGCGCGAGATGGGTCCCACCGACTTCAACGAGAAGGACGTGTACTTGCGCACCGCGGTCAGCGTGGACCGCGACGGCTGGGCGCACTTCGACCACGTGCAGATGCCCGACTACCGCTGGGGCATCTTTCTCACCCCCAACGATGGCGATCGCCAGATCGGCTTCGGCGATCACGCGGGCGAAGCCGCCTGGGATCAGGTCCCCGGTGAGTACCGCAACTGGCTGCGTCGCCTCATCGTGACCCAGGGCGACACCGAGCCCGCTTCCGTCGAGCAGCAGCGACTGCTCGGCCACACTGCGCCCTCGCTCTACGACCTGCGCAACCTGTTCCAAGTGAACGTCGAGGAAGGCCGCCACCTGTGGGCCATGGTCTACCTGCTGCACCGCTACTTCGGCAAGGACGGCCGTCAAGAGGCGGACGAGATGCTCGAGCGCCGCTCCGGCAACGCCGACCGCCCCCGCATCCTCACCACCTTCAACGAGCCGATCCGCGACTGGCTGTCGTTCTTCTGCTTCACGATGTTCACCGACCGCGACGGCAAGTTCCAGCTGCTGTCCCTGGCCGAGTCTGGCTTCGATCCGCTGGCGCGCACCACGCGCTTCATGCTGACCGAAGAGGCCCACCACATGTTCGTCGGTCAGACCGGCATCGCGCGCGTCATCAAGCGCACCGCCGAGGTCATGAAGGAGTTCCCCGACGCCGACCCGGCCGAGCACGGCGCGATCCCGCTGCAGATCATCCAGCGCTACATCAACTTCTGGGCCTCCAGCTCGAACGACCTGTTCGGCGCCGAGGTCTCCAGCAACTCCGCCAACTTCTTCGGAGCCGGCCTCAAAGGCCGCGCCTACGAGGACAAGTACGAGGAGCACTCCGCCCTCGGCCAGGGCTACAACGTCGAGCGCTTCGTCGACGGCAAGGTCGTCAGCGAAGAGGTGCCCCTGCGCAACGCGATGAACGAGCTCCTGCGCGAGGAGTACATCGCCGAGAACACCAAGGGTGTCGCGTACTGGAACCGTGAGTGCGAGAAGGCCGGCATCGATTGGCGCTTCTATCTCCCCAATCGCCGCTTCCACCGCTCCGTGGGCGAGTTCACCGGCCTGCCGTTTCACCCTGAGACGGGTGAGCCCATGACCCAGGAGGCCTATGAAGCGGGTTGCCTCGAGTGGCTGCCCAGCGACGAGGACAAGGCATTCGTTGGCTCCCTGATGCAGTCCGTCACCGAACCGGGCAAGTTCGCAGGCTGGATCGCCCCGCCCCTGCGCGGCATCAACAGCCAGGAAGTGGACTTCGAGTACGTGAAGCTCTAGCCCCAGCCTCCCAGCATCGCTGAGCGCCCCCTGGGGCCAGCCCGCTGGAAGCCCCCCCGGACGCCGCCCGTCCGGGGGGGCTTTTTGCATGGACTGGGCGGCACCGTAGGCCGGTAATCCAACAAAGGCTCCCATTGAGACCGCCCTGAACTCGGCTGTTTGCGTTCGGTTCCAGCCCAAAAAGCGCTGCTTTCGCAACAAGCCATAGGAATCCCCAACTTCGCCACCAGATGCGACTTCGTGGAGGTCGAGAAGTCAGCCAGCAAGGAACCGGGCCCTGGGGAAGGGCCCACTACTGGAGACATCCGACCTATGGTGCATCGAATTACGAGCGGAGAGCATTCAGCCTCTCCGCATTCCAAGTGGATACTGAGCCTTGGCGTCGCGGCCTTGGCTGCCGGCTGCTCTGGGGGCGGCGGGCAAGAAGCTGGGGGCTCGTTCGACCCAGAGGGCGGCGGAGGTCCGAACTTCAACGGCGTGGACGATGGCAACGTTCGGGAAGGTGACGTCGTCGCCGAACTCGTCATGGAAGCGCCCGCGGCCGGGCACTTTGTGCTTTCAGCCACGGTGCCGGTGCCGCGCGGCACGCTGACGGATGGCTCGCTGGTCGAGCCCCTCTCGGTACGCGTCGAGGGTGATCGTGCCGCTCCGACCCAAGTAGAGATCGTGAGCCGCTACCCCGATCCCGCGGACGGTGCGGACGTGGTTCGAGTGCTCGCCCACGTGCGCAAGCCCGATGGTGCCCAAGAGGGCGACATGATCAAGTTTCAGGTGGGAGCCAACCCCCACCCCAAACACGACCTGGAGCTACACAGCTCGGTCCAATCCCTGCTCGACGCGCCGGGTACCATTCGCCTGATCGGTCACGACGTCTTCGGTCACAAGTACGGAGCCGACCTGATGCGCGGCATCAAGACCGAAGGCCCGGGTGCGGAAATCCTGATGGACGGCCACGTGGCCCGTCAGTACCGCACGCACGAGATCATGCTGCCGAACGAAGAGGTCGACGGCTCCCAGGGCACCCTGCCCCACATGATGGGCGTGCACTCGTACATCACCGCCTGGCGCGGTGAGCAGTTCCTGTCCCTGGACCTCCACGTCCACAACGGGATGGACGGTCTCGACCCTGGCTCGTCGGAAGACGACGCCATGGGCGATCTGTACTTCCAGGATCTGGCGATCCGCCTGCCCCAGGGCTGGCGAGTTGGCTATGCCATCGACACCGACGCCAGTGGCGACATTCAAATCAACGGCGGCTGGGCCCTGGCCCCGATCGTGAAGGAGAATGCCGACGGCAAGCTTCACGTGCTGCCCTCGATGTCCCATTTCACACGGCGCCTGGTCGTCTTCCACCCCGGCGCGGAGGACAAGGCGCTGGAGATGGTCCGCTCTGGTTTCCAGGCCTTCTGCGCGCCTGGCTACAACCAGTCCGGACATCAGAACTGGTCCTGGTGGAATGAGAGCACCGCTCGCTACTTCCCGCAGAACCACGTCCTGCCCAACCTCGACTACATCGGGCAGGAATCCGTCCGCAACGCTCTGGCCGGCAAGTGGAATGCGGCCTCCAGTCAGATCGAGTCGGGCGCTGCCGGGCAGTACCCGATCATCAGCCCGCGCCTCGGCTGGGCACACCCCTGGGGTGTCGCCTACGGCGGCATGACCGGTGGCGACGAGATCGACATCTTCTCGGGCACGGAGATCGCCTGGTCCGCTTCGCGCGACGGCTTCCGTCTCGCCCAGCTCCAGCAGCGCTGTTATGTGGATCGTCAGCCCCAGGCACTCTTCGACCGTGCGGGCGAGCCCACCAAGGTCGAGGACCTGCTGGTCACCGAGGGCTTTGGTGCCCCCTACGTCGACCTCTGGTACTACGTCACGATGGGAGGGAGCGCGGACCCGTTCGGGTTCTCCGACGCTCCGACCCACCAGATCGATTCGGTCCAGGCCCAGAACCTCGCGGCGGACTACAGCGACGACCTCAAGAGCTACGCTTCGATCGACTACCAGCACTACATCCGCTACACGCGCAACCTCAAGACTCTCGCGTGGCTCAGTGGCGACGCGATGTCCAAGGAACTGCTGCTCGCGGCCACGGAGAACTTCCGCCTGAGCTTCCACGAGCACAACAACTCCTCCTACGGCCACGCCCAGGTCACCGGCCTGCGCATGCTGCAGAACGAAGTGGGCGAGAACCCCGGAATGGGCCTCGCCTTCGGCCGCGGCCCCGCTTGGGGCATGGACTGCGCGATCGCGGGCTACGCCATGGCGAGCCCCGAGCGTCGGGCCCAGCTTCTGCCGTGGATCCGCAAGGTGGCCGACGTCCTCGACGCTGGCCAGTCCACCTGCACCGGCAACATCATGTCGACGGTGATCAACTCGCACTACCAGGGCACCTACCGCAGCCGCCAGGCGATGGAAGAGTCCTTTGCCGAGAACGTGCTGCGGTCCCTGGCGACCACGGTGTTCGACGACGTTGAGCCCGAGCGCGCTATGGGGATCCAGCAGGACCTGGTCGCTTCGGTTCGCTCCACCATCAGTGATCGGTTCTGGAGCGAGGAGAATGGGGCTCCGTGGTTCTACGCGGCGACCGGCCCGGCAGACCAGAGCCTAGGAGACTTCTGCGCCTTCGAGCAGACCGACCTGCACGGTAGCTACACCAACACGACGGCGTACTACTCCAGCTTCGCCTACGCCTATGACGTGGATCCGGATCCCGAGTTCCTCTTCCGCGCGGCCCAAATGATGGGCGGCGGCAACCTTTGGAACGGCTTGAACTCCAACAGCCTGAACAACCTCAACAACACCGCGGCTTTGGTCGCCCTTTGCCAGCTCATGGGCGAGGATCAGCTCTAGAGGTCCGGCCGAAAACACCGCGCGGGCGAGGTGCGGGCGATTCGACTCGAATCAAGGCGCCGGAATCCGTGCATGGTCGGCTCCATTCGCGGATTCTGGCAACGCAGAGTCGGGTCGAATCAGCTGTGCCTCGCCTGCGCGGGGTTTTCGGCCGGGCCTCTAGGCCGAACCCGCGGGAAAAACTCAGCCTACGTACGAAAGCGGACCGGGCCCCACAAGGGCCCAGACTGTTACAGGGGGCGGCGCCATCAAGCGTCGCCCCCTATTTCCTTTTCCATTGCCGCGGTGCTTGCACCGCAGCACCCCTAGCCGAACTGGATGCCCTGGGCGAGCGGCAGGTCGTCAGACCAGTTGACGGTGTTGGTCTGCCGGCGCATGTAGGCCTTCCAGGAGTCCGACCCCGATTCGCGGCCGCCTCCGGTGTCCTTTTCGCCGCCGAAGGCGCCACCGATCTCCGCCCCCGAGGTGCCGATATTCACGTTGGCGATCCCACAGTCCGAGCCCACGGCGGAGAGGAAGCGCTCCGCCCGGCGCACGTCACGCGTGAAGATCGCAGATGACAAGCCCTGGGGCACCGCGTTGTGCAGCTCGAGCGCATGCTCGAAATCTCGCACCGGTACCAGGTAGAGGATGGGCGCAAAGGTCTCGTCGTGCATGGTTTGGATTTGGGTCTCCGCACGCACGATCGCAGGCACGACGAAGTTTCCGCCCCCCAGCTCCCCCGGTAGATCAGCGCGTCCGCCGCCGCAAAGGACCTTGGCCCCCTCGGCTTTAGCAGACTCGAGCGCGCGGTCCATGTTTGCCATCGCGACATCATCGATCAGCGGACCGCAGAGCGTGCTCTCGTCCATGGGATCACCGATCTTGATGTCCTGGTAGGCGCGCACGAGCCGGGACTGCACCTCATCGATCACATCCGCGTGGACCAACAGCCGGCGTGTCGATGTGCAGCGCTGCCCCGCTGTTCCGACCGCGCCGAACAGCGTAGCCGGCAGGACCATCTCCAGATCCGCGTCCTCCATGACGAGGAGCCCGTTGTTCCCGCCGCACTCCAGGATCGACCGGCCAAAGCGGCCCGCGACACGGCCCGCCACCAGCTTGCCGATCTGGGAGGACCCGGTGAACGAAATCAACGGCAGCCGTTCATCGTCGACCATGCGCTGCGCCACGTCTTCGTTGCCGCCGATGACCAGCGAGGCCAGGGCTCCAAAGCCCTCAGCCTCGAGGACGGGACGAACCACATTGACGATGCCGATCGCGCACAAGGGCGTCTTGGGGCTGGGCTTCCAAATCGTGGAATCGCCGCAGACCCAGGCCAGCATCGAGTTCCAGGCCCAGACCGCCATGGGGAAGTTGAACGCTGTCAGGACACCGACCGGACCGAGCGGATGCCACGTCTCGCGCATCGCATGGCCCGGACGTTCCGAGGGCATCGTCAGGCCGTAGCACTGGCGCGAAAGCCCGACCGCGAAATCGGCGATGTCGATCGCTTCCTGCACCTCTCCCCATCCCTCCTGCACGATCTTGCCCATCTCCAGGGAGATCAGACGGCCGAGGTCGTCCTTGGCCGCGCGCATGGCCTCGCCGCAGCGCCGCACGATGTCGCCCCGCTGGGGTCCAGGAATCGCCCGCCACCGATCGAACGCCTCTTCGGCAGCCTTGACGACCGTGTCATATTCGCTGGCTGTCGCCATCCGCACCTTGCCGATCACCTCACCGGTGGCCGGGCTCCGGGTTTCGAGCAGCTCACCACTGGTTTCCATCCACTCGCCGCAATACGCGCCGGAGGATGTCTCTGTGATGCCGAGTCTGCTGAGGAAGTCGATCGTGGTCGTCATCGGATTGGGGGTCTTGTCTGGGCGTCCTACAGGGAAAGTCCGCAGAAGAATAACGACATTGGACCGCCCAGCTGACCCGTAATATGGGCCCGAATTCGATTCCGCCTTTCTGCTCCGAAGGCGACTGCCCCGCCCTCTATGCTCGCTATCGCACTCCTCGCGGCTGCGTCCTGCGCAGTCCCCGTTGCCCAGGACTTTTGGGCCCCTGCTGGTCATCCCCAGCTCATCGACGGCCACGGTCTGTGCAACCAGATCCTGCTCAAGGAAGGCTCCAAGCCCTTCATCGCCTTTCAGGACGGGACCACCACCAAGGGCGGAGCGACCGTACTCCGCTTGGTCGGCCCGAGCTGGCTTCCAGTGGGTGAGCCGGGGAAGGCCAGCCGCGGCCGGGCCTGGTACAACCGCATGGCGCTGGACGGCCAGGGCGGGCTCTACTGCGTCTCGAGGGACTATGGCCTCGACGGCAAGGCTGGCGTCCGACGCTTCGACGAGGGACTTGGCGCCTGGCAAGATGTCGGCGAGGCGGCCACGCCGGACGAAGCACACTTCACCGACATCGCAATCTCCCCGCTGACCGACGAGCCCTGGATCGTCTTCGCCGACCGCAGCACAACGCCCGTCGACCGCATTCGGGTGCGGCGCTTCACACAAGGTGCCTGGGAATACGTCGGAGCCGCCCCACTCTCCGTCGGGGAGGGAAGGTACTGCACGATCGCTTTCGGCCCAGCGGGCGCGCCCCACGTGGCCCTCAGCGACGTCGGTCTCGGACAAGCCCTCAGCGTGTTCCGCTGGAATGGAACAAGCTGGGCACCCGTCGGCCCCCCCGGATTCACCGGTCAGCAATCCGTCTGCCCGCAGATCGCGTTCGACCCCGCAGGCGAACTCCATGTCGCCTGGATGCTGCACCACTTCGACGTGTTCGTGGAGGCCTTCCAGGGCGGCCAGTGGAACCGGCTCGGCGGTGGTGCCGCCCTGCCTGGCCAAGTGCCCGACTTGGATTCAGAGATCTGGCGCCTGTGGCTTCCCTTCGACTTCGACTCCCAGGGACGCCCCACGGTCGCCTACCAATCCCGGGATGAGGGTGCCCGCTTGATGGTCCGCCGGCTGGAAGTCAACGGCTGGCAGACCCTCGGGGGCGATTTCGCCACCGCAGGCCGCAGCGACTATCCCGCCCTCGCCATCGGGTCCGACGATCAGGCGTGGATTCTCTATCGCGATGGAGTCATCGGCAGCCCCCCCAGCGCGGGCCGCCTGGTGCAGGACCCCACCACCTACTGCCCCTCAGCCAAGACCCAGGACGGCTGCCAACCCGATACCGTGGCCAGCGGCAACGCCTCTCTGGGCGGAGGGTTCCTGCGCCTGGACGTCACCCGCGTCACACCCGGAGGGATCGGAGTCCTGGTGGTTGGGACCAGCACGGATTTCCAGCCCCTACCCAGCGGCCTGCTCTGTGTTGGGGCCCCTGCACTGCGCCTGCATCCCCAGGGCACGGGAAGCTCGCCCACCCCCTGCGGCGGCACCCTGAGCCATACCTTCACGCCCGCGGAGCTCAGCGCACTCCTCGGCGGCGTGCCAGGCTCCGTGTTTGCCCAGTGGTGGTTCCGCGGCCCCAACGCCAGCAGCCAGACCTCGTCCTGGCTCGCTAGCGCGATGGCTTTCAGCGTAGCCCCCTAAACCAGCCGCCCGCCCCCGCCGGGTGCAACGGATCGGTCAGGGAGCGCAGGCCGTTGTGGCGCACCACACGCGGCGCAGATATCCTCTCCGCCCGCTATGTCAGAAAGGATCGCCTACCAGGTCCAGGACCTGCACAAATTCTACGACCAGCGCGAAGTGCTCAAGGGCATCACGCTGTCGTTCCTCCAGGGGGCCAAGATCGGCCTGATCGGCCTCAACGGCGCCGGCAAGTCCACCCTGCTGCGGATTCTCGCGGGCGAGGACACCGACTTCGAGGGCATCGCCAAGCCGGTCGGTGACATGAACGTCGGGTATCTGTCCCAGGAACCGGGACTGAACCCGGACAAGACGGTCAAGGGCAACATCGACGAGGCCGTGGATCACCTGCGCACGATCGAAGCTCGTTACTACGAGGTCATGACCCTGATGGCCGAGGCCGAGGGGGCTGAGCAGGAGAAGCTCACCGCGGAGTACGACCGCCTCCAGCACGAGATGGACACCAAGGACATCTGGAACCTGGACCAGCACCTGGACCAGGCCATGCATGCCCTGCAGGTTCCGCCCGGAGACCGCGAGGTCACCAACCTCTCGGGTGGCGAGAAGCGCCGCGTCGCGCTGTGCAAGCTGCTGCTGGAGCACCCCGACATGCTGCTCCTCGACGAGCCCACCAACCACCTGGACTCCGAGTCCATCTCCTGGCTCGAGCAGCACCTCAAGGAGTACGACGGCTTGGTGATCCTCATCACCCACGACCGCTACTTCCTCGACAACGTTGTCGGCTGGATGCTCGAGATCGAGCGCGGCAAGGCCGTTCCCTACGAGGGCAACTACACGGGCTACCTCGAGGCCAAGCAGAAGCGCCTCGACGTCAAGAGGAAGCAAGACGCCAATCGCAACAAGGTGCTGGCCCGCGAGCTGGAGTGGATCCGCCGCACCCCTGGTGCCCGCACCAAGCAGTCCAAGTCGCGCCTGCGCCGCTACCAGGAGATGGCCCAGGAAAAGGCGGAGGATCAGGCGGAATCCATCGAACTGCGCATCCCCCCGGGCCCTCGACTGGGCGACAAGGTGCTCGAGGTGCGCGACCTCAAGAAGGGCTACGACGGGCGTGTGCTGTTCGAAGACCTGACCTTCGACGTGCCGCCCCAGGCCAAGCTCGGAATCATCGGGGCCAACGGACGCGGCAAGACCACCCTGCTGCGGGTTGCCCTGGGCATCGAGGAACCCGACGCCGGTACGGCCAAGCTCGGCTCCACCGTGCAGGTGTCGTTCGTGGAGCAGTCACGCACAATCCTCAACGATGAGGAGACGGTGTTCCAGAACATCACCGACGGCAACGAGCTGCTGCCCTTTGGGGCCCGCACGATCGACGCCCGCGGGTACGTGGCGCGCTTCAACTTCAAAGGGGAAGACCAGCAACGACTCCTTGGGGAATGCTCCGGCGGGATGCGCAACCGAGTCCTGCTGGCGAAGATGCTCCGCGAGCCCGCGAACCTCGTCATCATGGACGAGCCGACCAACGACCTGGACCTCGATACGCTGCGCGTTCTCGAGGAAGCAATCCAGCACTACCCCGGCTCGATGATCATCGTGACGCACGACCGCTACTTCCTGGATCGCGTGGCGACCCATATCCTGGCCTTCGAAGGCGAGGGCGTGGTTACCTTCCACCACGGCGACTACGAGTCGTACAAGGATGCGCTCCTGCGCCGTGGACAGGACCCCGAAGCGAGTTCCGGTCCGCACCGCAAGTTCGCCCGCTAGCCCCCCACAGCCACCCGGGCCAGGGCCCATCCCCATGCAAGACGCGCGCCTCGTAGAAGTCCCCGACCTCGACGAGGCGCGCCGCGTTTTGCGCGCCTATGCCCCCTCCGCGAGCCATCCGGGGGGAGCGAGCGAGCAGGCTGGCATCCGCGATCGAATCCTCGCCTTCCTGGACGAGCACCCCTCCGACGCCCACCGGCGCAGCTGCCTCGAGGGTCATCTCACCGCCTCGGCCCTGCTCTGGGATGCCTCAGCGGAGCGGGTGCTGCTCACCCTGCACGCCAAGCTGGATCGCTGGCTGCAGTTCGGAGGGCACTGCGACGGCAATGCAAACCTCTTCGCCTGCGCCTGGCGCGAGACCGAGGAGGAGTCGGGAATCACACCGGCATGGATGTCCGATTCCCCGGTGGACGTGGACATTCACACCATCCCAGGCCGGCCCGGGGAGCCCGAACACCTGCACCTGGACGTGCGATTCCTGGCTCGCGCCCCCGAGGGAGCGATCGAGGTCTGCTCGGAAGAGTCGCAGCGCCTGGGCTGGTTTTTGCCCACAGAGGCGCGAAAACTCGAGCTCGATGCTTCGGTTCGCCGGCTCCTCGAGCTGCGGCCCCCCACGTAAGAAGCATGCTAGCAGCGCGGCGCTCCGCCGACTCCGCTGCGCTGCCCATTCTACCCAGGGATCCGGGCGTGGTGGCCGGGAGGGGACGTGGCCTGGAGGATCGGGCTGCCCGCAGCCCTGGGCAAACAAGGCCCAGCTGACTGCCCCAGCAAGAGACATGCACCAAAAGGGGGCTCTCGAGACCAGTAACGGGTATGTAACAGAGTGCTTCGAATAGGGTCACCCCCAACAAGCGGCCCCCACCCGGCAAACCCGGTTCAGGAAGCGTGCCCCCGCCGCTTCCCGGCCTTCGCGGTCTACCCCACGGGATCACCCAGCTCTCACTTGGTGCCCCCACTCTCCCCTTGTTCGTGCGCTCTCCGGGATCGGTCTAGCATCTCCGAGGCGTCCGAGCAGCTTTTGAAGTTGTCGAACATGCTCTCACCCCTTTTCAACGTGAAGCGGCTGACCAGTGCCACCGCAGTACTGCGTGGCGCTGTTAGCTCGATGGCCGCCCTTGCTCTGGGCCTTGCACTGGCCGGAAATAGCCAGGCCGCCCAGACCGAAGTCGCCCGTATCGCGCTTCCAGCTCCGACCCAGGCCCAATTCGACCTGCGGGCCACGATCCCGGTTCCCCGCGGGACATTTGTCAACGAGAACGGGTCCATGCCCCTACGGGTGCTCAACGCCGATGGCTCACCCGCTCCGACCCAGATCGAGTGGGTCAGCGGATACGCCAACCCGAGCGACGGCGCCGATGTGGTCGAGCTGATCGCCCGCGTCAACCGCCCCGCTGGCTCGGAGATCGGAAACGAGATCGTGTACTCGGTTGTCCAATCGAACCACAACCCGGGCAGCTTCCAGCTTCCTAGCCCCGTGGAACAGCTGCTCGACTCCCCCGAAGCGATTCAGCTGATCGGGCGCGATGTCTTTGGCAACAGCTACTCCGCTGACCTCCTGCGAGATGTCCGCTCCGGTCAGTCGAGGGGATTCCGCAGCGGCGAGCTCATGCAGCAGCGCGGCGGCCATGAGATCATGACCCCCGATCCCGGGCCCTATCCCCAGGGCGCCCCCATGCCCCACATGATGGGAGCAAAGACCTACGTCACCACGGTCAAGGGTCGCAATCTCGTCATCATCGACCTCGTCATCCACAACGGCCTCGACGGCAAGCGTTTGGAGACCAGCGCCGACGACGTTCTGAACAAGCTGTACTTCAAGGACCTGAAGATCGAGGTACCGGCGGGTTGGACCATTCACACCGCCTTCGGTAGCCCCTTCCTCAGCGACCAGGTGACAGCGAATGGCCGGTCTTCACGGGATCTCGTGGGCGCTTTTGCCAACGGCGACATGCACTACATGCCCCGTCAGTCGCAGTTCGTCCGCCGCCTGGTGATCAGCCTTGGAGACACCTTCCAGTATGGCAAAGACATGCTCGACGAGCGCTTCCTCGGCTTCAGCCGGCGGGGCCGCTCGCTGAGCAGTGGGGACGAGCTGTGGTCCTGGTGGAACCCGCTGACCGCTCGCTACTTCCCGCAGCGTCAACTGCTCCCCACCCTCCAGAACCAGGACCTTGGGACCATCGCGACGAATCTGCGCATCGAAATGGCGCGGGTCGACATGCAGATGAGTACCGGTGATGCGGGGATCTATCCCTTCCTCTCCCCGGCCCTCGGCTGGGCCCACCCCTGGGGCGTGGCCTATGGGGGCATGACCGGCGGTGATGAAATCAACCTGGTCGACGGAGTTCGCACGGTCACGACCGCATCCAACCGCGGCTACAAGCTGATGCAGGCCGTGTCGAAGTCCTACCTCGACCGGATGCCGTTCGCCCTCTACAACATCGACGGTGAGCCCACGACCAAGGAAGACATCGTGGTCACAGAGGGCTTCGGAGCCCCCTACCTCCCGGGGACGTTCTTCATGCGTCCCTCGACCAACTACATCGACTGGTATGGATTCGACCAGGTCTCCCTCGATCACCCCCGGGCCGTCCGCGAGCAGAACGCGGGCCCGGACTACGAGGGCGAGCTCGACGGATGGCAAATGATCGACACGCAGCACCTGATCCGGTTCACGCGAACCTGGAAGGTGATGGCGTGGCTCGGCAACGACGCGGTCAGCAAGGAAATGCTCGAGGCCACCTTCGAGCGCTTCCGGATGAGCTACCAAGATCTACCCAACGGAGCCTACGGCTACGCCCAGGGAACCGGCATGCTGCGAGACCTGGATCACGTCCGCCTGTACCCCAACCAAGGGGTCGCCATCGGTCGCTCCGAGGCTTGGGGCCTTGACGCCGCTATGGCCGCCTATGCGCTCACCGACACCACCCGTCGCGAGACCATCGCGGAGTGGACCAACCAGGTCGTCGATCTGATTGCTGACGGCCAGTCCGACTGCACGGGCAACATCATGGCCCAGTACGTCTACAAGCCCCAGTACGTGCGCTACAACGTGCGGCTTTCCCGCGAGACAGGCTTCCTGGATCAAGCGCTGCGAAGCGTCTCCAAGACCATGTACGACTCGGTGAACGCCGCCGACCAGCAGCGCGTCGAAGAGATTCTGCTCCGCTCGGTCTCGGCCTCGATCGAGCCGCCCTTCTGGTCCGAGAGCCTGCAGGCTCCCTGGGTCATCTGCCCCTCGGGAAGCTACGATCTCGACCTATTCCCCGACCTGTGCCGCGACATCCCGGACGGATCGCAGTCACCGGACGTCGATGTCACCATGTACTGGTCCTCGCTGGCCTACGCATACGAGCTGAGCCAGGATCCGGTCTTCCTGCACAAAGCTGCTCAGATGACGGCCAGCGGCGACCTACTGGCGGACTTCCTCGGTGGCCAAGCCGGGATCGACATCGAGTCTCGATCGGCCTTCATGGCGCTGCTCGAGACCCTCTATCCGAACTAGGTCCCCTAGCGGAGTGGGGTCTCCCACGGCCTGTGGATCGGGGCTTGCCCTGGGCACAGGTCCGCCCATCCCAACCACCGGGGGGCGCAGGCTGGGCCTGCGCCCCCCGGTGCTATCCACGGAACAGCAGCCGTCCAAGCGTGAGGCCAACCGCCCCCGCCAGCGCCGTCCACGACCACCAAGCAGCCGCGCCCGGCAGACAGACCAGCAGGACCAGGATCTGCAGGGCGACATGACAGCGCCACTGCCCCCCCGGTCCCGGCTGGCGCTGCTCCGCCCCGTAGAGGATGAGCCCGAGCACCAGAAATACGGGCGGCAGGAAGCGGTGGTCCAAGACCCCCTCGCCCACCAGCAGCACGACCAGGCCGATCCCCATCACCGTCAGCTTGAAGGGCACCCCCCAGCGACGCAGATCCAGGGGAGCCCAAGGGGAGGAGCTCAACGGAACCACCTCGCAAAGCGGGCCCGAAGCACCCAGGTCGCGTCGATACGGCGCTGGGTCCCGACGCGCTGTTGGGCGAGCTGAGCCACCTGATCGAGCGCCTCCTTCGCCTCATCGCTGCGGCCGAGTTTGCTGACGGCCAGCCCACGCCGATATGCAGACTCCGGGCTCGCCCCATGGTTCCGTTCGAAGCGCACGAGCCATTCCAGCGCCTCGTCCGCCCGGCCGAGCCGCAGCAGCGTCTCCGCCCCACGCAGGAGAGGTTCGCCGAACCCCACCCCCTCATCGAGGGCCAGGGCCCGGCCATAGGCCTCGAGCGCTGACTCGAGGGACCCCGAGCGCTGCCGCGCCAGGCCAAGGCGGTAGGCCCACTCCGCCACGTCGGGTTCCCCCTCCGCCGCGCGCTCCAGGGAGGGCAGCGCCGCCTTAGCACGCCCCTGCTGCAGCAGCAGCGAACCTAGCTTGCCCTGGTTGTGGGGCGTCTCCACCGCCCCGAGCCGGCGCTCGAGGGCACGCTGCTTGCCGCGATCGAGGGACGTCGTCGCGAGTTTGCTCGCTCCCATCGACAGCAATGCAGCCACGATCCAGAACCCGAGCAGGGGCACGTGCAGCAGGGGTCCGATCACGGGGACGCCCCCAAGGAGCGAACGCGCCAGGCCCAGGGTCACCAGCACAAGAACAAAGAAGCCGAGGAGTCGAAGCATCGCTGGGGCACGGCGGTCCGAAGGCGTTCGGATCCGGCGGCCGGGCGACTACCATACCGCCCCATGGCATCCGACTCCCCCACTGGCGTCTCCGCGGACGACGGTCTACTCGATTGCCCCGCCGATTTTGGCCACCCAGGGCCCCGGGGCGCCTCTCGGCTCGAGCTGATGCGCTCCGCCCTCGACCTGGGACTTGGGATTCCTCGCCTTGGCTGGTATCTAGCCCGCCGCCGACATTACGAGTCCGCGGTGGCCCGGGACTTGGCGGGCGGTCCCGCCCCCGTGGAGTCGCCCGACCTACCGTCACTGCCCGATGTTCCCCTGCGCCTCTTCCTCGCTGCTGCCGAGCCCTCGGGGGAATCCCATGCGGCGCGGCTGGCCCAGGCCCTGCAGCGCCTCGCGGTGGAGGCTGGCGCTCCTTCACCGGAGCTACGCGGGCTGGGCGGAGACGAGCTGCGGGCAGCGGGCGTCGAGACCCTCGCCGATCCCGGTTCCAAGGCGGCCATGGGCGCGGGCGTCATGGGGGCCCTGCCCTTCTACACCGGATTGATCGAGCGCAGCGCTGCCTGCTGGGCCGGATGGCGCCCCCACACCTTTGTCCCGGTCGACTCCCCCGCGCTGTTTGTGCCCATGGCACGGACGGCCCAGCGTTTCGGCGTGCCAACGGTGCATCACATCGCGCCGGGGTTCTGGGCGTGGGCCCCGTGGCGAGTCAGCCGCTATCGCCGCTACATCCAACGCGCGCTGACGATTCTGCCCTTCGAGCCCGCCTGGTTTGCGCGCCATGGCGTCCCCACCGGCCATGTGGGTCACCCCCTGCTCGACGAGCTCGCTGGCTTGCCAACCCCACCGGGCGCCGATGACCGCGCCCGGGACGCGTTGATCTTGCTGCCCGGCAGTCGTGGGCACGAGATCGACGACAACCTGCCCTGGATGCTCCGGGTTGTCGAGCGCCTGAGGCTCGCCCGCCCCGGGCTTGCGGTCCGTGTGCTCCAATCTTCCGAGCGCCACCGGGAACGCATCGCGGGCATCCTCGCCGGCGGCCCGCCGGTCGAAGAGCGCTACACCGACCTGCACCCCGAACTCAGCCGGGGACGGGTCGTGCTCGCTGTCTCGGGCACCGTCCTCACCGATGTCCTGCACCATCGCCTCCCCACCGTTGCCATCTACCGCGACACGGGCATTTGGAAAGCCCGCGCGCAGAATCTCATTCTGACGACGGGTAGCTTTGCGACCACGAACCTGGTCGCGGGGGAGCGGATCGTGCCCGAGCATCTTTTCCGGGGGGATGGCCCCCTCGAGGAAGTCACGAACTGGCTGACTCAGGCCTGGGACGATCCCCAGCTGCGTAGCACCATCGCCCGGGGCCTGGAACGGGCAGCCAAACGCCTGGGACCTGCTGGCGCCGCAGAGCGGGCTGCCCGTTTTGTCCTCCGGTCCGCAGCGGAACAGGCTTCCGCCCGAACCGCGAAAGGGACACACTGACCCCTGTGGAGACCAAGGCCAGCCCGGAACCCCGGGACGAAAAGAACGCGGAACCTTCGAATAAGGATCCCGAGCAGGTGTACGTGGAGTCGTCCATGTCGACAGAAGCGACTCAACTCATGTGTGCCGTACAGGCCGGAGACCCCCAGGCCTTCGAGACCTTGGCCCATACGCTCAGGTCTCGCGCCTTCCAGGTGGCCCACTCCCTGGTGGGCTCGCGGGAGGACGCGCTGGACATGTGCCAGGAGGCCTTCCTGAAGGTCTTTAAGGCTCGCGACAGCTACGACTCCAGCCAGCCCTTCCTGCCATGGTTCCACCGAATTCTGCGCAACACCTGCTTCAGCTTCCTGCGCAAGCACAAACGCTTGAAGAAGGTGTCCCTGTCCGTGCAGACGCGCGACGGAGAAGAGACGGACTTCGAAATCGTGGACCCTGGCCCGGCACCCGATGCGGGCACCCTGGCGGAGGAGCGTTCGACGCTGTTCCGACAGGCACTTTCGAAACTCTCTGCGCGCGATCGCGAGATCCTGAGCCTGCGCCACTTCGAAGAGCTGCCCTATAAGCAGATCGCCGAGGCGCTGGGGATCCCCGAGGGAACCGTGATGTCGCGTCTCTATCACGCAAGGCGGCGTCTGCGCGATGCCCTGGGTCCGCACCTCCAGGAAGCAGCCGCTGCCCTTTCAGAATCTGGCCCGTCGAAGCAGACGAGCAACAAGCCCAAGACGGGGAAGGAGCGAGCGCACTAGCGTTCTTCAAGCCGTGGATCCCACACCCGATGAATTGGCCGCAATGGCCTACGCCGACGGCGAGCTGCACGGGGAGGCCAAGGAGGCCTTCGAGCAGCGCCTCAAGGACGAACCCAAGCTAGCCGCCGAGCTCACCGAGCTGCAGGCCCTGCACGTTGTCGCGCGCAGCGAGGCTCCGCTCGAACCCGCCGACCACGAGTGGCGCAGACTCGAAACCGATCCCGTCCAGCGCACCGGCCTCGGGGTCGGCTGGATCTTGCTGATCGCTGCTGCGCTCTTGCTCGCCGGTCAGGCCGTCTTCTCGATTGCCCGGGACGAATCCCTCTCCCCCCTCAGTCGCGTCCTCATGATCTCCGCCATCTTCGGAATCGGTTTGCTCGCCGGCATGACCCTCCGCGAAAGGCTCCGTGTCCTGCCCTTTGACCCGTACACCAAGGTGGAGCGATGAGCACCGATAAGCTGCTGATCGTCACCTCCGACAACATCCCGGGGCAGACCATCGCCGCAACGCTCGGCCTGGTGCGCGGCACCACCGTCCGCTCCCGGCACATCGGCCGGGACATCCGCGCCATGCTCCGCACCCTCGTGGGTGGAGAAGTCGTCGAGTACACCAAGCTCGTCGCCGAGTGCCGCGAGCAAGCCATCGATCGCATGGCCGCCGATGCTCAGGCAAAGGGCGCCGACGCCATCGTCGCGTTCCGCTTCGCCACCATGGAGGTCGCGCGAGGTGCTGCCGAGGTCGTGGCCTACGGGACGGCGGTCAAGCTCGGCTGATCGCGGAGCCAGACGCTCGTTAGCCGGGCCAGTCATCGAAGCAGCCCCCCTGGAGCCCAAATGCTCGAGGGGGGCTGCTTCGATCTCCCAGGGGGGTCGTCGCAGCGAGACTAACGGCTGAGCGCGCGCTCCATGGCTGCGATGAGCCGTCCCACCTGGGCATTCACCTCCGGCGTGTTTTGCACGAGCAGCAGGTGCCGCCAGTGCTCGATGGTGCAGGCGGGGTTGGTGTCCCAGGACTCGGGATCCACCTGACTGCGGACGATGTCTTCGACCCGGTCGTGGACCTCCTCGAGGTAGAGATCGGGGAACCCTTCGGCCACCGCACTCAGGTCGTAGAACTCGAGGTTGAGCTCTCCGAAACCATGCTCGCGGAGCGCGATTGCACCGTTCTCGAGGCTGACGTGCAGCCCTTGCTCTGCACAAAGCCAATCGAGAACTGTCCTCAGCTGGACCTTGTTCAGACTGAGCTGGGGCTCATGGACCCCCGCGGATTCGCTGCAGAGAATCGTGACCCCGTGGCGCTGTGAGAGTTCGGCGCAGACTTCGCTGAGGGTCTGGCCCTGCGTATCGAGTTCCGAGTTCTCCTCGAGAGCGGTCTTCAGCTTCACGCGCCACTGCGCCTCTGGGCGAGCCTCCCGTGCTCCACCGTTCAAGATCCGGTTGAGCAAGACCTCGATACCGTCGTGGACCTCCGCGGACTGGGACACCATCAGCAGACGATCCCACGTTTCGAGGTAGGCCCCCTGCGTGTCCCAGGCTGTGTCGTCGGAGTGAGCGAAGACCTGCGCCAGAAAGGCGAGCTCATGCACAAGCTCATCCGGGTCCCCCGCCTCCTGGAGCAGGCTACCGACGGAATAGAAGCGCAGCTCCTGCGGGGCTCGCTCCATGGCGTCATCCCCCATATAGATCGCCTGGTTCGCAAGGGTCCAGCGGGAATCCATCCCAACCGCCTTGCACAGGGCCTTGAGAATGTCCCGTAGGGGTGTTGCACTCAGTCGAAGAGTTACGGGGTCCGCATCGTCCCACCCCAAGCTCTCCTGAAGAACGATGTTGGCTCCTGTCGCGTCCCGCAGGTGAGCGATCACATCGCGGAAGGTCTGATCCTCCACGATGAGGTCCAGCGGCGTGTCCAGCACCCGCTCCATGGCCTCACGCCAGATCGGTGCAGGGTCCACTCGCTCGACGGGAATGCGCTCAAGTGCCGAAGCCGCAGTGACGGAGCCCGGGCTGTCTTCCGATGCGGCAGAGGTGAAGGACAGCCAACCGAGGCTCGCGACGGCGGTGATCCCGAGCAAGGAAGAGCGACGGATCGGGCGATAGGCTTGGATCATGTGAATGCGTTGGATCAACTCACGCCCCCCGTCCAGGAAGTCAGGCAGGGGACCAGCGGGGTAGGCGGGCACGCTCTCGCTCAGCTTGAGCAGCGTGCGCGCATAGGAAAGGGGAGCCGGGGATCGATCGGCGTCCAGGGCCTGCCAGTCCCGCAGGATCTCTTGGCTGGCCCGCAGGCGTCCTAGCCCCACCCAAACGAGGGGGTGAAACCAGTACAGGGATTGAAGCGCGCAGATCAGGAATCCCAGGGGGACGTCCCGCCGGCGCCAGTGGGCCAGTTCGTGGAGGAACACGTGTCGCAGCTCCTGCTCCTCCAGTCGTTCGGCCATTCCAAGAGGCAGCAGTACCGTGGGTCGCAAGAGTCCGGTGACCGCGGGCGATTGAAGGTGTGGATGCTCTTTCAGGTGGGCGTTCCTGCCCAGTTCCATGCGCTCAGCGCAGGCATCCAAGAGCGCAAGGACGCGGGGTTCCCGGGCCCGGGGGAGACCGCGCAGCCGCAGTTCAAAGCGGATCGCACGAAGCGCCTGAACGCCGAGCAGCAATCCCCCGGCCCCGGCGAAGAGCAGGGCGAGCCGCACCTTCCATGGGTCCGTCCCCGACCGGTTGGGGCCGCCGCTAGCCCCTGAAAGGACTACAGCCGTAGGCGGAACACTGGAGTTGGAGCTCGGGGAAGTCGCGCCGGGCACGCGGCGCAGGGTGTCCTGGCTGAAGATGGGCTCTCTGGGGTCGTGGCTTGGCGCGGACCCGGGGCGTGGACTGGTTCGTGCCAGGGGGCGACTCTCTCCAGCGCCGGGCCGCATGGGGGCGGGCGCGGGGGTCCGTTTGCCTGGAGACGGTACAGACTCCTGCTTGGGCACGGAGGGAGTCCCTGCGACCAGGGTCCGAACGCCCTCCACGCCGCCGAATGGAACGGCTGGTTGGACGGGTACAACGAGCCTTAGAACGACCAGCATCCAGAGCCCATAGCGCCAGGCAGGCGTTAGGAAGCGCCCGAGCGTGCGCTCCAGGGCGAGCAGCAGCACCACGAGCAACGCCACCCCCACTGAGGATCGCACAATATGACCATAGATGGCCTCGCTCGCCGCCCATTGGCCGATCAACCTTCCTGCTCCTGGTCATCCAGCAGCTCGCGCAACTCCTGGATTTCCTGCGGAGAAAGCCGCCCTTCCCGCACGAAGTACGCCAGGGCTGGGCTGGCCGAGCCCCCGAGCACGCGCTGCAAAAAGCTCGCACTCTCCGCCCGCACGCACTCCTCACGGTTCACCCGGGCGTGGTACCGATAGCGCTTGCCGTCCACCTCGTACCCCAGGGCCCCCTTCTTGACCAACCTTGCCAGCAAAGTCTTGACCGTCCGCAAGGCCCAGCCCGTACGGGCCTCGAGCTGGTCGTACACGTCCTGGGCCGTGATGGGATGGTCTTCCCAGACCACGTTCATCACCTCCCACTCGGCTTCGGAAATCTTGGGGGCTTCGGGCATTGGGGACTCCTTGGAGGCACACCGACTACGTCTGTAGTCTGATAGGAGCTAGCGGAGGGGCGGTTTCGTGCGAACTGGGAATTCGTGATTGGTCTGCCCTACCGCTGGGTGGGTGCGCGATGAAGACCTTGGCTCGGGGATCCGAGCAAGCGGGTCCGCGGCCCCTCATCGCTCACCCCGGTCCCCGACCGAAGAAGCGAGGCGCCTACGGCGCCTCTTGCGCCCCGGGGACCGACCTGATGGAAGAAGGGCAGCGGAGGGCCGGGCCCTGCGCCCAGCACTGACACGGGAACCGCCTCGCAGCGGAACAGCCCCCGCCGTCGGCGGCCCCCTACTCCGTCACCTGGGCCCGAACACCAACCGCCCTAAAACCGCAGCAGAATCTCCTCGAGATCCTTGCGCTCCAGATCCGGCACCTCGCACCCCTCCGCCGGATATCCCACCGGGATCAGCAAGTAGGCCTTCTCCGAACTAGGCCGCCCCAGCAGCTTCCCCAGAAAGCCCATCGGACTGGGCGTATGGGTCAGCGTCGCAAAGCCCGCGTGGTGCAACGCCGCTAACAGCATCCCCGCCGCAATCCCCGTCGACTCCTGGGTGTAGTAGTGCTGCTCGCGCCCTTCGCCGCCCTCAACCTCACCCCAGGCCTGGCGAAACAGAATCAGCAGCGCTGGGGCCGTCTCCAAGAACGGCTTGTGCGCATCCGTGCCGAGCGGCGCCAGATCCTCGAGCCACTCTTCGTTCATCCGGCCGCCGTAGTTCTCGCGCTCTTCTTCTTCGGCCGCCTCACGGATCGCGCGCTTGCGCTCCGGATCGGTCACCAGGGCGAATGTCCAGGGCTGCTTGTGCGCCCCCGATGGAGCCGTCCCCGCCGCCAGCACGCAGCGTTCGATCACATCCAACGGCACGGGATCCGGCGCGAAGTGCCGCACGCTCCGCCGGCGGTTCAGGTCCGCGTAAAACGCCTCGGCGCGCGCGCGCATCTCGTCCTCGGAGAAGCGCCGAAAGTTCAGCGGTGTCGTTTTGTCAGCGTGCATCGATGCAGGCGGGCTCAAGCAAACGGCCCAGCTCCTCGGCGGTCCGTGCGGGGTAGTGGGTGTCGCCGCGCTCGCGGGCGGAGTTGAGCTCGCGCATCAAGCGCTCCAGATCCCTCGGCAAATCCACGTCCCGGTGCGTCGGCAACAGCTCGACCTGCAGGCCGCGCGAAAGCAGCTCGTCGAGGGTGCAGGCCAGGTTGTCCTCGGTAGAAACCGGGACGGATTCGAACAGACCCGGCACCGGATTGGCCAGGCCGACCAGGCAGTAGCCGCCGCCCCCGTCAGGCGCGAACACCGCATCCGCACCGGACTCGAGCAGACCGTGGGCACGGGCCACGAGCTCGGGATCGACGAAGGGACAGTCGGCCCCCACGACCACCTGGGTCGTGCCGGGGGGGCCGGCTGCGAACCACCCTCCGAGCCGCGCGCCCAAATCCTCTCCCACCTGGGCTTCGACCCTCGCGGCGCAGGGAAACTGCTCCGCCATGGCCTCCGCAGACTCCGGGGGGTGCACGGCCAGCTCCAGAGGCGTGCCCGCTGCCGCATGGAGTGCCAGGAGGTCGCTCAGCATGGCGATCTGAAGATCGGCCGCCCCTTGTGCCCCGATCAGGGGGGCCAGGCGGGTCTTGACCTGACCAGCCCGGGGCTGCTTGGCAAATACGGTGCTTCGACGGGTGCTCTGCATAAGGGCGTCTATTTTACGTGTTCGAAGGGGACCCGTGACCCAGAGCCTGCCGGGTTCCTGCGCCAGGGTCCCGGCGCCGGCACCACCCTGAGGGTCCCCCTATGCCCTTCGCACTGAACCGTTGAGGGGATGCCTGCGTTCCGTCCCACCTCAGGACTCGGTTCCCGCCCCTTGAGGCCGGGCCGCTTCGACCTAACCTTAGGCGCCGACCCTTTGGGTTTCGCCCCCTCCAGAGACCGACCCCATGCGCATTCGACTCGCCCTGCTCACCTTCGCCGCCTGCCTCGCAGGCCTAGCCGGCGGAAATCCCCCGGCACCGGCCTCTCCCGGCTCGAGCCTGACCCAGGATCTGGGCGATCTGAAGGAGGCCATCGACCCCACGCTTCGCTGGCTGCGCTCCAAGCAGGACCCCAAGCAGGGCTCCTACGGGGACGGGGTCGAAACCACAGCTTGGGTGCTGCGCGCCCTGGGGACCGGGCCCCGCGCCTACCGGGCTGGCGACGGTTTCTTCGTCCGCGGTGCGCGCGACTTTCTGCTCTCCGCCCAGGCTGAGGACGGCTCTATCGCCGACCCCGGCGCTGGCGGAGGAGCACGGCGTGAACAAACCCAGCTCGCCGCCCTGGCCCTGTTTCCGCTGCTCGACGAGATGACCCGCGAGCCCTACGCCCGCGCGCTCGCGTGGCTCGGCGAGGCGGGGCTCGACGACCCCTATTCCGGGCTCCCCACCTACCCCACCGAGGTCGAAGCCGCATCAGCCCGAGCCGCCCAGCTCCTTGCCCAGCGCGAACCGGCCGGCTCCTATTCCGGCGAGGGTGGATCGCTCCTGGCCAGCGCCCACGCAGCGGTCGAACTGGGCGCTCTGGCAAGGGTCCTGAAGAAGCCCGCCGGTCCCGCACAGGCCGCCCGCGCACTGCCCGCCTATACCCCGGCCGCCGCCGCCGACATCGAAGCCAGCATGGAGCGCGGCGCACGCTTTCTGCTCGCGGTCGCCGAGGACGGACACTGGGGCGGCCCCGGCTACGCCGATGCGGGCTTGACCGCGATGGCGACCGGCGCCCTGCAGCAACTCCCCGAGCCCCGGCCCAAGGCGATCCAGGATGTGATCGACGCGAACCTCGACTGGCTGGTATCCCTGCAGAACGAGGACGGTTCGATTCACCAGGGACGCCTGTTCAACTACGTGACCAGCTCCGCCGTCCTGGCCCTCGCGCGCAGCGAGCAGGCCGAGCACCAAAGCGCGGTCCTGCGCGCCCGCGAGTTCCTGATCACCCTTCAGGCCGACGAAGGCGAGGGCTACAGCGAGGGCGACCGCTACTACGGCGGCATCGGCTACGGAGGGGACGAGCGCCCCGACCTCTCCAACATGCAGATGGCCCTGGAGGCGATGGCCGCCAGCGGGCTGGATGAAAACCACGAGGCATACAAGCGCGCGGTTCGCTTTCTGGAGCGTTGCCAAAACCGCTCCGAGTCCAACGATGTACGCATCCAGCAGGGCGACGTGGTCCTGGTCGCCGGCGACGACGGGGGCGCCCAGTACATGCCCGGGGACTCCAAGGCCGGCAACATCGAGCTGTCCGACGGGCGCCTCGTGCCCCGTTCCTATGGATCCATGACCTACGCGCTCCTGAAGAGCTTCGTCTTCGCGGGCCTCGACAAGGACGACCCGCGCGTGCTCGCCGCCTGGAACTGGCTCCAGAGCAACTACACCGTCGACGTGAACCCCGGCTTCGACACGTCGAAGGACCCGCGCGCGGGCTACCAGGGACTCTTCTATTACTACCACTCGATGGCCCGCGCCCTCGAGGTATTCGGAGCCAAGACCATCCCGGGCCCCGAGGGCATCGAGCACGACTGGCGCGCGGAACTCGGCGGCCGGCTGCTCTCCCTGCAGTCCAAGGCCGATGGCTCATGGACGAACGAGAACGCGCCCCGCTGGTGGGAGGGCAACCCCGTACTGGCCACCTCCTACGCGCTACTGGCCCTAGGCTCGACCCGTTGAGCAATCCTCAGCTCGCCCCGGACGGCGGTCACTCCGCCTCCCCGAAGCCCCCCGCGCCTGTTCGCTTCTACACCCTCGCCGCGGGCGGCCTGGTGCTGGACGACGGCAGCGGGCTCTGGGACCTGGAGGCCTTCCTCTCCGGGGCTGGCCGTTCCACCGACCTCGTCGACCTGTTCGAGGACGGCTGGATGGAGGCCTCCCAGCTGGAGCCGCGGCTGCCCCGGGCGGGGGCTAAGGAATGGCTGCCCTATGCCGGTCCCGTCAAAGACCGGGTGCCCCTGGAACTGGCCGTGCCCGTCGACCCGGCGCGTGTTGGCAAAGTCCTAGCCCTCGGCAAGAACTTCCGCGCCCACGCGGCGGAGTTCGGTGAAGAGGTCCCTGCCGAGCCCCTGTTCTTCGGCAAGCTGCCCGAGACTCTTGTGCCTAGCGGAGCGACCGTCGAGGTCCCCGCCTGGTGCGCAGGTCGCGTGGACCACGAGGCCGAGCTCGCCCTCGTCATCGGGCTCGGGGGCAGGGACATCGCCCCCGCCGACGCGTTCGAGCACGTGGCCGGCTATACGGTCGCCAACGATCTAACCGCCCGCGATCTCCAGCGAGCCGACCGTGACCGCGGCTTCCCCTGGCTGCGCGGGAAGAACCTGGATGGCTTCCTGCCCCTGGGGCCGTGCTTCGTGCCCCGCGACTTCCTGGACGTCTCCGACCTGCGGGTCAGCGCCCACGTGAACGGGGAACTGCGCCAGGACGCCACCACCCGTGACTGGGTCGTGCCCGTTCCTGAAGCGCTCGCCTGGCTGTCCAAGCACCTGACGCTCCGGCCGGGCGACGTGGTCCTGATGGGCACTCCCGCCGGGGTCGGGCCGCTGCTGGATAGGGATGAGGTGCGGTGTGAGGTGACCGGGATCGGTACCCTGGCCACGACGATCCACCGTCCGGCCCCCCAGCGATGACCCAAGATCCCTACAAGCTCGAACACGTTTGCGACGGACGCCTGGAGCGTCGCGACCTGCCCGACGGGCGCACCGACGCCAGCCTGCTGGTCTCCCCGGAGGGCATTCGGGCGACGACAGCCGGCGGGGATCAGGTGCTGCTGCCCATCAAGCGGCTGCGGCTGTCCCGGGCCCCCGACGGCGCCCTGGTTGCGACCTCCGCGCAGGCGGGGTGCAGCGTGGCCTCCAACGACGATGCTTTCCTGCGCGCTCTGGAGGCGGCCGGCGGGAACGACCTCGCGAACCAAGTCTCGGCCCTCGCTGGAGAAAGAGTCTCGACCACGGGCCAGGAAGTCTTCGGCTGCCTGCTGGTCCTCTTCCTGATCGGGGGCCTGCTCTGGGGCATCCCCAAGCTCTTCCGCAGGGGGGTCGAGTCCAGCGTCGCGGCGCTGCCCTACTCGGTCGACCGCACCCTGGGGGAACAGGCAGAAGGCAGCATCGAGGGAGCGGGCGCCGAGCTGGACGACCCCGTCTTGCGGGATGCGATCCAGGTGATGCTCGACCGCCTCGAGCCCCACTCCGGCACCCCGACCGACGACGCTAAGAAGGAAGGCGACGGCTGGGGCTACGGCGATTGGGGCTTCGAGTTCCGCATCGTCGACAACGACGTCGCCAACGCCTTCGCGCTGCCGGGGGGCTACATCACGATTCACTCCGCCCTGATCGCCCAGAGCAAGACCCCCGAACAGGTCGCCGGGGTGCTCGCTCACGAGATGGCCCATGTCACCCGGCGGCACGGCCTGCTCCGGGTCGCCCACTCCCTGGGCACCATGGCCGCGGTTTCCGTGCTCTTCGGCGACCTCGGCGGCCTGGAGAGCATCGCCCTCGACCTGTTCACGCTCAGCCGGGTGAATGGCTACAGCCAGGAAATGGAGACCGATGCCGACGCACAGGGCACGAAGATGCTGATCGCCGCGGGCATCGATCCCGCGGGCCTCGCGGAGTTTTTCCGCACGATGAAGCACGACCATGGGGACATGCCCAACGCACTGTCCTGGGCCAGCACCCACCCCCAGTTCGATGCGCGCATCGAAGCCCTGGAGGCCCAGCTCGAAGAAGCACGCATCGCCGGAGACGTGCCCGACGAATGGACTCCCCTTGGGATCGATTGGGAGGCCGTCCAGGCCGCCCTGCCCGAATAGCTGCCGCCCCCTTCTTCCATGACCCGTCGCACGCGCATCTCCCTGTTCCTGACCGCCAGCGTGGCCGCGGGCCTGCTCGTCTCTTCGGTCGCCTGCACCTCCACCATCCCGCGCCAAAATCCGGTGGGCTCGATCTTCCCCACCATCCAGGCCAAGGATCTCGCGGGGGAGGAGCGCAGCTTTCCGGCCGAGTTCGCCGGCGCCCCCGCGCTCGTCATCCTCGGCTACATCCAGAAGACCCAGTTCGACGTGGATCGCTGGCTGCTCGGGCTGACCCAGGCGGACCGCGGCCTGCCCGTGGTTGAGATGCCCGCCGCCCGGGGCCTCGTGCCGCGCATCATCAGCGGCACGATCGACGGCGGCATGCGCAGCGGAATCCCCGAGGAGGACTGGCGCTCGGTCGTCACCGTGTACAAGCAGTCCGACCAGCTGGCGAACTGGACAGGCACGGAGGACCCGCGCAATGCAAGGGTGCTCCTGCTCGACGCCGAGGGCCAGGTGATCTGGTTCCACGACCGCGGCTACTCGGCCGGTAAGCTGCTCGAGATGTTCGCAGCCGCGGGCCTCTAGCAGGCTAGCCCTGCAGCTCCGCCACGAATTCCGCAGCGGCCTTCGCGCCAGCCGCCGCCCGGTCCTCGCCTTCGGGGACGGCCAATTGGGCCGCGTGAATGCGCTGGACCATCGCGGTGCCAACGATCGCGAGTTCCGCGCGGCCCGCCAAGGCCTGCACCTGGGCAGCCTCGCGCAAGCCAAAGCCCACGCCCAGGGGTAGCTCGCCCGCCGCCTCCCGAACGCGCTCCAGGTAGGCGTCGACCTCCGGGTCCATCTCAAGAGAGGCGCCCGTGACCCCGAGCCTGCCCACCACGTAGAGGAACCCGCGACTGGCTGCGACGGCCTTCCCAATCCGCGCATCACTCGTCGTGGGGGTCGCGAAAAACACGGGGTCCAGGCGGGCCGACTCGCAGGCCGCGCGCAGCTCGGAAGCCTCTTCGATCGGCAGGTCCGGAATCAGCACGCCGTCGAATCCCGCGTCCGCCAGCGCCTGGGTCGACTCCCGCAGGCCGCCGGCCAGGAGTGGATTGAGGTAGCTGAAGGCCAGCAGCGGCAGGCTCCCCCCCTGGGATCGATAGCGGCGCACCATGGCCAGCACGTCCGGCAGGGTCGTGCCGCCGTCGAGCGAACGCTGGGCTGCGGCCTGCAGCACCGGCCCGTCCGCGATCGGATCGCTGAAGGGCAGGCCGAGCTCGACCACACGCGCCCCCGCTTCCTCGATCGCGTGCAGCACCGCCAGCGTTGCGGCGAGCCCGCCGTCCCCGGCGGTCACGTAGGGAGCGATGCCCACCTCGCCGGTCTGTCGACAGAGATCCAGGGCTGCTTCCAGTCGGGACCTCACGCTGCACCTCCCTGCGCCCGCGCTTCGAGCTCGGTGAGAATGGTGGCCAGGTCCTTGTCACCCCGGCCGGAGAGATTCAGCAGCACGCGCTTGCCCGCGAGGGCCCTTCGCTGCTCGATGAGGTAGCCAAGGGCATGCGACGACTCCAGCGCCGCCAGGATGCCCTCTTTCTGCGCCAGCATTTGGAAGCCCTCCAGGGCAGAGTCGTCCGACGCGCTGCAGTAGGCCGCTCGGCCGGTCTTCAGCAGGTGCGCGTGCTCGGGGCCGACCGCGGGGTAGTCCAGCCCCGCCGAGATCGAGTGCGTGCGTTCGATCTGGCCGTGCTCGTCCTGCAGCAGCCAGGTGTCGCAGCCGTGCAGGACGCCGCGCCGGCCGCCCTCGAAGCGCGCCGCGTGTTCGCCGGGCGCCAGGGAACGTCCGCCGGCTTCCACCCCCACGAGCTCGACGCCGGGATCGTCGACGAACCCACGGAAGAGCCCAATCGCGTTGCTGCCCCCGCCCACGCAGGCCAGCGCCACGTCCGGCAAGCCCTCCGCGTGGCAGAGAATCTGCTCGCGCGCCTCACGCCCGATGACCGCGTGGTAGCCCGCCACGATCGAAGGGAACGGGTGGGGCCCCAGCGCGCTGCCGAGCAGATAGTGGGTACCGCCGGGGTCGCCCACCCAGTCGCGCATCGCCTCGTTGATCGCGTCTTTCAGGGTCGCCTGGCCATGCTCGACCTCGACGACCTGCGCCCCGAGCAAGCCCATGCGCTGGATATTGGGCGCCTGACGCTCCGCATCCACGCGCCCCATGTAGATCACGCACTCCAGTCCGAGCAGTGCGCAGGCCGTCGCGGTTGCGACGCCGTGCTGCCCGGCCCCGGTCTCAGCGACAATGCGCCGCTTCCCCATGCGCAGGGCCAGCAAGGCTTGCCCGAGTGCGTTGTTGATCTTGTGGGCCCCGGTGTGCAGCAGGTCCTCACGCTTCAGCCAGAGCTCGAGGCCCAGCTCCTCGCCCATGCGCTGCGCATGGAAGAGCGGCGTAGCCCGGCCCGCGAAATCCCGCAGCAGGCCCTCGAGCCGTTCCTGGAACATTGCATCCCCCTGGCTGTCCAGCCACGCCGCCTCCAGGGCAAAGAGGTTGGCCATCAGGGTCTCAGGGGCGTAGCAGCCCCCGAACTCTCCGAAGCGGGTGGGTGCTTGAAAGGCGTCGGGCTGGAGGGTGGTCATGGATCAAGCGGGCGAAAGCAGCGCGCGCCGCGCGGCGCTGAGATAGGCGGTGAGGGCTTCGAGATCCTTGACCCCGGGCCTCGCCTCGATGCGGGAAGCGGCGTCGACCCCCGCGGGCCGTACGCGGGCCGCCCGTTGCTCTAGGTTGCCCCCATCCAGGCCCCCGGCCAAGAGGCAGGGCGCCTGCGCCGCGAGCTCGGCGGCGAGCTCCAGCTTGACCCCCTGGCCGGTGCCGCCCGGGGCTGCGGGGTGGTCGAGAACAAAGGCGCGCGCGACATCACGCCAGGCCCCCATCTCGCCGTCGGCCTGGGCGCCGACCCCGACGCGCCGCAGGATCGGCACGCGGAAGCCAGCGAAGTCCCCGGGTTGTTCCGCGCCGCAGAGCTGCACCGCCTGGGCGCCGGTTTGCGCGACCCAGGAGTCGAGCTGATCGGGAACCGCGTCCACGACGACGAGCACAGGCGTCGCATCCGCCGGGGCCCTGGAAATCAGTTCCGCCGCGCGCCCCAGGCTCAACCCGCGCGGGGACCGCTGATAGTGCACGAATCCCAACAGGTTGGCGCCGCCGGCCGCGGCTTGCTCCACGTCGACTTCGCGGGTCAGACCGCAGACCTTGATCCAGGGCGGATCAACCATCGAGGGCCTCGCGCCACTGGCGCAGGGTCGCGGCCGGATCGCCAGCCCGCATGAGCGCCTCCCCCACAAGCACGGCGTCGGCCCCCGCAGCCTGCACGCGCCACAGTTCTTCTGGCCCGCGGATGCCGCTCTCGGCCACCCGCACGGGACCACCGTTCGCCCGGCGCTCGATGCGCGGCAACAGATCCTCCACCACAGCCAGGTCCACCTCAAAGGTGCGCAGGTCCCGAGCGTTCACTCCGACGAGGTCCGGCTCGACCGCGAGGCAACGCTCGAGTTCCGCCGCGTTGTGGGCCTCAAGCAAGACCGCCAAGCCGCAGTCACGGGCCAGCTCGCGCAGCTCCGAGAGCTGCTGGCCCGGCAGGCAGACCGCCATCAGCAGGATCGCGTCCGCGCCCATCGACACGCTCTCCAGCACCATGCCCTCATCGAGGATGAAGTCCTTGCGCAGCCGGGGCAGACCCGCCGGAGCCACCCGCGCCAGATCCTCGGGGGAGCCGCCGAAGTGGTTCTGTTCGGTGAGCACGCTGACCGCATTGGATCCACCGGCCGCGTAGGCCTGGGCGCGCGCGAGCAAGTCAGTCTCATTGGAAATCTCGCCTGCCGATGGCGACGCGCGTTTGCACTCGGTGAGAAAGCCCATGCCGGGGGCACCCAGCGCAGCGATGAAACGCTGGGCCCGTGCCGGATCGGGAGCGAGCTCGGCGCGCAGATCTCGGATGCTGCGCAGACGACGGCGCTCGGCTGCGTTCGCGCGCACGGACGCCAGGATCGGATCGAGTCGTGTGGCGCTCATGCCTGCACCGCCTGGCTGAGTGCCGCCCACTGGGCGAGCCGGGCCCGAGCCGCGCCGCTGTCGATCGCATCCGCAGCCCGGCGCAGGCCCTCGGTGCCGTTCGGACAGACGCCCGCTACGACGAGCGCCGCCGCGCTGTTGTAGAGCAAAGCATCCCGCAGGGGACCACCGTCGCCGGCGAGCAGTCGCTCGAACAGGGATACGTTCTTCGCCACGTCGCCGCCGGCCAAGGCGGCGACCGGCACCGCATCGAGTCCAAGCTCCCGCGGATCCAGCGGAAACGCCGGCATGTCCCCCACCGCTGCCGAGCGGTTGCCGTCCTCCAGGGTCAGTTCATCCGCGCCGCCGCCTCCATGCACGACGAGGCCACGCTCGTGACCCAGATCGCTCAGCAGTTCGGCGTAAGTGTCCAGCCGATCGGGCTTCGCCACGCCGAGCACCTGCCGCCGTACCCGGCCAGGGTTGACCAGGGGACCGAGCAAATTGAAGAGCGTGGGAATCCCCAGGCTGCGCCGAACCGGCCCGGCAATCCCCATCGCTGGGTGATAGAGGGGCGCGTGTAGGTAGGTGATCCCCATCTCATCGAACACCGTGCGCGCCTGGGCCGGGCTCAGCTCCAGGGCCACGCCGCAGGCCTCCAGCAGGTCGGCGCTCCCGCAGGAACTCGAAATGCTGCGGTTGCCGTGCTTGATCACCTTGGCTCCAGCCGCCGCGGCCACCAGCGCCGAGGCCGTCGACAGGTTGAAGGTGCCCAGCCCGTCGCCGCCCGTACCGCAGGTGTCGATCGCCTCGGGGGCCGCGTGTTCGAAGGGCACAGCCATGTCGCGCAGCGCGCGGGCGGCGCCGAGGATCTCCGGGGTGGCCTCCCCACGCTGGGCCAGCATCGCGAGCAGCCCGCTCAGCTGCACGGCGTCCGGCGCCTCGGCCAGGGCCCCGCGGATGACCGCCTCGCTCTGGTCTGCGCTGAGTTCGCCGCCGCGGTGGACGTGCCTCAGAGCTTCGGCTAGCTGCACGCCGCACCACCCGCATCGAGGCCCACCGCCTGCAGCGCCGCCGTCACGGCCTCGGGGCTGGGCGCGCGGCCGAGCAGCCGCAGGAAGTTCGCCAGCAGCAGCGGGCCACGCGGCGAGAGGATCGACTCGGGGTGAAACTGCACGCCGTAGCGCGGCAGGCGCGCGTGGCGCACCGCCATCACCAGGCCGTCCTCGGTCTTGGCGGTGACCACCAAATCCTCGGGCAGGCTGTCGGCCTTGGCCCGCAGGGAGTGGTAACGGCCGCAGGTAAAGGGCTGCTCCAGGTCCTGGAACAGGCCCTTCCCGTCGTGTTCGACCTCGGAGGACTTGCCGTGCACGGGCGCCCCGTCGATTTCGAGCTCTCCGCCCGAGTGCAGCACGAGCGACTGGTGCCCCAGGCAAACCCCCAGCATGGGTAGGTCGTCGGGCATCGCCTCCAGCAGCGCCAAGCAGATCCCAGCGCTCTCCGGTCGGCCGGGCCCGGGCGACAGAACGATGGCCTCGGGACCCAGCGCCAGCGCCTCCTCGACGGTCAAGGCATCGTTGCGCTCGACGCGTACCTCGGCCCCAAGTACGCCAAGTGCCTGGACGAGGTTGAAGGTGAATGAGTCGTAGTTGTCGATCAGCAGGATCATCGGGGAACCTCCGTGGGGGAATCCTCGCTGGCGCGGGGTTGGAAGGCCGGGGCGGCGGCGAGCTTCACGGCCTCGAACATGGCGCGCCCCTTGTGCAGCGTCTCTGCGTATTCAAGCTCGGGCTTGGAGTCGTATACGACCCCGGCTCCGGCCTGAACGTGCACGCTGCCCGCGCGCGCGACCAGGGTGCGGATCGTGATCGCCATGTCCATATCGCCCGCCGAGTCCAGGTAGCCAAAGGCGCCCGCGTAGGGGCCCCTTTGTGCCTTCTCGACCTCGGCGACGAGCTCCATCGCGCGCACCTTCGGCGCCCCGCTGACCGTCCCCGCCGGAAAGGTCGCGGCGAGTGCGTCGATCGCGTCGGTGCCCGGCGCCGCCTTCGCGCGCACCCGGCTGACCAGGTGCTGTACACGCTGGAAACGCTCGAGTTCAAGGTGCTCGGCCACCCGCACCGTCCCAACGGCGGCCACCCGTCCCAGGTCGTTGCGCGCCAGATCCACCAGCATCTCGTGCTCGGCGACCTCCTTTGGATCGTTGCGCAGCTCGCGGCCCAAGCGCGCGTCTTCCCCGGGGTCTTCCCCCCGCGGACGAGTACCGGCGATGGGCACCGCCTCGAGCTCGTCGCCAAGGCGCGAGACCAGTCGCTCGGGCGAGGAGCCCACCAGGGTCAGCCCGTCGGCCTCGAAAAAGAACATGTGCGGCGCCGGATTCGATAGGCGCAGCACCCGGTAAAGGGTGAACGGGTCTCCGGCGAAGCGCTGCTCGAAGCGCTGGCTCGGCACGGCCTGGAAGATCTCCCCCACCCGGATCGCGTCACGCAGCCGCTCAACCCCGGCCTCGAAGTCCCCTGGCGTCATGCTGGCCCGCGGCTCGGGCTCCAGCAGGCTGAAGCCCGCGCCCGGGGGAGGATCGCTATCCAGGTCTTCGGCCAGCCGCTCGAGGGTTGCGAGGGCCCGGCGGTGGCTGCTGGCCCCCTTGGGCGCCCGAGTCATCAGCCACAGGCGCTGGGTAGCGTGATCGAAGGCGACCAGCCCCGAGTAGTGCTCGAAGAGCGCCTCGGGGGCGCCGATGGGGTCGGCATCGGGGCGCTGGATGCGCGGCTCCAGGGTGCTGGCCCACTCGTAGGCAAACATGCCGATCCAACCGCCGGCCAGCGGCGGCAGCCCGCGCGGCGGTGCCGGGGCGGCGCTGCGCGCTGCGGCCTCGCGCAGCGCGAAGTGGCAGGGCCCGCTCAGCTCCTCGATCTGGCCGTTCAGCTCCAGCCGACTGCCGGTGCGGAAGCCGCGGAAGTGCCCGTCGGGGTCCACTCCGACGAAGGAATAGCGCGCTTGCCGCTCAGAACCTTCGACCGACTCCAGCAGGCATGGCCGGTGCCCGGTGGCGCGCAGGGCTAGGAAGCACCTCACCGGCGTCATCAGATCCGCGGGATGGGCGGTCCAGGCCAGCTGGTATCGATCCGCGTCGTCGGCGCTGGACTGGGTAAGGGGGGCGATCACTG